>NZ_JBFBDP010000007.1:0-294657 GCF_040701585.1 Streptomyces sp. NPDC093801 | reverse complement strand
AGCAGCCAGGCCGTCTGCCGCAGCAGGGGGAACGGGATCCGGATCCAGGTCAGCAGCAGGTCCAGCGCGAGCAGCACGCAGATACCCGCGTCGATACCGATCGGGAACACCAGCGAGAAGCTGCCGAAGCCTTTCTTCAGCGCCAGGGCGCGGACCGCGGCGTACGACCCCGCGAAACCGATACCCGCGATGACGACGGCTCCGGCGACCACGACACCGACCAGAATGCGGTGCGTACGGGTCAGCTGCATCGCGGCCACGCGCGATCCCCTCCCTTGTCGAGCTACAGGCAGGCACAGCGTACGGGTGACTCTGCGTCACCCGCACCGCAGGACCCTACTGCTTGGGCGAGGCCGACGCCGACGCCGAAGCGGAACCCGCCGGGGACTCGGCGCCGGAAGGCGCCTGGTCGTTGCCGCCGTTGGCCACCGAGGTCACGACCTCCTTGGTAGCGGCGATCGCGTCCTGGAGCAGCTTCGCCTGGTCGGGCGCGCCGGCGCCCTCGTAGGCGGCACCGTTGAAGTCGAGGGTGATCACGACGTTCTGGGTGCGGGCCACGACGGTGGTGTTGAAGAAGTCGACGTCCTTCTTGATCCCGTAGATCACGGACGTGCCCTGGTCGCCGACCCCGTCGGCCTGCTCGACCTTGACGTCGTGCGCGTCCTTCGTGGTCTTCGCCAGGTCTATCTGCTTGTTGTACTGCTCCTCCGCGCGCTTGTTGCCGCTGCCGAGGGAGGCGTGCGAGTCGTAGCGGACGAGCGACACGGAGAGCCAGCGGTACTGCGAGCCCTTCACGCCGTCCGTCTCCAGGCCGTTCCAGGAGCAGCTGGCGCGGTTGGCGAGGTCGTTCGACTTCGCGGCCGTGCCGTTCTTGTCCTTCGCGTCGCGCACGAGGGACTCGACGGTCTTGGCGGGCACCGACTTGCAGGGGTCCGGCAGCTTCGCGAACGCCACCTTCTCCAGCGAGGTCGAGCCCTTCGTGCTCGGCTTGGCGGACGAGGCCGACGAGGACTTCTTGCCGGAGTCCGAGCCCGAGGAGGACTTCCCCGAGTCGGAGGAGCAGCCGGCGACGGTGAGGATCACCGGGACGGCTGCGCAGGCGAGAACGCGGGTGAGACGCGAGGCTGATCGGTGCATGGTTCCTTCAGACGTTGGGGACATCTCGGTGGTGCTTCAGGGGTGTGGGACCCCGCAACGGTAGCCCGATCCGGAGCCCGCCTGCTGTGCGCGCCGTCACGCGGGCCGTGTGCGCCCCCCTGCGGGGGCGTGCGCTCACTCGTTGAAACGCTCGGCGAGGGCCTCGGCCAACTGACGGGCCTTGTCCTGGGTTTCCGTGGCCGGCGGGACCCTGCCCGGACCGGAGGGCTGGACGCTGTACTCGACGGTGACGATGACGTTCGACGTACGGAACACGATCCGCACGGTGCGGGCCTGCGCGGCGGTGGCCCCGGCCGCGCCCAGCTTGTCGTCGAGGAACCCCTCGCTGCCGAGCCCCTCCAGCACGCGCGAGCCCAGCTCGGGGGAGGCGCTGGGGGAGGGCGGGGCGGAGGACGGGGCGGAGGACGGGGCGGAGGGCGCCGGGGCCTCAGGCGTGCCGGGGGCGGGCCCCGTACCGGCGGCGGGGGGCGCACTCACGGCGGGAGCGGTGCTCGCGGGGGCCCCGGCGGCCGGGGTGGGGCTCGCGGTCGGCCCGGGGAAGGGCAGGTGCGCGTCCGTCAGTCGGCGCACGTACACCTGGCGCGCCTTGTCGTCGTCGCTCGCGGCGGCACGGTCGTACGAGACCACCCGCTCGAAGGTGACCGACAGCAGCAGGGTCGCCTCGGGCGTCTGCGCGTTCCAGCGGCAGCCGACGTGCCGGTCGGCGTCGTAGGAGGGCTCGGCCGTCCCGGCGTAGAGCTGCTCGCGCTGCTCGGTGGTGAGGGAGTCCGAGGCCGGGAGCATGGCCCGCAGCCGCTTGCCGTCGACGGCCTTGCAGGGCTGCGGGAGGCTGCGGTACTTGCCGGGCTGCGCGGGGGCGGCGGTGCTGCCGCCGTTCTTCGGGTCGCTGGTGCCGATGCCGCTGCCGCTGGTGCAGCCGGTCGCGCCGGCGACGAGGGCGGTGAGCATCGCGATGCCCGGCAGGAATCGGCGGCGCACCCGCGTGCGCTCCACGTCCATCGGCTTCACTCGCTCCCCTGGCTTCCTTGGCGTGCTCGGGAAATTCCGTTGCCGCGACTTGGGCACGGATGGACACAATGTCTATCGCACACGCTGGTGCCGGCGCCGGTTCCCTGTCTGGTTTGGGGTTATGAGCGCGGCTTTTCGCGTACTCCTACCTTTCTTGTGATTTCCGGGGGATTGTTCTGTTATGTCGTATGTAGAGGTGCCCGGGGCGAAGGTCCCGATCAGGATGTGGACGGATCCGGCGTCGGTCGAGGACAGCGCCATGCGGCAGCTGCAGAACACCGCCGGCCTCCCGTGGATCAAGGGCCTGGCCGTGATGCCGGACGTCCACTACGGCAAGGGCGCGACGGTCGGCTCGGTGATCGCCATGAAGGACGCGGTCTGCCCGGCGGCGGTGGGCGTGGACATCGGCTGCGGCATGTCGGCGGTCAAGACCTCCCTCACGGCGAACGACCTCCCCGGCGACCTGTCCAAGCTGCGCTCGCGGATCGAGCAGGCGATCCCGGTGGGGGCGGGGATGCACCGGGAGGCGGTGGATCCGGGGAGGCTGTACGGGTTCTCGGAGGCGGGGTACGCCGACCTCTGGCAGCGCTTCGACTACATCGCCGATGCGGTCAAGTTCCGACAGGACCGTGCAGTAAGGCAGGTCGGAACGCTCGGGTCCGGAAATCACTTCATCGAATTCTGTCTCGATGAGTCGGGTTCGGTCTGGTTGATGCTGCACTCCGGATCCCGCGGCATCGGCAACGAGCTCGCCGCGCACCACATCGGCGTGGCCCGGGGCCTGGCGCACAACCAGAACCTGGTCGACCGGGACCTGGCGGTGTTCCTGGCCGCGACCCCGGAGATGGACGCGTACCGCAACGACCTCTTCTGGGCCCAGGAGTACGCCAAGTACAACCGCGCCGCCATGATGAGCCTGTTCAAGGAGGTCGTCCGGCGGGAGTTCCGCAAGGCGAAGGTCTCCTTCGAGCAGGAGATCAGCTGCCACCACAACTACGTGGCGGAGGAGCGGTACGACGGCATGGACCTGCTGGTCACCCGCAAGGGCGCGATCCGCGCCGGCAGCGGCGAGTACGGGATCATCCCCGGCTCGATGGGGACGGGGTCCTACATCGTGAAGGGCCTCGGGAACGAGATGTCCTTCAACTCCGCCTCGCACGGCGCGGGCCGCAAGATGAGCCGCACGGCGGCGAAGAAGCGGTTCTCGGCGCGCGACCTGGCGGAGCAGACCCGGGGCGTGGAGTGCCGCAAGGACTCGGGCGTCGTGGACGAGATCCCGGGCGCCTACAAGTCGATCGAGCAGGTCATCGACCAGCAGACCGACCTGGTGCGGGTCGTGGCGAAGCTCAGGCAGGTCATCTGCGTCAAGGGCTGACGGGGGTGTGCGGGGGCCCGGACCGGCTGCGGTCCGGGCCCTTCCGCGTGCGCCCGGCCCTCATTCGCCGTCGAGGAGGAGGTCCACCGGGAGTCCGAGGGTCACTCCGACGTACTCCGGGACGGTGATGGAGGTGCCCCGCTTGTGGGAGGTGCGGAGGCGGTAGGTGCCGTTGCGCGGGTCGCGGCAGACGACGACCTCGTCGTGGCGGCGGTCGGCGACGACGTAGAAGGGGACGTCGGCCTTCGCGTAGGAGTCGACCTTGGAGCCCAGGTCATCGGCCCAGTTCGATGAGGTCACCTCGACGATGAGGCGGAACACCCCGGGCGAGTAGCAGTTGTTCCGTCCCTTCACCCGTACGGGCCCGTCGATGCGCGGTCGCAACTTTGGTTTTCCGCACGGGGGCTGGCGGGTGCGGCCAGGGGCGCGGGGCTGGAGCCCGCGGCCCTGGTGCCGCACTTCGGGGGCCGGGCCGGTCTAGAGCTCGCGGTGGACCTTCGTGTTCGAGGCCTGGGCGCGGGGGCGGACCACGAGGAGGTCGATGTTGACGTGGCTGGGGCGGGTCACCGCCCAGGTGATGGTGTCGGCCACGTCGTCGGCGGAGAGGGGGTGCGCGACGCCCGCGTACACCTTCTCCGCCTTCTCCGTGTCGCCGCGGAAGCGGGTGGTGGCGAACTCCTCGGTCTTGACCATGCCGGGGGCGATCTCGATGACGCGGACGGGCTGTCCGACGATCTCCAGGCGGAGGGTCTCGGCGAGGACGCGGGCGCCGTTCTTGGCGGCGACGTAACCCGCGCCGCCCTCGTAGGTGGCGTGGCCGGCCGTGGAGGAGAGGACGACGACCGTGCCGTCGCCGCTCTCGGTGAGGGCGGGCAGGAGCGCCTGGGTGACGTTGAGGGTGCCGATGACGTTGACCTCGTACATCGTGCGCCAGTCGGCCGGGTCGCCGGTGGCGACGGGCTCGGCGCCGATGGCGCCGCCGGCGTTGTTGACCAGGACGTCACAGCGTCCGAGGGAGGCGGCGAAGGCCTCGACGGCGGGTCGGTCGGTGACGTCGAGGGCGCGGGCGGTGGCCTCGTGCCCGGCTTCGGTGAGCTCGGCGGCGAGGGCCTCGATGCGGTCCTTGCGGCGGGCGGTGAGGACGACGTGGTAGCCGGCGGCGGCGAGCTGACGGGCGGTGGCCGCGCCGATTCCGCTGCTCGCGCCGGTGACTACGGCGGTTCGGGTGGCCGTGCGCGTGCTCATGGGCGGGGCTCCTCGTTCGGTCGCGGTGTGCGGTCGCGGTGCGTGCTCGTTCGCGGTGCGTGTTCGTTCGCGGTGCGTGTTCGTTCGTCCGTACGGATGGTGGGCGAACGCTCGCCAGCATAGGCCGGGGCGCTGACCGGGCGCGTACGGGAGCGGCGGCGAATGGGGGGTGGGCTCGCCCTCGTTCGTGTGATGGTCCGACCGGGGGTGGGGCGGTGGGGTTAGCGTCCGCGCGAGGAGGTGGTGGCGGTGCGCCGTGGTGCCGTGCGGAGTGTGGTGGTGGCGGGCTCGCTGGTGCTGGCCGGGGCCGGGCCGGCGGGTGCGTGGGCCGGGCCGGAGGCGGACGTGGCCTACCACGGGCGGGTGTCCCTCGTGCGGGGGCAGCTGAGGGTGTGGATGGTGCCGCGGAACGAGGGGCCGTCGGCGCTGGCGAACGCGACGGTGCGGGTGCGGCTGTCGGCGGACCTGGCGGACGTGCAGGAGCCGGCCGGGGGGTGCGCGCGGGTGGGTGCGCGCGAGGTGGTGTGCGAGACGGGGCCGCTGCCGGAGCACGGGCGGGGGCGCCACATCGGGCTGGTGCTGGGGCTGCGCGAGCGGCCGGCGGAGGTGGCGGTGCGGATCGACACCTGGTGGAACGGCGGGGCGAGCGACCGCAACCGCGCCAACAACGAGTACGTGGTGCTGGCGCTGGACACCGGGGACGCCTACGCGTTCTGAGTGTCCTGGGGACGGGCCGCCGCTGCGCCGGGTGTCAGACGGCGGCGCCGTCGCCGAACTCGGCCAGGGCCCCGTCGACGATCCGCTCCAGGCGGCTGTGGTGGGCGCCGCGCCAGTAGACGCGCTCGCAGTCGGCGCACTGGGCGAAGACGTCGTACGAGCGCTGCGTGCCGTGCTCCAGCCGGTCGCCGACGCTGTCCTTGTCGGCTTCGCGGAGGGATCCGTTGCAGGCGGTGCAGCGGGTCCAGGGGGCGAGGGCGGGTGCGAACCGGCCGAGGACGTCGCGGAGTTGGTCGTCGGGGTTGTCGCTGTAGACGTAGGCGCCGGCGAAGATCTCGCGGCGGCGCAGCAGGCCGCGGTCGCGGGAGAGCAGGACGCGGCTCTCGGCGGCGGAGCGGGTGGCGAGGGCGGGGTCGCCGGGGTCCTCGTTGTCGTAGGCGGCGTCGACGCCGAGCAGGCGCAGGCGGCGGGCGAGGGTGCCGAGGTGGACGTCGAGGAGGAAGCGCAGCGGGGCGCCGGGGACCTGCTGGGGGCGGTCGACGCCGAACACCTCGACGGACTGGCCGGGTCGGGGCACGTACGAGACGGGCACCTCGCGGCCGTCGACGAGGAGGCGGCCGACCTCGGTGAGCGGGACGCCGGCGGACTCGACGACGTGGCCGAGGCTGGAGGCGCCGTCGGTGGCGGTCGGGACGCGGTCCGCGCGCCGGCTGGGCGGCGCGAAGAGGCGCAGTTCGGGGGCGAGGGTGAGCTCAATACCGGGACCGTTCACGGTCCCAGCATGCCATCGCGGATGGGGGAGCGCGGCCGAATTAGTGAGGGGGCCGGGGAGGGGTCAGGCGTCGGCGGCGGCTTCGTCGTAGGCCTGGCGGTGGGCGCTGACCTCGTCGAAGTGGTGCTCGGCCCAGTGCTTGACGGAGGAGAGGAGGCAGCCGAGGCTGCCGCCGAGCGCGGTGAGGCGGTAGTCGACGCGGACGGGGACGGAGGCGGTGACGGAGCGGGTGACGAGGCCGTCGCGTTCGAGGGAGCGGAGGGTCTGGGTGAGCATCTTCTGGCTGACGCCGGGGATCCTGCGGCCGAGTTCGCTGTAGCGCATGGAGCCGTCGCCGGCTTCGCCGAGGGCGCTGAGGACGAGCCCGACCCACTTGTCGCTGATGCGGGCCAGGAGCTGGCTGGTGGGGCATTCCTTGATGAAGGCGTCGTAGGCGGCGCGGGCGTCCTCGCGGCGGGCGGCGGCGGTCTGGGTGGCCATGGTTGCCCACTTCCGGGTCGGGTACGCACTCCGAAGTGCGTACTTACGAAAAGAGAGTACCTCTCCCTAAGTTAGTGGTCATCGGGAACGGCTCGCCGGAGCCGGACCGGGCCACGAACGACGGGGAGAGATCATGACCGAGCACATCGCGCAGGACAAGACCATGCGGGCCGTGGTGGTGGACGCCTTCGGCGGGCCGGAGCAGGTGCGGGTGGCCGAGGTGGAGGTGCCGCGGGCGGGGGCCGGACAGGTCCGGATCCGGGTCCGGGCCGCCGGGGTCAACCCGGTGGACGGCGCGGTCCGCGCCGGCGTCTTCGGCGGGGCCGGGCGGCGGCTCGGGCTCGGCTGGGACGTGGCGGGGGAGATCGACCGGGTCGGCCCCGGGGTGGAGGGCTGGACGCCCGGCCGCCGGGTGGTCGGGCTGCACTACGGCCCGCTGAAGGAGCTCGGCACGCACGCCGAGTACGCGGTGCTGGACGCCTCGGCGGTGGCCGCGGCCCCCGCCTCGGTCGACCCGGCCGTCGCGGCGGCCCTCCCGCTGAGCGGGCTGACGGCCGCCCGCGCGCTGGACCTGCTCGGGCTGGCGCCCGGCGACTCGGTGCTGGTCACCGGCGCGGCCGGTTCGGTCGGCGGGCTCGCGGTCCAGCTGGCCGCCCGGGCGGGGCTGGTGGTGACGGCCCTGGCGGGCGAGGGGGACGAGGAGCTCGTACGGTCCCTGGGCGCGACGGAGTTCGTGCCGCGCGGGTCGGCTCCCGCCGCGCAGGTCGACGGGGTGCTGGACGCGGCCGTCCTGGGCGCGCCCGCGCTCGCCTCCGTCCGCGACGGCGGCGCCTACGTCGGCCTGATCCCCGGCGCCGCTCCGGCCGCGGAGCGGGGGGTGCGGGTGGAGGTGCAGGAGGTCGCCCCCGACGGCGCCCACCTGGCCCGGCTGGCCGCCCTGGTCGACGAGGGCGCCCTGGCGCTCCGCGTCGCCCGGACCTTCGACCTCGCGGACGCGCAGAAGGCCCACGAGGCGCTCGCCACCCCGGGCACCCGGGGCCGCGTGGTCCTCACGGTCTCCTGACCCCGCCCGCCGCGGGGCCGCCCTCCGGGCGACGGCGGGACTTCGGCGACGGGCCCTAGCGCAGGAGCCAGCGCTTGGTCAGGGTCATGACCTCTTCCCTGGTGCGGCCCGCGTGCCCGGCGGTGATGAACTCGCCGCCGATGCGCAGCGAGAAGACGAGCAGGCAGCGGACCTCCACTTCGTCCGGGTCGGGGCAGAACGCGGCGAAGAGGGAGCGGAGGTAGTCCATCCGGCGGTCGTCGACGCGGCGCAGCCGCTCCGCGACCGCCTCGTCGCGACGGGCCCAGTCGCGGATCGCGAGTTCGACGGGCACCCCCCGTACCGGGCCCTCGCCGGCCGCGGCGACGATCGTGAACAGCCGGTCCAGCCTGGCCCGGGCGTCGGCCCCGCCGCTCTCGGCCCGCTCGATCACCGCCTGGGCGGCCTCGTGCTCCCAGGTGTCGAGCATCTCCTCCAGCAGGGCGTCACGGTTGCGGAAGTAGCCGTAGAAACCGCCCTTGCTGACGCCCAGCGCCTGGGCCAGCGGTTCGATCCGCACGGCTTCCGGGCCGCCCTCGGCCAGGGCCCGCAGCCCTTCTTCGATCCACCTGCCGCGGGGGGTGCGTGGCGCGCGCATGGTCCGGCTCCCTGTTCTTTCTCCACCCGCTCTATACGGTGCCGTATAAAGCGCTGCTAGGCTCGTTCTATACGGCATCGTATAGAAGGGTTGTGTCCATGAGGCTTCCCACGACGGCGCACACCTCCCGGCCCTGGCGGATCCACGGGATCGCCGCCGATTTCCGGGTCGAGGACGTATGGGCCCTGCCCACCCCGGGCGGGCCCGACGACCTCGCCCGGCTCGTCGGGCAGTTCACGGACGAGGACGAGACCGCCCTCTCCTCCCCCGGCACCCGGATCCTCTTCGCGCTCCGCCGGGGGATCGGCCGGCTGCTCGGCTGGGACGCGCCCGACCAGGGCGTGGGCGGGGGGCGCCTGCACAGCCTGCGGGACCGGCTGCCGGCCGACCTGCGCGAAGGCCCCCGCGGACCCGACCCCCGCGTCGGGTCGTTCACCTCCGTCTACCTGACCCACGACGAATGGGCGGCCGAGACGGGCAACCGCACGGTGCACGGGGTGATGCACATCGGCTGGGTCCCCGACGGATCCGGCGGCTACCGCGGCCAGATGGCCGTCCTGGTCAAGCCGAACGGCCTCCTCGGCACCCTCTACATGGCCGCGATCAAGCCCTTCCGGTACCTCGGGGTCTACCCGGCGCTGCTGCGCGGCATCGGCCGCGCGTGGCAGAAGGGCGCCGGGCACGGCAGCGCCGCGGCCCGGGGCGGCTCCGGTCAGGGCCAGACGAGGCAGTAGGCCTGGTGGCCGTTCTCGTGGAGGCGGTGGGAGAAGTCCTGCCATTCGTGCAGCAGCTGGTAGACGTTGAAGGCGTCCCGGGGGCCGCCGCGGTCGGGGACCGTCGACCAGATGAAGGCGGCCGCTCCCACCGACTCCTCGCCCACGCCGCGCAGCGGGTCGACCACCGTCATCGGCAGCTTGACCACCGCGTAGTCCGGGTGCAGGACGACCAGCTCCAGCGGCGGCACCTTGTGCAGCGGTATGCCCTCGATGCCGGTCAGGACCATCGCGGCCATGGTCTCCGGCTTGATCTTGGTGAACATGCCGCCCATGCCGAGCTCGTCGCCGCCCAGCTCCTCCGGCCGCATCGTCACCGGCACCCGCGCGGCCGTCGCACCGTCCGGGGCGCCGAAGTACTTGTAGGTCACGCCCATGCCACGGCCCTTGGGCAGGTCGTCCTCGTCCGCCGGGTCGGAGGCGTCCGGTTCGGCGGTGTCGCCGGCGCGGTCGGGGCGGGCCGGCCGGTCCTTGCGCCCCCGTCCCTCGGGGCGGTCCGCGCCGTCCCGGCGGACGGGGTCCTCGGAGGCGTCCCCGCGGACCGGGTCCTCGGGGGCGTCCGGCGTCCGGTCTCCCGGGCCCGGTGCGGCGCCGGCGGCGGCCGCCTCCGCGGCCTCCGCGGCCCGGCGGTGCTTGCCTCGGCGGCGGGCCTCACGGGCGCGCTGCGGGTCCAGGCCGTCCGTACCCTCGCCCGGTCCACCACCGCGTTGCATATCTCCACCCGACTGGTATTGCCTGCACCGGCTTCGCGGCCCCCGCCACGCAGCCTGATCATCATGGCAGTGACCTCCCCCGAGGCGGCGCGGTGAAACGCCCCTCCGCAAGTCTGTCGCGGCCTCTGAGACCATGGCTGGTGTGAGCTACCCGTACCCGTATGAAGCCCCAGTTTCGCAGACGCTCTTCGAGCGCGCGTCCCTCGTGACCCCCGGCGGCGTGAACTCTCCCGTCCGCGCCTTCCGTGCCGTGGGCGGTACGCCCCGGTTCATGGTGTCCGGTACCGGTCCCTACCTGACCGATGCCGACGGGCGCGAGTACGTCGACCTGGTCTGCTCGTGGGGGCCGATGATCCTCGGCCACTCCCACCCGGAAGTGATCGAGGCCGTCCAGGCCGCGGTCGCCCGCGGCACCTCCTTCGGCACGCCCGGCGAGGGCGAGGTCGCCCTCGCCGAGGAGATCGTCGCCCGCATCGAGCCCGTGGAGCAGGTCCGCCTGGTCTCCTCCGGCACCGAGGCGACCATGTCGGCGATCCGGCTGGCCCGCGGCTTCACCGGCCGGGCCAAGGTCGTCAAGTTCGCCGGCTGCTACCACGGTCACGTCGACGCGCTGCTGGCCGCCGCCGGTTCCGGCCTGGCGACCTTCGCCCTGCCCGACACCCCCGGCGTGACGGGCGCGCAGGCCGGCGACACGATCGTGCTCCCCTACAACGACCTCGACGCGGTGCGCGCGGCGTTCGCCGCGCACCCGGGCGAGATCGCCTGCGTGATCACCGAGGCGGCCCCCGGCAACATGGGCGTGGTCACCCCCCTGGAGGGCTTCAACCAGGGTCTCGCCGACCTCTGCCGCGAGAACGGCGCGCTGTACATCTCCGACGAGGTGATGACCGGTTTCCGCACCTCGCGCGCCGGCTGGTACGGGGTCGACGGCGTCAAGCCCGACCTGATGACCTTCGGCAAGGTCATGGGCGGCGGCTTCCCGGCGGCGGCGTTCGGCGGCCGCGCCGACGTCATGGGCCACCTGGCCCCGGCCGGCCCCGTCTACCAGGCGGGCACCCTCTCCGGGAACCCGGTCGCCACCGCCGCCGGCCTCGCGCAGCTGCGGCTGCTGGACGACGCGGCGTACGCGAAGGTGAACGCGGTCTCCGAGGAGATCCAGGGCCTGGTGACGGCGGCGCTGGCCAAGGAGGGCGTGGCGCACCGCCTGCAGACGGCGTCCAACATGTTCTCCGTCTTCTTCACCCCGGACGAGGTCCGCAACTACGACGAGGCGAAGCAGCAGGAAGGCTTCCGCTTCAACGCGTTCTTCCACTCGATGCTGGCGCAGGGCGTCTACCTGCCCCCGTCGGCGTTCGAGTCCTGGTTTGTGTCCACCGCCCACGACGCGCGCGCGATCGAGCGCGTCGCGGCCGCGCTGCCCGCCGCCGCCCGAGCCGCCGCGGAGGCGTCCGCATGAGCGACATCACCGTCGTGCACGTGATGCGGCACGGAGAGGTCCACAACCCGGACGGCGTCCTCTACGGCCGCCGGCCCGGCTACCACCTGTCCGAACTGGGCCGGCAGATGGCCGACCGGGTCGCCGAGCACCTCCAGGACCGGGACGTCACCTACGTGGTGGCCTCCCCGCTGGAGCGCGCGCAGGAGACGGCCTCGCCGATCGCGAAGGTGCACGGCCTGGAGCTGGCCACCGACGGCCGGCTGATCGAGGCGGGCAACGTCTTCGAGGGCAAGACCTTCGGCGTCGGTGACGGCGCGCTGCGCAAGCCGGGCAACTGGAAGCACCTGACGAACCCGTTCAAGCCGTCGTGGGGCGAGCCCTACGTCGAGCAGGTCGTCCGGATGATGAGCGCGATCGAGGCGGCCCGGGACGCGGCGCGCGGCCACGAGGCGGTGGCGGTCAGCCACCAGCTGCCGATCTGGATCGTGCGCTGCTTCGCGGAGAAGCGGCGGCTGTGGCACGACCCGCGGCGCCGGCAGTGCACGCTGGCCTCGCTGACGTCGTTCACGTACCAGGACGACCGGCTGGTGTCGGTGGGCTACAGCGAGCCGGCGCGCGACCTTGTCCCGGCGCACCTGCTGGCCGGCGCCAAGCCGGTGAAGGGCAAGTCGAAGGCCTTCGGCGCGTAGCCCTCGGGCGCGCCCGGGCCTGACCTGCGCATTGACACCCCGCCGGGGGGTGCGGAAGATCCGCAAATCGCTCATGCGAAACTTTTCACATGAGCCTTAGCCGCGCCCCCCGTCGCCGCCGCTCGACCAGCGGCCGCGCCATCCTGCTGACCGCGGTGACCCTCGCGAGCGCCCTGACCCTGACGGCGTGCAGCGACAGCGGCAGCACCTCGGCCGGTTCAGCCGGCGGCAACTACGTGACGGGCCCCACCGGCATCTCCACCGTCGCCCGGGGCGACCGGGCCGAGGCCCCGAAGCTGGACGGCGCGACCGTCGACGGCAAGACGCTGGACACCACCGCCCTCAAGGGCAAGGTCGTCGTCCTCAACGTCTGGGGCTCCTGGTGCCCGCCCTGCCGGGCGGAGGCCCCGTACTTCGCGAAGGTGAGCAAGGAGCTGGGCGACGCCGGCAAGGACGTGGCGTTCGTCGGGATCAACACCCGCGACAACAGCACGCAGAACGCCGCCGCCTTCGAGCAGAACTTCGGGATCACCTACCCGAGCCTGTACGACCCGGACGGCAAGCTGATCCTGCGCTTCCCCAAGGGCACCCTGAACCCGTCGGCGATCCCCTCCACCGTCGTCCTCGACAAGGAGGGCAAGATCGCGGCCCGTACGCTGGCCGCGGTCAACGAGGAGCAGCTGCGCTCGATGATCGACCCGCTCCTCGCGGAGCAGTGACCTCGTGGTCGAGCACCTCCTCGCCGCCGAGTCGACCGGCGTGAACACGACCGTGCTGACCGGCGGGCTGCTGATCGCCCTGCCGATCGCCCTGCTCGCGGGGCTCGTCTCCTTCTTCTCCCCCTGCGTCCTCCCGCTGGTCCCCGGCTACCTGTCCTACGTGACGGGTGTCAGCGGCGCCGACCTCGCCGAGGCCCGGCGCGGGCGGATGGTGGCCGGCGCGGGCCTGTTCGTCCTCGGCTTCACCGCCGTCTTCGTCTCGACCGGCGCGCTCTTCGGCCAGTTCGGCCAGGTCTTCCAGGGTGAGAACAAGGAGATCATCACCCGGGTGATGGGCGTCCTGGTGATCCTGCTCGGCCTCTTCTTCATGGGCTGGATCCCGGGCCTGACGATGCGCGAGTTCCGCTTCCACAAGAAGCCGACGGCGGGCCTGCTCGGGGCTCCCGTGCTCGGTGTCCTCTTCGGCATCGGCTGGACCCCCTGCATGGGCCCGACCCTCGCGGCCGTCGGCACCCTGTCCATCAACGAGGCCACCGCCGGCCGCGGCGCCCTGCTGACGGCCGTCTACTGCCTCGGCCTCGGCGTGCCCTTCATCCTCGCGGCCGTCGCCTTCCGCAAGGCGCTCGGCGCGTTCGGGTGGGTGAAGAAGCACTATGCGTGGGTGATGCGCATCGGCGGCGGCATGCTGATCCTGACCGGTCTGCTGCTCGTCACAGGAATGTGGTTCAGCATCGTCAACGAGATGCAGGGCTGGACCCAAGGCTTCACGGTGGGGATCTGAGGACTACACGCACATGAGTACGACCGACAAGGCGCCCGCCGAGGCGCCGAACGAGGAAGCGGCCGCCCGCGCGCAGCTGTCCACGGCCCCCGTCGACGACAACCCCGCCGCCCCCGTCGGCATCGGGGTGATCGGCTGGGCCCGCTGGTTCTGGCGCCAGCTCACCTCCATGCGGGTGGCGCTGATCCTGCTCTTCCTGCTCTCCCTCGGCTCCATCCCCGGCTCCCTCATCCCGCAGACCCAGGTCGACGCGATGAAGGTCGCGGAGTGGAAGAAGACCCACGAGTTCTGGGTCCCGGCCGCCGAGAAGCTCCAGCTCTTCGACGTCTACAGCTCGGTGTGGTTCTCCGCGATCTACATCCTGCTGTTCGTCTCGCTGATCGGCTGCATCGTCCCGCGCACCTGGCAGTTCGTCGGCCAGCTCACCGGCCGCCCGCCGGGCGCGCCGCGCCGCCTGGACCGGCTGCCGGCCTACACGACCTGGCGCACCGACAAGGCCCCGGAGGAGGTCCTCGCCTCCGCGAAGGGCCTGCTCGGCGGGCGCCGGTTCCGCACCGAGGCCTCCGCCGGAGCCGTCGCCGCCGAGAAGGGCTACCTGCGCGAGGCCGGGAACCTGGCCTTCCACATCGCCCTGATCGTGATGCTCGTCGCCTTCGCCTGCGGGCAGCTCTTCAAGTCCGAGGGCGGCAAGCTCGTCCTGCGCGGCAAGGGCTTCTCGAACACGCTCACCCAGTACGACGACTTCAAGTCCGGCAGCCTCTTCTCCGCCGACGACCTCGTGCCGTTCTCGTTCACCCTGGACAAGTTCGACGCCAGCTACGAGAAGGGCGGCCCGCAGAAGGGCACCGCCCGCGACTTCAAGGCGTACGTCACCTACAGCGAGGGCGCCGAGGGCGAGCCGAAGAAGGCCGAGATCGAGGTCAACAAGCCGCTGGAGATCGACGGCTCGAAGATCTACCTGCTGGGCCACGGCTACGCCCCGGTCATCTCCGTGACCGACCCGAGCGGCAAGGTCGTCTACCGGGACGCCGTCCCGATGCTGCCCTTCGACGGCAACCTCAGCTCCTCCGGCGCCGTGAAGGTCCCCGACGGCTACCGCAACAAGAACGGCGACAAGGAGCAGCTCGGCTTCAACGCCATGTTCGTGCCGACGTTCGCGGGCGCCGGCAAGGGCACGATGCTCTCCCAGTTCCCGGACCTGAACTTCCCCGTCCTCGCCCTCAGCGCCTACCACGGCAGCCTGGGCGTGGACGCGGGCCTGCCGCAGAACGTGTACCAGCTGAACACCTCCAAGATGCAGGAGTTCAAGGACCCCGAGGGGCAGCTGTTCAAGCAGCGGCTGCTGCCCGGGGAGACGATGACCCTCCCCGACGGCGCCGGCACGGTGAAGTTCGAGGGCATCGAGCGCTGGGCCACCTTCTCGGTCACCCACCAGCCCGCCTCCGGGCTGGCCCTCGCGGGCGCCGTCGTCGCCATCGGCGGCCTGGCCGCGTCCCTGTTCGTCCAGCGCCGCCGGATCTGGGTCCGCGCGGTGCGCGGCGAGGACGGGGTGACCGTCGTCGAGATGGCGGGTCTGGGCCGCAGCGAGTCCGCCAAGCTCCCCGAGGAGCTGTCGGCGCTCTCCGCCGCCCTCTACGAGACGGCGCCGAGCCCGGCGCAAACCGGGCCGGCGGAAGCCGACACCACAACAGAAGAAGAAGGGGAGCGCGCATGACGCTGCTCGCGGCGGCCACGAACGAGAGCCTCGCCGATCTCAGCAACAAGCTGGTCTACGCGTCGATGGCGGTCTACATGCTCGCCTTCTTCGCGCACATCACCGAATGGGTCTTCGGCAGCCGCAGCAAGGTGGGCCGTACGGCCGCCGCGCTGACCCCGGCCGCCGCGGCCGGCGCCGCGCCCGCCGTGCAGGTGCGGACCAAGGCCGGCGGTACGGCCGTCCTCGACAGGCCGAAGGTCGTCACCCGCTCCGCCACCGGCGTCCGCGACGTCCCGGACGGCCCCGGCGCCGCCGGCGGCACCGAGAAGGGCGACCTGTACGGGCGGATCGCGGTCTCGCTGACCGTCCTCGGCTTCCTCATCGAGGCGGGGGGCGTGGTCTCCCGCGCGCTGTCGGTGGAGCGTGCCCCCTGGGGCAACATGTACGAGTTCAACCTGACCTTCTCCACGGTCGCCGTCGGGGCCTACCTGGCGCTCCTGGCCCTGAAGAAGAACGTCCGCTGGCTCGGGCTGATCCTGGTCACCTCCGTCCTGCTGGACCTGGGCATCGCCACCACCTGGCTCTACACCGCCAGCGACCAGCTGGTCCCGGCCCTGCACTCGTACTGGCTGTGGATCCACGTCTCCACCGCCATCTTCTGCGGCGCGGTCTTCTACATCGGCGCGGCCGGCGCGGTCCTCTACCTCTTCCGCGACGCGTACGAGAGCCACCTGGAAGCCGGGAGGACCCCCGGCCGCTTCCGCACCTCGGTCCTGGAGCGGATGCCGTCGGCGGCCACCCTCGACAAGTTCTCGTACCGGATCAACGCGGCCGTCTTCCCGCTGTGGACGTTCACCATCGTCGCGGGCGCCATCTGGGCCGGCGACGCCTGGGGCCGCTACTGGGGCTGGGACCCCAAGGAGGTCTGGTCGTTCGTGACGTGGGTGGCGTACGCCTGCTACCTGCACGCGCGGGCCACCGCCGGCTGGAAGGGCCGCAAGGCCGCCTACCTGGCGCTCTTCGCCTTCGCCTGCTGGATCTGGAACTACTACGGCGTGAACATCCTGCTCAGCGGCAAGCACTCCTACGCGGGCGTCTGAGCCCGGTCGGTGGGACGCTGGTGGTATGTCTCCCGTGAGCCATGCCACCAGCGAGCCCCGCGGCCCCGGCCGCTGGCTCCTGCGCTTCGAGGTGCACGTCCCCTCCGCCTACGAGGCCCTGTGGCCCGTCCTGACCACGGACGACGGGCTGCGGACCTGGCTGGCCGAGGCCCGCGTCCTCGAACGCCGCCTCGGCGGGGCCGTCACCCTGCACTGGCCCGACTCCGGCATCACCGAGTCCGGGGAGGTCACGGCCTGGGACACCGAGCGGGTCGCCGAGTACACGCTCTCCGAGGACGGGCGGATCCGCTTCCACCTGGAGCCCGTCGGCACCGACTCGACGGTGATCCGCTTCCTGAACGAGCGCGGCGGCGGCGACGCCGAGCGGCTCGACGCCCTGGCCGGCTGGCACGACCACTTCGAACTGCTGGAGGCCGCCCTCGACGGGCACCCGGCGGACTGGCCCTCCTGGACCGGCACCCGCCGCGCGCAGCTGCGCGCCTCGTACGCGGCCTAGCCCTGGTCGTCCTTGTCCTTGTCCTCGTCCTTGCGCAGCGAGCGCAGGAACTCCGGGTTGTCGTCGGGCGCCACCCACTGCGTGCGGCGCGCCCGGCCGCCCCCGCCGAATCCGCCCCCGCCGGCCGCCGTCCGCTTCTTGCCCGCGAGCAGCCACACCGCCGGGCCGACGATCGAGAACAGCAGGATGATCAGCACCCACACCCCCTTCGGGAGGCTCTTGACCTCCTCCTCCGGGGTGTTCAGGCAGTCGATGAAGGCGTAGATGGTCAGCGCGAGGATCAGCAGGAACGGCAGATAGCGCAGCACGGTGTGGGACCGACTCCCCGGGCAGTGGCGGCGGGCCCGCGCGGGGCCCCGGTGACGCCCCCAGGGTATGTGGTGACGGATACTGGGGCCCATGGCTTACGACGATCTCCGCTCCCTGCTCCGGGCCCTGGAGCGGGAGGGCGACCTCAAGCGCATCAAGGCCGAAGTCGACCCGTACCTGGAGGTCGGGGAGATCGTCGACAGAGTGAACAAGGCGGGCGGCCCCGCGCTGCTCTTCGAGAACGTCCGCGGCTCCGCGATGCCGCTGGCCATGAACGTCTTCGGAACCGACCGCCGCCTCCTGAAGGCCCTCGGCCTCAAGTCGTACGGCGAGATCAGCGAGAAGATCGGCGGCCTGCTCAAGCCCGAGCTGCCCCAGGGCTTCATCGGCGTCCGCGAGGCCTTCGGCAAGCTCGGCTCGATGGTGCACGTGCCGCCGAAGAAGGTGAAGGGCGAGTCCGCGCCCGTCCAGGAGGTCGTCCTCACCGGCGACGACGTGGACCTGGACATGCTGCCGGCGCTGTTCACCTGGCCCAAGGACGGCGGCGACTTCTTCAACCTCGGCCTGACCCACACCAAGCACCCCGAGACCGGCGTGCGCAACCTCGGCCTCTACCGCCTCCAGCGGCACGACAAGCGCACCATCGGCATGCACTGGCAGATCCACAAGGACAGCCGCAACCACTACGCCGTCGCCGCCGCGCGCGGCGAGCGGCTGCCCGTCGCGATCGCCTTCGGCTGCCCGCCGGCCGTCACCTACGCCTCCACCGCGCCGCTGCCCGGCGACATCGACGAGTACCTGTTCGCCGGGTTCGTCGCCGGCAAGCGGATCGAGATGGTCGACTGCAAGACGGTCCCGCTCCAGGTGCCGGCCAACGCCGAGGTCGTGATCGAGGGCTGGCTGGAGCCCGGCGAGATGCTCCCCGAGGGCCCCTTCGGCGACCACACCGGCTTCTACACCCCGCAGGAGCCCTTCCCCGCACTGAAGATCGACTGCGTGACGATGCGGAAGCGGCCGCTGCTCCAGTCGATCGTCGTCGGCCGGCCGCCGACGGAGGACGGCCCGCTGGGCCGCGCGACGGAGCGCTTCTTCCTCCCGCTCCTCAAGATCATCGTCCCGGACATCGTGGACTACCACCTCCCCGAGTCCGGCGGCTTCCACAACTGCGCGATCGTCTCGATCGACAAGAAGTACCCCAAGCACGCCCAGAAGGTCATGCACGCCATCTGGGGCGCGCACATGATGTCGCTGACCAAGCTGATCATCGTGGTGGACAAGGACTGCGACGTCCACGACCTGCACGAGGTCTCCTGGCGGGCCCTCGGCAACACCGACTACTCCCGCGACCTCACCGTGGTCGAGGGGCCCGTGGACCACCTGGACCACGCCTCGTACCAGCAGTTCTGGGGCGGCAAGGCGGGCATCGACGCGACCAAGAAGCTGCCGGAGGAGGGCTACACCCGCGACGGCGGCTGGCCCGACATGGTCGAGTCCGACCCGGCGACGGCGGCCCTGGTGGACCGCCGCTGGAAGGAGTACGGCCTGTGAGCACGGCCATGGGCGGCCCCGCCCTCTTCATCGGCACCGACACCGCCTACGTGGCCCTCGCGCGCCCGCGCCTGGACCCGGCCGACCCGGAGGTCCGCGAGGCCGCCGAGCAGGCCGGCGTGAGCCCCGAGGAGTTCGCCGGCCCGGGCACCGTCTGGGCGCTGATGTGGGAGCAGGAGGGCGGCGAGGGCGGCGGCTTCGAGCTGCCGGGCCTGCGGGACGCGGAGGCCGAGGACTTCGCCGACCGGCTGCTGGCCGAGCTGTCCTTCGAGTCCGGCCCGTTCACCGTCGGCGCGGGCGAGGTGCTGCACATCCGGGCCTACCCGGCCGGCGACGGCTGCCGCTTCGTCTCCACGATCACCCCGCCCGAGGGCGAGGAGCTCGCACCGGTGACCCTGGACATCCCGGGGGTGGACGCCGACGCGCTCCGCGCCGACCTCGAAGAGTTCCGCGGGAGCCTCGCATGACGACCACCGCCGAAGGCGTGCTCGGCCCCGGACAGGCGCCGCAGCCCACCGGCAAGGTCAAGGCCTTCCTGCGCCTCGTGATGATCGAGCACTCGGTCTTCGCGCTGCCCTTCGCCTACATCGCCGCGCTCACCGCGATGTTCCGGCTGGACGGGCACATGCACTGGCGGGAGCTGCTGCTCGTCACCGTGTGCATGGTGGGCCTGCGCACCTTCGCGATGGCCGCGAACCGGATCATCGACCGCGAGATCGACGCCCGCAACCCGCGCACCGCCGGGCGCGAGCTGGTCACCGGCGTGGTGTCGGTGCGCTCGGCCTGGACGGGCGCGGCCATCGCCCTGGTCGTCTTCCTCGGGTCGGCCGCCCTCCTCAACCCGCTCTGCCTGGCGCTGGCGCCGGTCGCGGTGGTCCCGATGGTGGTCTACCCGTACGGCAAGCGGTTCACGAACTTCCCGCAGGCCATCCTGGGCCTGGCCCAGGCGATGGGCCCGGTCGGGGCCTGGCTCGCGGTCACGGGGGAGTGGTCCTGGGAGGCGGTGGTCCTCGGCCTGGCCATCGGCTTCTGGATCGGCGGCTTCGACCTGATCTACGCCTGCCAGGACGTGGAGTCGGACCGCGCCGAGGGCGTCAAGTCCGTCCCGGCCCGCTTCGGCGTCCCGGGCGCCCTCTGGGGCGCCCGCGCCTGCCACGCGATCACCACGGCCCTGCTGGCCTGGTACGCGGTCCTGACGGACGGCGGCGCGCTCCTCTGGCTGGGCCTCCTCATCGTCGCGGCGGCGTTCCTCTACGAGCACACGATCGTGAAGCCGCACGACCTGTCCCGCCTGAACCGGGCGTTCTTCACGGTGAACGGCTTCATCGGCATCGCGCTCTTCGTGTGCGCCCTGGCCGACCTGGTGGTGCGGGGCCTGACGCTCTAGGCGCGGACCGGGCGGCGGTACCAGAGGGCCGTGGCGACGCCGGCGGCGAGTCCGCAGAGGTGGGCCTGCCAGCTGACGATCGGGTTCAGGGGCAGGAGGCCGAGGAACATGCCGCCGCCGTAGTACGCGGCGACCGCGATGCCCACCGCGACGCCCAGCACCTTGCGCTCCACGAATCCCCGCACCAGCAGGTAGCCGAAGAGGCCGTAGATCAGGCCGGAGGCGCCCACGGTGAGGCTGTGGGCGGGGGAGATCAGCCAGACGCCGAGCCCGTCGGCGGCGATGACCAGCAGGCAGACGGTCAGGAAGCGGCGTATGCCGCCGAGGGCGGTGAGGAAGCCGAGGACCAGCAGCGGGAGGCTGTTGGCCGCCACGTGGTCGAAGCCGTAGTGGAGGAAGGGCGCCAGGGGGATGCCGGTGAGGCCGTCGGTCTCGCGCGGCTTTATGCCGTACGGGTCGAGGGCGTGGCCGGTGGCGTAGTCGACCGCCTCGATCAGCCACAGCAGGGCCACCCAGCCCAGCATGAGCTTGGCGGCGGCGCGTGCGCGCTCCTTCCGGCTCCACTCCGGGACCGTCGTGTCCACCGTGCTCGTACTCATGTGCCATGTCCCCCGGGGCGTGTCGTGCGTCCGGCACACCTTAACGAGTGTCCTTCCGGTGTGGCCGGATAGTCTCGGAGGTATGACTGAGCGCAAGCGCACCCCCTGGGTGGTGGGGGTTTCCGGGGCGTCCGGGACGCCGTACGCGGCTTCGGTGATCCGAGGGCTGCTGGCGGCGGGCGAGCCGGTGGACCTGGTGGTCAGCCGGGCCTCGCGGCTCACTCTGCTGGACGAGACCGGGATCGCCTTCCGGGACGCGCACTGGCGGGACGATCTGGCCGAGTGGCTGGCGCGCGGCGCCGACGGCAAGCCGGGGACCTTCGGGGCCGGGGACCTGTCGGACGTGCGCTACTGGGGGGCCGGGGACCTGGCCGCCGGGCCGAGTTCGGGTTCGTACCCGGTCAAGGGGATGCTGATCGTCCCCGCGTCCACGGCCTGCGTGGCCGGCGTGGCGCTCGGGCTGTCGAAGGACCTGCTCCAGCGCGTCGCGAGCGTGACGCTCAAGGAGCGGCGCCGGCTGGTGGTCGCGGTGCGGGAGACCCCGCTGAACGGGCAGACGCTGCGGCATCTGGTGGCGCTGGACGAGGCGGGCGCGATCGTGCTGCCCGCCTCTCCGGCGTTCTACGCGGGTGCGACGCACATCCAGGACCTCGTGGACTTCGTCGCGGGGCGGGTGCTCGATGCGGCAGGGGTGCCGCACGGCCTGTACCGCCGTTGGGAGGGGGAGCTTGGCAGCGCCCGCCCCCGTGAGTAGGGCCCTGACGGGCGGTCTGACTAGCGCTTCTTGGCGCGGAGCGGCCTGCGGGTCTTGTCGTTCCGGTAGGCGGCGGCGGGCTGGTCGGTGCGGGATCGGTTGGCCAGCTCCTGGAGCTGTCGCATGTGCGCGTAGGCCATCTCGATCGTGTACACGGTGAACCACTCCTGAAGATCGTCTTTGATCTGTTGAAAGATTCACAGGGTGTTGACCCTGTGCGCCTTTGATTCTATACCTAAACTTGCAGGATCGCCGAATAATGGAAGGCTCCACGTAATGGACACGGTGGACAGGCAGCTCATCCAGGCACTCCGGGAGAACGGGCGTGCCTCGTACGCGGAGCTGGGCCGTCTCGTGGGCCTCTCCGGCCCCAGCGTCACCGACCGGATCAACCGTCTTGAGACGGCCGGCGTGATCACCGGTTACCGCGCGACCGTGGCCGCCGCCGAGCTCGGCCTCGGCGTCACCGCGCTGATCGGCATCTCCCTCTCCGACGCCGCCGACCACGAGGACGTGGCCCGCCGGCTGCGCGACCTCGCCGAGATCGAGGACTGCTGGTTCATCGCCGGCGACGACTCCTTCATGCTCAAGGTCCGCGCCAGCGACGTCGACGGCCTGGAGAAGATCATCCGCAAGCTCTCCGGCACCAAGGGCGTCTCGCGCACCCGCACCACGATCGTCCTCTCCACCAAGTGGGAGAACCGGGTCGGCGAGCTGCCCGAGGACGCCTGAGAGTACGGTGGGTGGCGGTTGCACACAGGCTGGGACAGGGAAAGACAGGGAGACACCGGCATGGACGCTGGGCTCAAGCGCGAGCTGGAGGAGAAGGTCCGCTCCGGCGAGCGGCTGACGCGTGAGGACGGCATCGCCCTCTACGAGTCGGACGACCTGGCGTGGCTGGGCGGTCTCGCCCACGAGGTGCGCACCCGCAAGAACGGCGACGTCGTCCACTTCAACGTCAACCGCCACCTCAACATGACGAACGTGTGCACCGCCTCCTGCGCGTACTGCTCGTTCCAGCGCAAGCCGGGCGAGAAGGACGCGTACACGATGCGCATCGAGGAGGCCGTCCGCCTGGCCAAGGCCATGGAGAACGAGAACCTCACCGAGCTGCACATCGTCAACGGCCTGCACCCCTCCCTCCCGTGGCGGTACTACCCCCGGTCGCTGTCGGCCCTCAAGGAGGCGCTGCCCGACGTCTCGCTGAAGGCGTTCACGGCGACCGAGATCCACCACTTCGAGACGATCTCCGGTCTCTCGGCGTCCGAGATCCTGGACGAGCTGATCGAGGCCGGCCTGGAGTCGCTCACCGGCGGCGGCGCGGAGATCTTTGACTGGGAGGTGCGCCAGCACATCGTCGACCACCGCACCCACTGGGAGGACTGGTCGCGCATCCACCGCCTGGCGCACGAGAAGGGGCTCAAGACCCCGAGCACCATGCTCTACGGGCACATCGAGGAGCCGCGCCACCGCGTGGACCACGTGCTGCGGCTGCGCGAGCTCCAGGACGAGACCGGCGGCTTCCAGGTCTTCATCCCGCTGCGCTACCAGCACGACTTCGTGGACATGAAGGACGGCAAGGTCCGCAACAGGCTCCAGGCGCGTACGACGATGGCGACGGGCGCCGAGGCGCTCAAGACCTTCGCCGTCTCGCGGCTGCTGTTCGACAACGTGCCGCACGTCAAGGTCTTCTGGGTGATGCACGGCGTCCAGACCGCCCAGCTCGCGCTCCAGCACGGCGCCGACGACATGGACGGCTCGGTGGTCGAGTACAAGATCACGCACGACGCGGACAACTACGGCACCCCGAACAAGCTGACCCGCGACGACCTCCTGGAGCTGATCCGCGAGGCGGGCTTCCGCCCGGTCGAGCGCAACACGCGCTACGAGGTCATCCGCGAGTACCCGGGCCCCGACGCCTCGCTGCGCGAGACCCCGCAGGCGATGCGCGTCTGACGCCGCCCGGCTCCGAAAGCCCCGAAGGCCCCGGCCCCCTGCGGACCGGGGCCTTTCGCGTGCCGAAAACCCGTTGCCGCACCAGGCGGTAATGGATAGTTTGGATCAGTGACCCTTACTTTTACCTTTGATCCCGTCGTCGACCCCGCCCTGCGCGACGGCATCGCGGAGATGTGGACCGAGGTCTCCAACGCCGGCGGCGCGGTCGGCTTCGTCCCGCCCGTCACCCTCGACGACATCCGGCCCGCGCTGGTCAAGCACCTCGTCGCGATGGCCGAGGGACGCCACCGGCTGCTGGTCGGGCACGACGAGGACGGGGCCGTGGCCGCCGCGGCCTTCCTCGCCTTCAACCCGAACCGCCTCATGAAGCACTGGGTGTACGCGTACACGGTCATGGTCGGCCCCGCCCACCAGGGCCGCGGCGCCGGGCGGGCGCTGATGGCCGCCCTCGCCGACGCGGCCCGCACGCTGGAGGGCATCGAGGCCGTCGTCCTGGAGTGCCGCGGCGGCCTCGGGCTGGAGCACTTTTACGCGGCCTGCGGCTACAAGGAGGTCGGCCGGATCCCCGGCGCCATCCGCGTGGCCCCCGGCGACGACCGCGACGGCATCACGATGCTGCTGCCCCTGCACTGACCGCCCGCTCCGCCCCCGCACCGACCCCCGCCGGGCCGCGGCGGGGGCCGGGCGTGCTTCACTGGACGGGCACGTGCCGACGTGGCCGACGTTTCCGATGAGAAAGAAGGGGTCATCGTGTCCCTCAAGCCGAGTGCGACGATCCGCTACACCGCGATGCGCCTGGGCATCTTCGTCGGATGCCTGGTCCTCGTCGCCGTCCTGGTCAACCTGGGCTGGGTGCCCGCCGGGCTCGGCGCCGCCAACCCCGCCTGGGTCGTGCTCCTCGCGCTGGTGCTCTCCGCGCCGCTCTCCTTCATCCTGCTGCGCAAGCAGCGTGACGAGATGTCCCAGCAGATCTCCGGACGCGTCGCGGATGCGAAGCAGAAGCTCGCCGCGAACCGCAGCCAGGAGGACGCGGCCGACGACGCCGCCCGCGCGTGAACTGACACGAGCGGTCCCCCTCGACGGACCCCGGCGCCGGGAACACCCCCCGCTGCGCCGGGGTTTCGGCGTTCCCGGGGGCGCGCGGGCCCCGCGGATCCAGCCCCGCGCGATCAGTGCTCAAAGCATCTCTTTGGGTTTCTCAAAGTGGAAGTGTTAGCGTGTTCGACATGTTGACCGCAGCCGCGCACCCGATGGGCCCGAGCCTCCCGCTCGTGGCGCGCCTGCACGTCGACCTCTGCCGCCGCGTGTCCGCGGCCTGTTGCTGTTGCCGCTGAAGCGCCCGCAGCAGCGGTCGCCGGCCGGCCCGGCCCCTTTCCGGCTGCCGCCGTACCGCATCCCCCGCAGAAACCTTCCGCCGTACGTCCGCGCGTCCCCCGGAGAATGCCGTGTCCGCGTCCCCCCAGGCCCAGGCTCCCGCCAAGGCCTCGTTCAAGTTCCCCTTCTGGGCCCAGATCGTCACCGGTCTCGCGCTCGGCGTCCTCTTCGGCTGGATAGCCCGCAGCCAGGACGTCAGCTGGCTCAAGACCACCCTGGAGCAGGTCGGCGACATCTTCATCCAGCTGCTCAAGCTGGCCGTCGCCCCGCTCGTCTTCTTCGCGATCCTGGTGTCCATCACCAACCTGCGGAAGGTGAACAACGCCGCCCGCCTCGCCTCCCGCACCCTGCTCTGGTTCATGATCACCTCGCTGATCGCGGTGGGCATCGGCCTCGCGATCGGCCTGCTGACCGACCCGGGCGCCGGCACCGGCCTCACCCCGGCCGACGGCAAGGAGCCCAAGCGGCACGGCTCGTGGATCGACTTCCTGACCGGCATCGTGCCCAAGGACATCGTCACCCCGTTCACCGAGCTGAACGTCCTCCAGATCGTCTTCCTCGCCGCCGTCGCCGGCATCGCCGCCCTCCAGCTCGGCTCCAAGGCCCAGCCGGTCCTGAACCTCGCCGAGTCCGTCCTGGAGCTCCTCCAGAAGGCCCTGTGGTGGGTCATCCGCCTCGCCCCGATCGGCACCGTCGGCCTCATCGGCACCGCCATCGCCAGCTACGGCTGGGACCTGATCGGCAAGTACGCCACCTTCACCGCCGACATCTACGTCGGCTCGGCGCTCGTCATGTTCGGTGTCTACCCGCTGCTCCTCGCCACGGTCGCCAAGGTCAACCCGGTCCAGTTCTTCAAGGGCGCCTGGCCCGCCATCCAGCTGGCCTTCGTCTCCCGCTCCTCGGTCGGCACGATGCCGGTCACCCAGAAGGTCACCGAGCGCCTCGGCGTCCCGAAGGAGTACGCCTCCTTCGCCGTCCCGTTCGGCGCCACCACCAAGATGGACGGCTGCGCCGCGATCTACCCGGCCCTCGCCGCGATCTTCATCGCGAACATCTTCGACGTGCAGCTGGGCATCAAGGAGTACCTGCTCATCGCGTTCGTCTCGGTCGTCGGCTCGGCCGCCACGGCCGGCCTCACCGGTGCGACGGTCATGCTCACCCTGACCCTGTCCACGCTGGGCCTCCCGCTGGCCGGCGTCGGCCTGCTGATGGCGATCGACCCGATCCTGGACATGATGCGCACGGCCACCAACGTCGCCGGCCAGGCCGTCGTCCCGGTCCTCGTCTCCGCCCGTGAGGGGATCCTCGACAAGGAGGCCTACGCCGCCGCCTCGTCCTCCCCGCTCGACGAGGCCCCCGCCGCCACCCCGGCCCCGGTCGCCGTCGCCGCCTGACGCACGCGCCCGCGCACCGCACGCCGCGGCCCCCGCCCCCGTCCGGGCGGGGGCCGCGGCGCGTCCGTGCTCCGCGTGCCGGGGCGGGGGGCTTCGCGGATGATGAGGGCTGTGCGCGACACACCCGGGGACGCGACCACCCTGTCGGTCGTGGTCCCCGTCTTCGACGAGGAGGAGGTGCTGCCCGTCCTGGCGGCGCGGCTCCGCCCGGTCCTGGACGGGTGCGGCGAGCCGTACGAGGTCCTCGCCGTCGACGACGGCTCCACGGACGCGACCCCCCGCCTCCTGGAGGACCTGCGCACCGCCTGGCCGCAGCTGCGCGTGGTGACCCTGCGGCGCAACAGCGGCCACCAGGCCGCCCTCACCGCCGGCCTGCGCCGGGCCCGCGGCGCCTACGTGGTCAGCATCGACGCCGACCTCCAGGACCCGCCGGAGATCATCCCCGACATGCTCGCCCTCGCCCGCGACCAGGGCCTGGACATCGTCTACGGCGTACGGACCGACCGCTCCACGGACAGCGCGTTCAAGCGCCGGACCGCCGCCGCCTACTACCGGCTGATGCGCCGCCTGGCCGGCGCCTACGTCCCCGCCCAGGCGGGCGACTTCCGGCTGCTGTCCCGCGCCGTCGTGGAGACCCTCAAGTCCCTCCCCGACCAGCAGCAGATCTACCGCCTGCTCATCCCCTGGCTGGGCTTCCCCAGCGGCCGGATCGCCTACCAGCGCGCGGAGCGGGCGGCGGGCACCTCGAAGTACCCCCTGCACAAGATGGTCCTGCTGGCGTTCGACAGCGTCACCGGCTTCTCGGCCGTCCCGCTGCGCCTGGCGACGGCGATCGGCGCCCTGAGCTCCGTGGTCTGCCTCGCCTTCCTCATCTGGGCCCTCACCGTCTACGCCACGGGCAACCCGCTGCCCGGCTGGACCTCCCTGATCATCACCATGCTGTTCTTCGGTGCCGTCCAGCTCTTCTGCCTGGGCATGCTCGGCGAGTACGTCGCCCGCATCCACACCGCCGTCCAGGCCCGGCCCACCTACGTCGTCGCCCGCGACACGGGGGAGGAGGAGAGGCTCTAGCGGGCCTTCACACCAGCACGCCCGCGAAGAACATCGCGCCCAGCAGGGCGTACTGGGCAGCGCAGGCCGCCAGCAGCGGCACCTGCACCCACGGGGACGTCCGCCGGACCAGGACCAGGCCCACGAACATCTGCGCGTGGTTGCGGTACCAGGACATCTGCGCCCCGGCGACGAACGGCACCAGGAAGACCGCCACCGTCAGGACCAGGGCGGCCCACTCCGCGACGGCGAGCCGCCGCTCCCGGACCAGCAGGACCGCGGCCGTCGCCACGACGAGCAGCACGAAGGCGGCGTTCAGCCACAGCTGAGGCCGGTGGGCGGCGAGGGCGTGCTCCACCAGCCACGGCAGCCGCCCCTCGGGGGTGTACCAGAGGCTGAACGGGACGTCGTAGGCCCGGACCAGCTCCGCGAGGGGATCGCGCAGGTCGCCCTGCCCGTAGCTGACCCGCTGGATCGTCGCGTACGCGTCCCAGCGGCCCGTCGCCTGCCACATCAGCCATGCGGCCCAGAGCGCCCCGCACGCGGCGACGGCCGCCGACAGCCCCGCCTTGGCGCACCGCAGCGGCCACGCGTCCCCGCGCCACGCGAACAGGGCGCTCGACAACAGCATGACGACGGCGACGCCGCCCACCGGGTGACAGGAGACCGCCACGAAGCCGCCCGCCGTGGCCGTCCACCAGGACCCGCGCTCCACCCCGGCGACGCAGACGAGCAGGGCCAGGGTCGCGAGGGCGATCGGGAACACCGCGTGGAAGTAGACGCCGCCGGGGAACACGGCGCCGATGGCGAGGGTGAGTCCGGTGGCCCGGGTGAGCACGCCCCCGAGCAGCCACCACAGCACGGCGAACATGCCGAGCAGCGCCGCCTCGGTGACGACGGCGGCGGAGAGCTCGTAGGAGAGCCCGGTGCCGGAGAGCGCCCGCACGGCCATCGGATACCCGGGGAACCAGGCCACGTTCCCGCACACCACGTCCGGGAAATCGGGGTACCGGTCCCGGCACCGGAACATCTCGTAGCCGCCCCGGGCGATGGAGAGGTAGTGCTCGGAGTCCCAGCGCCGACGGGCGGCCGTGGACCAGTAGGCCACCCGGGACCCGTCGCCGGCGACGGAGGCGGCCGCCACCAGCCAGGTGACCAGGTCGGAGACCAGCCAGGCGACGACCGGCGGCAGCAGGCGGTGGAGCCGGCCGGCCCGGGGGGATTCGATCATCTCCGGGCCAGTCTGGCGAAGGGGCCGGGGGACCGCACCCGGAGGAGGGCCGCAGGGGCGGCCCGTGGTGCGGGACGTCGGGATCCGGGGGCCTTCGACGCCGGCAAAGTACCCGGTGGGTGAACCATCCGGCCCCCCTTCCGGCCCCCTTCCGGCCCCCTCCGGTTCTCCCGTGCGATGCCGTCACCCGCATGGGTGAACTGTGCCAACTGGGCTGGATTCGGGGGCGGTTGCCTGGCGCATGCTCGCCGCGACAACCGCAGACATGAGACGGCCCCCGCCGGGACCGGCATCCCGGGCGAGGGCCCCCGCCCCCCCCGGCCGCTGCAGTGCCTGCCCGCCGGAGGGGATGGGCGCGGCTCGCCCAGGGCCCGTCGTCACACTCCCGGGGCCGCCCTCCGGGCGACGGCGGGACTTTGACGACGGGCCCTAGTGGGACGCGCGGCAGGCGCCGTTGGCGTCGTTCGAGGAGACGCCGGCCGCCTGGAGGGTCGCCACGCAGCTGGTCTGGTTGCCTATGGAGCCCTGGTAGCAGCCCTGGGTGATGTCGGGCGTGGACTTCTTGCCGTGCGACACGACGTACTGCGTGCAGTCCTGGACGCTGGCGGACGCGGCCGGGGCGGCGAAGGCGGCGCCCGCGCCGGCGAGGACCAGGGCGGCGAGGATGCTGGGGATACGGGCCGACGGACGACGCATGCGGATGCACCTGCTCTCTCGGTCGGTCGCGCGATCCGAGAGCGTGGCGGACCGCGGGCGGGGGCGGCGCGGAGCGGGCACTCCGGGGGGTGGCCGGCTCGACGCATCGGTCACCCCCGCCCTTCCGACGCTAGAACACCCCACCGGCGCCCGCACCCGGTCACGGCGCGGCCCGGCTAGGAGTCGACGGGGTGCCAGGCCGGGCCGTCGCCGTCGTGGCGGACGCGGCCGAAGACCACGTCGGCGAAGTGGACGCCGAAGCCGAGGGTGTCCGGCTCCGCCAGTTCGGCGACGAGGCGGTGGCGGTGGCCGGCCGTGGCGGTGAGGTCGTGGTCGAAGCCCGAGGACCAGCCCGGGCGGCCCGCCTGGATCGGGGAGTGCATCGCGTCGCCGAAGGCGATCAGGCGCCGGCCGCCGCCGGTGATGACGTACTCGGCGTGCCCGACGGAGTGGCCCGGGGCGATGCGGACGCGGACGCCCGGGAAGACCTCCTCGCCGTCGGTGAGGGTGCGGACGTTCGGGGCGAGGGCCTTGACCTGGTCGGTCATGCCCTGGGCCGCCAGCAGGTCGCGGCCTTGCCACTCCGGCTCGGCGACCAGGAAATCGGCGTGGCCGAGGAGGGGTTCGCAGGCCCAGCCGAGGTGGTCGGCGTGGAGGTGGGTGAAGGCCACGGCCTCGATGTCCTGCGGGCGCCTGCCCAGTGCGGCGAGGTTGTCGGGGAGGGCTCCGCCGTGGCCCGCGCGCAGGGGGCCTTCCGGGCTCTCGAACGCGTGCGGGCCGATGCCCGCGTCGATCAGCAGGGCGCGGTCGCCGTGTTCGACGAGGAGGGCGCCGACGCTGCCCACCAGGTGGCCGGTCTCGTCCAGGTACTCCGGGTGCGCGGCCCAGGTCGCGTCGCCGCTGTCGGGGAGCAGGCTCAGCGGGCGGAGCCGTACGTCGCCGTCCGGGACGTAGGAGACCTTCGTGTCCCCCAGGTGGAGGGAGCGGATGCCCGACGGGCGGCGCAGTCGTGCGTCCGGGGCCGGGTGGAGGTGGGCGGGTGCCGTCGAGTCGGCCATGTCTTCTCCCTGGTGAGGTGCTGGAGGGCGGCGGTGATCACCATAAGCATCAAGCTTGAATCATTCAAGCTGTAAATGTTTTGGCTTGATGGGGTTGTTAGGGTGGGCGGTATGACGAAGCCCCCGGACCCGCAGGCGCAGGCCGTCGCCGAACGGCAGCTGTGCGGTCTGGTGAACGGGCTCGCCCAGCGGATCGGCGAGCACGTGCGGGAGCGGGCCGCCACCCTCGGCCTCACCGCGTCCCAGGCGACCGCGCTGCGGGAGATGAGCGGGCCGATGACCATGCGGGAGCTCGCCGAGCGGATGAGCTGCGAGCCCTCCAACACCACCTTCGTCATCGACAGGCTGGAGAAGCAGGGGCTGGTCGAGCGCCACCCGCACCCCACCGACCGCCGCGCCAAGCAGCTCGTCCTGACGGGCGAGGGCACGGCGCTGCGCGAGCGCCTCCTCGCGCTCCTCCACGCGGACTCGCCGCTGGCCGGCCTCGCGCCGCAGGAGCAGGACCTGCTCCGCGACCTGCTGGAGCGGGCCGTCACCGGCCCCTGAGGGCCGGCCGGGCCGGGGTCAGACCGTCTGGCCGCGCACGAACGCCACCGACGCCAGGAGGAACGGCGCCGCGTACCACCAGCGGCCCAGGGTGCGGTGGAAGAGCGGTACGGCGGTCAGCAGCACACCGGCGAAGCACAGGACGACACAGGCGTGCGCGGTGAACAGGGCGTCGTCCCGGATCCGGTCGTAGGGGCCGTCGGGCCGCAGGGTGAGGGAGACCCAGCAGAGGTAGGCGGCCGGCAGGTAGACGCATACGGCCAGCGGCGCGCCGAGCACCCACCGCAGGCAGCCCCGGTCCTCGGGCAGGTCGATGCTCTCGCGGCTGCGGTAGGTCATGCTCACATCATCGCCGCCGGACGGGCCGTCAGGGGATCCGCCACACCCGGACGGTGGAGTCGTCGCTCCCGCTGGCCAGGTGGACGCCGTCCGGGCTGAAGGCCACGGAGGCGACGGCCCCGGTGTGCCCGTTGAGCCTGGCCGCCGCCGAGCGCGCGGCCACGTCCCACAGCCGCACGGTCCGGCCGCCGCCCGCGGCCAGCATCCTGCCGTCGGGGCTGAACGCGACGGACCGGACCGTGCTGTTGCTGCCGTCGAGGGTGGCGGTGGCGGCGGCCGCGGCGGGGTCCCAGAGGCGGATGGTGGCGTCGGCGCCGCCGCTGGCGAGGGTCCTGCCGTCCGGGCTGAACGCCACCGAGGCCACGTGCCCGCCGTGGCCGGTGAGGGTGGCGGCGGCGGTGCGGCCGGCGACGTCCCAGAGGCGGACGGTGCCGTCCTCGCCGCCGCTGGCGAGGGTCCTGCCGTCGGGGCTGAACGCCACCGAGCGCACGGTGCCCCCGTGGGCGTCGAGGGTGGCGGCGACCGTGCCGGAGGCGAGGTCCCACAGGCGGACGGTCCGGTCTTCGGCGTCGGCGAGGAGCGTGCCGTCCGGGCTGAACGCCGCCGACAGCACGCCCGCGGAGGCCTTCAGCCCGGCCCGGTCACTGCGGCGCTCGACGTCGGTCAGGGCGATCGAGCGGTCCAGGCCCGCGCTCGCGAGGACCTTGCCGTCGGGGCTGAACGCCACGCACGTCACGGTCGCCGCGCGGGCGGGGGACGGGGAGGAGCCGGAGCCGGCGGCGAGGTCCCACAGCCGGGCCGTGCGGTCGCTGCTCCCGCTCGCCAGGAGCCTGCCGTCCGGGCTGAACGCCACCGACCCGACGGCGTCGGTGTGGTGGGTGATGACGGTCCCCGGCCGGCCGGCGGACGGACCGCCGCTCCCGCCGTACGTCCGCAGCACCGCGTAGGTCCCGCCGGCCACCCCGGCCGCGGCGGCCAGGCCCCCGAGCAGGACGGTGCGCCGCGCCGGCCCGGGGGCCGCCGGCCGGGCGGGCCGGGGCTGGGGCGGGATCCGGGGCGGTGCGACGGGCGCGTCGGGATCCAGCAGGGCGCGCAGCCGCGCGGCGGCGGCGGTGGCGTCCGGCCGCGCCTGCGGCTCCTTGGCCAGCAGGTCGGCGACCAGCGCGGACAGGGGGCCCGGGACGTCCGCCCGTACGGTGTCCGGCGCGGGCGGGCTCTCGTCCAGGTGGCGCCGCATCAGCACCCACGGGGTCTCGGTGACCGGGAACGGCGGCGCGCCGGTCAGCAGCGCGTGCAGCACGCCGCCGAGCGCGTACATGTCGCAGGCCGGGTCGGCCTGTTCGCCGCGCCACTGCTCGGGCGCCATGTAGGCGGGCGTGCCGAAGACCCGGCCGGTGGCGGTGAGGGTTGCCGTGGCATCGGCGGTGCGGGCGATGCCGAAGTCGCAGATCTTCAGGCGGCCGTCGGTCAGCAGGAAGAGGTTGGCGGGCTTCAGGTCGCGGTGGACCACCTTCTGCGCGTGCGCCGCGCCCAGGGCCTCGGCCGCCTGGAGCCCGAGGTCGAGCACCTCCGGCAGCGGCAGCCCGCGGCCGGGGCGCGCGGCCAGGCGCTGGGCGAGGTCCTGGCCCTCCAGCAGCTCCATCACGATGAACAGCCGTTTGCCGTGCCGCCCCGTGTCGTGGACGACGGTGATCCCGGGGTGCTGGAGCCGTGCCCCGATCTCCGCCTCCCGCCGGAAGCGGCCCAGCAGTTCCTCGTCGGCGTCGAACTCCAGCAGCACCTTCACCGCGACGGCCCGCCCGAGTTCGGTGTCATGGGCCCGCCACACCTCGCCGACCCCGCCCTGCCCGAGCGGGACGTCGAGCCGGTACCGCCCGGCCAGTTCCTCTCCCGTCCGCATCGCCACCCCCTGCCGCCCCGGACCGCTCCGACCGCCCCCGCGGCCGGGGCCATTCTGCAACACGGGTCCGTCAGCGGGTGGCGGACGCGCCCCGTCGCCACGCTCCCGGGGTTCGCGCCGCGGCTCCCCGGGACGGTGGCCCCGTCGAAGCAATGGTGCTAGCGTCATTGGCACCATGTTGCTGAGGCTGAACACCGCCGACACCCGCCCCCTGCACGAGCAGGTGGCCGGTGCGGTCCGCCGTGCCATCGCCGAGGGCGAATGCGCCCCCGGCGACCGGATCCCGCCCGCGCGCGACCTCGCGCAGGCGCTGGGGGTCAACGCCAACACCGTGCTGCGCGCCCTGCGGGCCCTGCGCGACGAGGGGCTGCTGGAGTTCCGGCGCGGCCGCGGGGTGACCGTGGCCGGCGGGGCGGACGGGCGCTCGGAGCTGCTGGAACGCGTGCGCGCCCTGGTGGCCGACGGGGCGCGGCTGGGCTACGGCAGGGCCGAGCTCATCGAGATGATCAGGGGGATGTCGTGAGGAACCGCGGGGTGTGGGGGGTCGTCGGGTGGGGGGCCGGGGTGCTGGCCCTGGTGGTGGGGCTGCCGACGGCCGCGGGCGGGCGGCTGCCCGACCCGGTGGCCACCCACTGGAGCGGCTCCGGGGCGCCCGACGGGTCGATGGGGCTGTGGGCGGCGGTGCTGTTCCCGGCGCTGGTGTGGGTGGTCGTGGTGGCCGCCGTGGCGCTCGGGGCCCGGCGCGGGCCCCAGCGCGGGTGGGCCCTGGCGACCCTGGCCTCCGCCGGGGTGCTACTCGCGGGGACGCAGGCGTCGATCGTACGGGCCAACCTGGACGCCCCCGACTGGCGGCAGGCCGGGTCCGTGACGGGGTGGGGCGTGGCGGTGGTGGTCGCGGTCGCGGCGTCGGCCGGCGTCGGCGGGGCCGCGCTGGGGCGCCGGTCCCCGGCCGTGGAGCCCGCGGCCGCGGAGGGGCCGCGGATGGAGATCCCGAGCGGCGAGCGGCTCGTCTGGCTGTCGAGCGCCGCCAATCCCTGGCTGCAGCTGCTGGCGGGCCTCCTCGGGCTGGGCGCGCTGGGCGGCCTGCTCGCCGGGCTGGCGGGGCTGTTCGACGGGTCGTGGCCGACGGCCGCGACCCTGGCGTTCGCCGCCCTGGCGGTCCTGGTCTGCTCCTCCGTCCGGGCGCGGGTGACGCAGCGCGGGCTGGAGGTGGCCTTCGGCCCGCTCGGGTACCCGGTGCGGCGGTGGGCCGCCGAGGACATCGAGTCGGCCCGCGTGGAGGAGCGCACGCCGGCCCGGGCCGGCGGCTGGGGCTACCGGGTCAGCGGGCTCGGCACGACGGTGATGCTGCGGGGCGGCGAATGCCTGGTCGTACGGGCGAAGGGGCGGGACTTCGCGGTGAGCGTGGACGACGCCGCCCGCGGCGCCGCCCTGCTGAACTCGCTCCCCGCGAAGAGGGGTTAGCCGCGGGCGTACGAGCCCAGGCCGACCAGGCAGTACACGTACTCGTTGATGACGCTGCCGCCCAGGGTGTAGCGGTACGAGAAGCCGTACTCCGTGGCGGGGTTCTGGTCGCAGCGGCTCATGTCCGAGGTGCCGGGGAAGCGTTGGACGACCCGGTAGTGCGCGTCGTCGGCGGAGCAGGGGACCTCGTGGACGCCGGTGACGCGCGTGGCCGTCGTCGAGTCCGGCAGCTGCCCGTTGAGACAGGTCCCCTCGTCGAAGGGGCGGGGGGCCTCGGTGGTCGGCGAGGGGGTGGGGGTCTCGTACGCCGGTGCGGTGGCGGGACCGGTCGTCGGACGGTCGGTCGGGGCCGGCGGGCTGTACGGCGTGTACGAGGACGAGGACGAGGACGAGGGCGTGGCTCCGCCGGCGGGGCGGTGGTCGTCCTCGCTGCCGCTCGCCACGGCGATGCCGATGATCAGGGCCGCGCCGACGCCGAGCGCCAGCAGGCAGCCGAGGGGGCCGGACTTCTTCCCGGGCGCGGGCTGGGGGACGTACACGGGGCCGAACGGGCCCGGCGTCGTGAACCCGGAGGGGTCCGGCGCCCCGGGGCCGGACACCCGTATGCGCAGCAGTACCTCCTGGTCGCCGACGCGGGCCCGTACGAGGTCGCCGCTCCGGGTCGGAGGTATCCGCAGCCGCGCGGTTCCGGAGGGGAGCGGGACGTCGACGGTCGTGCCGCCGGCGGCCTGCGCGGGGGTGAGCGTTAACTGGATCTCCTGTGGCGACACCGGCTGCTCCTCAAGGTGGCGGTGCCCTGGCGGACTTCACGGATTCTTCCCCCTCCGCCCTCGCCGACGCAGCCGTTCCGGGCCGCCGGGCCCGTCCCGCAGGTGTGCGGACCAGGGGTGGAGATCGTTCGCGGGGTGTGGAGCTGTGGAGGAGGGCCGGTCCGGGGGGTGTTCCCCGGGGGAGGCGCGTGCGTAGATTACCGGCGGTAACCCGCGATCGACCGAGGAGAACGAGCCGTGGACGCTGCCGAGCCGAAGCTGGTCGAACCCGTCAAGACGATCGTCGCCGGGGTGGTGCGCGAGGTGGCGGTGCCCGCACTCGCCGGGGCGCCGGCCGGCGGGTCGCTCGGGGACCTGCCCTTCCTCAACGCCCGCGAGGCACCCGGCGAGCCCGTGCTCGCCCGCAAGGAACGCGACGGCACCTGGCGGGACGTCACCGCCGCCGAGTTCGCCGCCGAGGTGCTCGCCGTCGCCAAGGGGCTCATCGCCGAGGGCCTCGCGGAGGGCGACCGGCTCGCGATCATGGCCCGGACCACCTACGAGTGGACCCTGCTGGACTTCGCGGGCTGGGCCGCCGGGCTGGTCACCGTCCCCATCTACCCCACCTCCTCCGCCCTCCAGGCCCGCTGGATCATCCACGACTCCGGCGCCGTCGCCTGCGCCGTCGAGGACACCGTCCAGGCCCGGCTCATCAGCGCCGAGCGCGCCCACCTCCCCGGCCTCGCGCACCTGTGGGAGTTCGACACCGGGGCCATCGCCCGCCTGGTCAAGGCCGGGGAGCACCTCCCCGACGCGATCGTGCAGGCCCGCCGGGCCGCCCGTACGCCCGAGTCCTACGCCACCCTCGTCTACACCTCCGGCACCACCGGCCGGCCCAAGGGCTGCGTACTGACCCACGGCAACTTCTTCGCCGAGGTCGACAACGCGGTGGAGCTGCTGCACCCGGTCTTCCGGTCCGTCAGCGAGGACCCCGCCTCCACCCTGCTCTTCCTCCCGCTGTCGCACGTCTTCGGGCGGATGGTCGCCGTCGGCTGCATGCGCGCCCGGGTCAGGCTCGGCCACGCGCCGAGCATCGCCACCGAGGACCTCCTCGCCGACCTCGCCGGCTTCCGGCCCACCTTCCTGCTCGCCATCCCCTACGTCCTGGAGAAGGTCTACAACACCGCCCGCGCCACCGCCGAGCGGATGGGCCGCGCCTCCTCCTTCGACCGGGCCGCCGGGATCGCCCGGCGCATCGGGGAGACACCCGAGGGCGTACGGCCCGGACTCGCGCTGCGAGCCGCCCACGCCCTGTACGACCCGCTCGTCTACCGGCGCATCCGCACCGCGCTCGGCGGCCGCGTCCGCTACGTCCTCAGCGGCGGCTCCCCCCTCGGCCGGCGCCTCGCCGCCTTCTACACGGGCGCGGGCATCGAGGTCTTCGAGGGCTACGGGCTCACCGAGACGACCGCCGCCGCGACGGTCACCCCTCCGCTGAGGCCCCGCCTCGGCACGGTCGGCTGGCCGCTGCCCGGCACGGCGGTGCGCATCGCCGACGACGGGGAGGTGCTGCTGCGCGGCGGGCACGTCTTCGCCGGGTACTGGAACGTCTCCGCGCAGCCGCCCGGCGGCTGGCTGGCCACCGGGGACATCGGCGAGCTCGACGCCGACGGCTACCTCACCATCACCGGCCGCAAGAAGGACCTGATCATCACCTCCGGCGGCAAGAACGTCGCCCCCGCACCCCTGGAGGACTGGCTGCGCGCCCACCCGCTGGTCGGCCAGTGCATGGTGATCGGCGACGACCGGCCCTACATCGCCGCCCTGATCACCCTGGAGCCGGACGGACTGGCGCACTGGCGGCAGATGCACAAGAGACAGGGCGTCCCGCTCCGCGAGCTGGTCACGGACCCGGAGCTGCTGGCCGAGCTCCAGCGGGCGGTCGACGAGGCGAACAAGCTGGTCTCGCGGGCCGAGTCCATCCGCCGCTTCGCCGTCCTGCCCGGGGAGTTCACCGAGGACCGCGGGCACCTCACCCCCTCCATGAAGCTCAGGCGGGCCGCCGTCGCACGGGACCACGCGCAGGAGATCGAGGAGTTGTACCGGGCCCCGCGCGGAGTCTGAGCGCACGGGTCGCGCGGCGCGCGGAAGCGCGACCGGGCGGAGCCCCCGGAGGCACTCCCAGCGGTAGCCGGGGGAGGGGCGGGCCGAGGGGCGGGGAGCGGCTCCGCGCAGCGGCGTGCCCGCCCGGCGGGCGGGTGCGCCGCGGGCCGCTTATCGTGGGCTGACCGGTTCGGGGGGCCGCCCGAGGAGGGTCCCGTGCCCCGCGCCCACCACCGTCCCCGCGTCCGCGCCGCCTGCGCAGCCGTGCTCGCGGCCGCCGCCCTCACGGCCGCCCCCGCCGACGGCGCCGCCCCCGCGCCCGGCCGGGGCACGGATTCCGCCCCGACCGCCCCGGCCGGGGAGGACCCGGCTCCCGCCCCGCGCATACGGTGGGGGGACTGCCCCCGCAAGCCCGTGCCCGCCGGGATGCGGTGCGCGACCCTGACCGTCCCCCTCGACCACGAGGACCCCGCCAAGGGCACCACCCGGGTGGCCCTCGCCAAGATCCCGGCCGACGCCCGCGGGCACGGCCGCCTCGGCTCCCTCCTGCTGAACTACGGGGGCCCCGGCGCCCCCGGCATCGCCTCCCTCGCCGCCGACCCCGTCCTCTTCGCGGAACTCGGCAAGCGCTACGACCTCGTCGCCTTCGACCCCCGCGGCGTCGGCCTCAGCGAACCCGTCTCCTGCGGCCCCCGGCCGGCCGGTTCCGGCGCGGCGGCCGGCGACGCCGCCGCCCAGCTGGCCGCGCTGCGCGCCCACGTCCGCCGCTGCGAGCGGCACTCCGGGCGGGTCCTCCCGTACATCGGCACCGTCCACGTCGCCCGGGACCTGGACGCCATCCGCCGGGCCCTCGGCGAGAAGAAGCTGGACTACCTCGGGTTCTCCTACGGCACCCGGCTCGGGGCCGTCTACGCCGCCCTGTTCCCGCAGCACACCGGCCGGATGGTCCTCGACGGGGTCGACACCCTCACCGAGCCCTTCACCGAGCAGGCCCTCGCCTCGGCGCGCGGCCAGCAGCGTGCCCTGGACGGCTTCCTGGCCTGGTGCGCCCACCGCGCCGGCTGCGTCTACGGCACCAACACCCGGACCGCCAGGGAGGAGGTCGCCGCCCTCGTCGCCCGCCTCGACCAGCGCCCGATGGCCGGGACCGGCGGCACCCCCTTCAGCGGCGACGACGCGGTCCTCGCCATCGGCGCCGCCCTCTACTCCACCACCCTCTGGCCCGACCTCGCCGACGCCCTCGACCGGGCGGAGCGCCGGGCGGACCCCGGCGGCCTCGAACAGCTCCTCGCACCCGCCGGACCGGACCCCGCGAGCGCCCCCTCCACGGTGCCCGCCGACAACGCGACGGCCGCCCTCACCGCGGTGAACTGCGCCGACGACCCCGACCGCAGCGACGACGGGGCCACCGCGGCGGCGATCGCCCAGCGGATCGGCGACCTGCGCGCGGAGTTCCGCGAGGCCTCGCCGGTCTTCGGCCCGCGCCAGCTGATGACCCTCCTGTCCTGCTACGGGCGTCCCGCCGGCACCGACTTCATCCGTCGCATCGACCACCCCGGAGCCCCGCGCATGCTGCTCGTCGGCACACGGGGCGACCCGGCCACGCCGTACGAGTGGACGGAGGAGACGGCCCGCCGCCTCGGCTCGGCCGTGGTCGTCGACCACAAGGGCGACGGGCACACCGGCTACCCCTCCTCGGCCTGCGTCCGGGCGTACGTCGACGACTTCCTGACCGGAGGCCGCCTCCCCTCCGGAACGCGCGCCTGCCCCGCCGGCGAGTGAACCGCCCCTACCCCAGCGCCCGGCGCAGCCGGTCCAGCCCCTCGGCGATCTCGTCCGGGGTGTGCGTGGTGAACGACAGCCGCAGGGCGCGCGGGTCCGGGGTGCCGGTGAAGAAGGGGGCACCGGGCACGTACGCCACGTCGTGCGCGACGGCCGACTTCAGCAGGGCCGTCGCGTCGTACCCCTCCGGGAGCCGGGCCCAGACGAACATGCCGCCCTGCGGGCGGTTCCACTCCGAGCCCTCCGGGAGCGCCCCGGCCAGGCCCGCCAGGAGGGCGTCGCGCCGGGCCCGGTAGGCCTCGCGGACCCGGGCGACGTGGGCGTCGAGGTCGTGGGCGCGGAGGTAGTGGGCGGCGGCCAGCTGGTCCACCGTCGAGGTGTGCAGGTCGGCCGCCTGCTTGGCGACCACCGCCGCCCGGCGCAGGGCGGCCGGGGCGCGCAGCCAGCCCAGCCGCAGCCCCGGGGCCATGATCTTGGAGAAGCTGCCGATCAGGGCGGTGCGGTCCTCCGCGCCCGGGTGGGCGGCGAGCCAGGGCTCGTGGTCGCCCTCGTAGCGCAGGTCCCCGTACGGATCGTCCTCCACCAGCCACAGCCCGAGGCGGGCCGCGGTCCGCGCCACCTCCGCCCGGCGCTCACCGGGCAGGGTGCGCCCGGTCGGGTTCTGGAAGGTGGGGACGGTGTAGAGCAGCTTGGGGCGTTCCCGGGCGGTGATCTCGGCCAGGGCGTCGGGGAGCAGGCCCTGTTCGTCGCAGGGGACGGGTATGACGCGGGCCCCGGCCATCCCGAAGCACTGGAGGGCCGCCAGGTAGGTGGGGTTCTCGACGAGGACGGTGTCGCCGGGCTCCACGAGGGTGGTCGTGACCAGGGTCAGCGCCTGCTGGGAGCCGGTGGTGACGAGCACGTCGTCCGCGGTGGTGGGCAGTCCGCGACGGCCCGCGCGGGCCGCGACGGCCGCGCGGAGCTCGGGGGCGCCCTCGGTGGTGGAGTACTGGAGCGCGCGGGAGGCGGCTCCGGCTCCGGCGAGGGCGCTGTCGTAGGCGGCGCGCAGTCCGGCGGTGTCGAAGAGCTCGGGGGCCGGCAGGCCGCCGGCGAAGGAGATCACCCCGGGCCGTTCGGTGAGCGCCAGGATCTCCCGTACGGGCGAACCGCCCACGGTGGCGGCGCGGGAGGCGAAGCCGGGCAGGGCGGCGGCGTCGCGGCTTTCGAGGGGCATGGGGGCTCCTTCGGATGGCGGGTGACCGCAGCCTAGCCAGCAAAGATGCAGACGGCACCTACCAATTCGAGGAGTGAACGGCGCCCGCCCCCTCGCGAACTGACGGTGTATCAGCTACACCGGTGCCATGACGAGCAGACGAGAGCGGGAACCAGAGGACACCCGGGCCGGGGACTACGCCGAGCTCGCGGCCGTCGGCCCGTACGGGGTCCGCCCCGGCCACGCGCTGATCACCATGGTCGAACCGCATCCGGGCCACGAACACGCCTACAACCGCTGGTACGAGGACGACCACTACTACGCGGGCGCGATGGCCATGCCCTGGATGTTCGCGGGCCGCCGCTGGGTGGCCACCCGCGACCTCCAGGAGCTGCGCTACCCGGAGAAGTCGGCGGTGGCCCAGCCGGTCACGGCCGGCTGCTACCTGTCGACGTACTGGGTGACCGAGGGCCGCTACGACGAGCACATGAAGTGGACCGTCGGCATCAACAAGCGGCTCAACCGCGACGGGAGGGTCTACCGGGACCGTACGCACGTCTTCACGGCCTTCCAGGACCACGAGGCCACCGTCTACCGCGACGGCGCCGCCGGCCCCCGCGACTTCCACGCCCTGGACCACCCGTACGCCGGGCTCGTCCTCCAGGTCGTCGACGCCGAGGGTCCCGAGCGGCGTGCGGAACTGCTGGAGTGGCTGCGCTCCCGGGCCCTGCCGCGCCGGCTGCACGGCTCGCCGGCGGCGATGGTGACCGTCTTCCGGCCGACGCCGCTGCCCGGGGACCGGATGACCTACGTCAAGCAGGTCGAGGGGGTGGACACCCGCCTCACGCTGCTGTGGTTCCTGGAGGCCGACCCGCGCACCTGCTGGGACCGCTTCCAGGGGCTGGACGCGGAGGTCGCGGAGGCGGGGACGGGGCGGGTGGAGCTGGTGGCGCCGTTCATCCCGACGGTGCCGGGGACCGACCGGTACGTGGACCGGCTGCGCTGACCCCGGGCGCAGAGGGGGCCGGCCGTCCGCACGCGGACATGGCCGAGCCCCCTCGGCCAGGACGGCGGGCCGGTCGAGAGGGCTCCAGTGGGTGTTGCGTGGTGCGGGGTTCAGACGAGGTGCCCCAGCCCGCCCTCGGCGACGCCGGTCACGAAGGAGGTCCAGGAGCCGGGGGCGAAGGTGATCGAGGGACCGTCCTGCACCTTGGAGTCGCGGACCGCGATCGCCTCGGTGACGGGGGACTTGACCTCGACGCAGGCGCCGTTTCCGCCGGAGTAGGAGGACTTGGTCCAGTTCTCGGTGCCGCCCTGACGAATGCCCATGGTTCTTCTCCGGTTCAGAGAGTGGTTCCGGGAGTTCCCGGCTGAACGCCGGCACCAATTCCCCGGGCCGACGTGATCGACGCTACCGGCACCTTCCGAGAGGGGAAGGAGACATTCACTCGACCGGGTGGCATATTCCATTCAGGCCTTCTGTGGCCGGGGACCGACGGTGTACCGTGCCGGACCCCCCGCCACCTCCCTACTTCCCGCACATGCCCGACTACTTCCGGCTACCCGCGGGACGCCTCCGGCTACTTCGTCAGGGCCGCGTAGTGGTCGATGATCCCGGAGATGAACTCCCGGGTCTGTTCCACATTGAGGGCCTGCGCGCGCAAGTGCTCGTACATCACGCTGTATTTCTGGACGTCGTTCGCCTTCTCCAGGTACAAATCGCTCGTGACGCCCTCGATGTAGACCACCGTCGAGTCCGAGGCGTCCGGGAATTCCAGAATCGCGTACTGCCCGTTCACTCCCGGATGGGCGCCCATCGAGAACGGCATCACCTGCACGGTGATGTACGGCTGCTGCGACTGCTCTATCAGGAACTGCAACTGCCGGATCATCAACTGGGGATCGCCCACGTGCCGGCGCAGCACCGCCTCGTCGATGACCGCCCACAGGCGCAGCGGCCCGACCTCCGGATTGTTGTTCTCCGTCTCGGACAGCCGCTTCTGCCGGTGCATCCGGACCTGGACGCGCTTCTCCACGTCGGCGGGCGCCGTCTCCGGCAGCGCGCCGCGGATCAGGGCCTGGGCGTACTCGGGGGTCTGGAGCAGCCCCGGGACCATCTGCGGCTCGTAGGTGCGCAGGCTGGCCGCGTCCGTCTCCAGGCCGATGTAGACGCTGTACGGGATGTCGCCGAAGGCGTGCCACCAGCCCTGCTGGCGGGAGTCCTTGGCCATCTGCATGAGCGAGTCCACCAGCCGGGGGTCCTCCACCTCGTACACCTCGCACAGGTCGCGGACGTCGCGCTGGCTGATGGAGCGGCGGCCGTTCTCCAGACGGCTGATCTTCGACTGGGAGACGAGGAGGCGCTCGGCGACCTGCTCGGCCGTCATGCCCTTGTCCTCGCGCAGCTTGCGCAACTCCATGCCCAGTCGGCGGCGTCGGACGGTGGGATTGACATTGGACGCCACGGGATCGGCACCTCCGCCTTCTTCAGTAGCTGTCTCTCTGCGTGTCTGATGTTCAGCAGACTGCCACCGAAGGGTGCGACGGCGCTGGGGAACGGCCCGGAAAGCAGCCACGCGGGGTGGCGGGGCCGACGTATCGGCCCCGCCACCCCGCGTGTCCGCGGCTCGCGCACCGGGTCTCTGGGGGGACGGCCGGCTGCGGAGGTGGATCGGTGTCCCGCTGGTGGACCAAGGGGTGTAGCGGGTTCTGCGCCCTCCGGGTCTCACGGCCCTTCGGGTCGTACGTGCCGTGCGTGTCGTACATGTCGTGCGTGTCGTGCGTGTCGTACGTGCCGTGCGCTCAGTGCGCGGCCGCCCGGGCCATCGCACCCGTCCGGCGCGGCTGGAGCGGCACGCCGCCCGCCGTGGCCCGGGCGGCCGGCTGCGGAGCCGGAGCGCGGTCGCGGCGCGGCTGTGCGGCCACGCCGTTCTGGACGTCCATGACGGCGTGCGCCACCAGACCGCCCATGGGGTCGTGCCGGATCAGGTCCCGCAGCCGGGACCTGGACGACCGCCCCTCGTTGCCGGGGTACAGGTGCTTGCCGAGTCCGACCGCGTGGGCCAGTGCGGCGAGCGCCGCGGTCCGCGGGTCCGGCGGTACACCGGTGCGGATCGCACTGTCGAGCCGGGCACGGATCTCCCGGCTGATCGCCGTGTCGGTCGCCTGGTAGCGAGTCGTCGGCAACACCCCGCACATCTGTCCCGCGACGGCATGCACCATGCCGCAGCGCTCCAGGTGCGCGAGGTAGATCTGGCGGAGCCCCAGCCGGGGTCCGCCGATCCAGTGGACCGCCCGTACCGGGCTGCCGCGCCTGCGCAACAGCTCCAGTGCGGAGTCCAGAGTCGGATCTCCTGTCGGCCGTGGCATCACCACGGCGATACGATCCCCGTCAGGGGCTATCCGTCCTGCCAGAGCCAGCTCCACTAGCTGTGCCCCGGCCAGGCCGAGGTCGAGCGACTGCGGCTGCGCCGTGGTACCCGTGGCCGGGTCCAGGGCGAGCAGCAAAAGCTCCTCTGGAATTGTTCTGCGGCTCCTGCCCATCCATGCCTCCCCGCGTGGATGAGTGACAGGGTGACGCCTCTCACATTCATCTGTCGAGAGCGCCTGGACGCTTTGTGGGGGAACCAGTAGCTATGTCGTTCTCGTCTAGCACGTGGGCGAGGCCCCCGAGACGGGACACTGTTAGACGGTTCGGGCAGTGACCGGACGGCGATCGAGGAGGAACGGTGGCGGGCGAGTCCCCCGACAAGTCGGTAAGTGAAGGAGCGTCGGGGGCGGCGAAGTCCTCAGAGGCCGGGGAACAGGACCCGAGGGTCTCGCTGTTCCAGCCGCGCGTCCCGGTGAAGGACGCCGTGGCGGCCCGGGCGGCCGCCGCCGGCGCCTCGGACGCGGACGCGGACGACAGCGCGGCCGCGGACGGCGGCGTCGACGCGCGGGTGGACGGCGAACCCTCGCCGGCGAAGGCCGCGGTGGTCCGCCAGGGTTCCGCTTCCGAGGATTCCGCTTCCGAGGATTCCGAGGAGACCGCGGAGGACTCCGCCCCCGAGGCCGCGGACCGGAAGCCGTCCGGGCGGGACGCCGCCGGATCCGAGCGCACGGCGGTCTTCCGTACCGTCAGGCCCGGCTCCGCTCCGGCGGACTCCGGCGAGGACCGCCCGGCGGGCGCCAAGCCGGGTTTCGGTTCCGCTTCCGCCGGATCCGGCAAGAAGCCCGCAGGGGACGTGCGAACCACTGCCTTCGGCGTGGTGACCTCCGACCCCGCCCCGCGGGACGCGGACGCCCGCCCGGAGCCGACCGGCGGGCGGGACTCCGCTTCCGGTGGCGCCCAGGGTGCCTCCAACGAGGACCGGCCCGCGTCCGCGGACGCCGGTAAGCCGTCCGCCGGATCCGAGCGCACGGCGGTCTTCCGTACCGTCAGGCCCGGCTCCGCTCCGGCGGACTCCGGCGAGGACCGCCCGGCGGGCGCCAAGCCGGGTTCCGGTTCCGCTTCCGCCGGATCCGAGCGCACGGCGGTCTTCCGTACCGTCAGGCCCGGCTCCGCCGCGGGCGAGGGCGGGGCGGTTCCTTCCGGACCGGGGAAGCCCGCTGCGCAGGACCCGCGTGCCGCGAAGCCGGCGCCGGACGCCGCGGAGGCGGGGAAGCCCGGGAAGGCCGGGGAGGCGGGTGAGAAGGCTCCCGCCGAGCCGTCCGAGGACTCCGAGCGGACGGCCGTCTTCCGTGCCGTGAAGCCGGGTTCCGCCCCGGCCGACGCCGGCAAGAAGGAGGAGCCGGCCGGTTCCTCCGCGCCCGCGGCCGAGTCGGACAAGCGCACGGCCGTCTTCCGCACGGTCAAGCCGGGTACCCGTCCGGCGGACGGCGGCAAGGCCGCTCCGGCCGAGCCCGGCAAGCCCGCCGCGCCCGGCAAGCCCGCCGAGCCGGGGAAGCCCGCCGAGCCCGGCAAGCCCGCCGCGCAGGACCCGCGTGCCGCGAAGCCGGCCGCCGAGTCCGACGAGCGCACGGCCGTCTTCCGTGCCGTGAAGCCGGGTTCCGCCCCGGCGGGCACCCCCGGGAAGCCGGGCGCCCCGGGGAAGCCGGGCGCCCCCGGGACGGACGCGTCCGGGAAGCCGGACGCCGCCGGGAAGCCCGCCGCCGCGCCCGCACCCGGGCAGAAGGCGGCTCCGGCCCCCGAGGCGCGGGTCAGCACGTTCGTACCGCTGCGCGGTGAGGGCGGGCCCGCCCCGGCCCCGGCCGCCCCCAAGCCCGACCCGGCGACCGCCCCCACGGTGCGGCGGCTGGACCCCAGCGAGCGCACCACGCAGCAGCCGCTGCCGCCCAGGCCGCCGCTCGACATGCTGGCGGACCTCACCAACAACCCGCCCCCGCCGCCCAGCCCGATGCGGACGGTCGTACGGCGCGTCAAGATCTACGCGCCGATCGTGCTGCTGCTGGTGGTCGTCCTGGCCGTCGTGCAGCTGGTCCGCCCGCTGCCCGCGCCCAAGCTCGTGCTGACCGCGAAGTCCCAGTACACCTTCCCCGGCGGGGCGCCCGACCTGCCCTGGCCCACCGAGGGCCAGGCCTCGATGGCCGCCGCCGGCCTCGGCACGATCGGCTCGTCCGGCGAGCAGAAGCCCGTGCCGATCGCCAGTGTCACCAAGTCGATGACGGCGTACATCATCATGCGCGACCACCCCTTCAAGAAGGGGGAGAAGGGCGCGATGATCGACGTCGACAAGACCGCCGAGACCGAGGGCCAGAAGGACAAGTCCGACAACGAGTCCACCCTCAACACGGTCAAGGAGGGCGAGAAGATCTCCGAGTACGACGCGATCGCCGCCCTCATGATCCCGTCGGCGAACAACATCGCGCGGCTGCTGGCCCGCTGGGACTCCGGCTCCCAGGAGGCGTTCGTCAAGAAGATGAACGACACCGCCAAGCAGCTCGGCATGACGAACACGACCTACACCGACCCCTCGGGCCTGGACGCGACCACCGTCAGCACCGCCGAGGACCAGGTCAAGCTCGGCCTCAAGATCGTCGAGCTGGACGCGCTGGTGGACATCACCCGCAAGCCCAGCTGGACCGACCAGACCGGCAAGAACTGGCCGAACTGGAACCGCCTGGTCCCGTACAACGAGTCCCTCGGCATCAAGACCGGTACGACGACCAAGGCCGGCGGCAACCTCCTCTTCGCCGCCTACAAGAAGGTCGGCGACACCAACCAGCTGATCGTCGGCGCGGTCCTCGGCCAGCACAAGCCGTCGATCATCGACACGGTGATCGCCGCGAGCCGGAACCTGCTGGTCGCCACCCAGAAGTCCCTGGTGGGCGCGCCGGTCGTCAAGAAGGGTGACGTCGTCGGGTACGTGGACGACGGCGTCGGCGGCCGGACCAAGGTCATCGCCACCGCCGACGTCCAGGCGGTCGGCTGGTCCTCGCTGACCGTGGACATCAAGCTCGGCGACGGCGGCACGAAGATCCCCGAGACGGCGAAGGCCGGCACGGCGGTCGGCATGCTGACCGTCGGCGACGGGGCCAGCCAGGTGAAGGTGCCGGTCGCGCTCCAGTCGGAGCTGGCCGCGCCGGGCGTCGGCAGCAAGCTGACCCGTATCGGCTGATACGGGCCGCAGGGCCGCAGGGCCGCGGCGCCCCGGGCAACCCCGGGGCGCCGCGGCGCGTTCAGGGAGCCGGGACGGGACTCGCGTGTCGTGTCGGGAAGAGGTGTCGGGAAGAAGGCGTCGGTCGTGACCACAGCTGAGCAGAACAAGCCGGGGAGCCGGGTGCCCGGACAGAGACGGCCGTCCTCCGCCGGACGGCCGGCGGACGGCCCCCTCGCCCGGGCGCACCGCCACCCGGTGGCGATCGCCACCGCGGCGGCGGCGGTCCTGCACGTCGTCTGGTTCTTCTGCTTCGCCAACAGCGGCGGGGACCTCGCGGCCCAGGACGCGTGGGCGGAGTTCGTCGGCCGGCACCCGGACACGGCGTACAACCTCGCCTGGTACGGGGGGATGCACCCGGTCTCGTACAGCGTCGTGTCCCCGTACGTCATGCACGTGCTCGGCGTCCGGACCACGATGATGATCGCCGGGACCTGCTCGGCGGGTCTCCTCGCCCTGATCCTCACCCGCTGCCGGGGCGCCGTCCGGCGCCCCCTGTGGCCGGCGCTGGCCGGGGTCTACGGGCTGTTCTGCAACGCCCTCTCGGGCCGCGTCACCTTCGGGCTCGGGACCCTCTTCGCCCTCGGGGCCGTCGCCGCCGTCTTCTGCTGGCCGCGCAAGTGGGCCCGGAGGCGCTGGGCCAAGGCCGCCGTCGCCGCGCCGCTGGCCGGGCTGGCCACGGCCGCGAGCCCCGTCGCGGGGCTGTTCCTCGGGGTGGTCGCGGCCGCCCTGTTCCTGAGCGGGCGGCGCCCGGGCGCGTACGCGCTGGGGCTGGCCCCGGTGGCCGTGGTGGGGCTGTCGGCCTGGCTGTTCCCCTTCTCCGGGACCCAGCCGATGAAGATCGGCTCGGCCTGGCTGCCGTTCGTCTTCGGGCTGGCCATCGCCTTCCTCGTGCCCAAGCGGTGGAAGACCGTCCGGATCGCCGCCGTCGTCTACGCCCTCGGGGTGTTCCTGACCTGGGTGGTCGACTCCCAGATCGGCTCGAACGCCACCCGCCTGGTCATGCTCTTCGGCGGGGCGGTCCTGCTCGCGGCCCTCCCGTACGAGGCCCCGCGCACCCGGCGCTGGTACGCCCTGCTGCTGGCCTTCGTGGGCCTGACCGCCTGGATCACCACCAACAGCATCACCGACATCGTCCGCACCACCCCGGTGGCCGCCTGGAACCGCGAGCTGGCCCCCCTGGTCGACCAGCTGCAGAAGGCCGGCGCCGACCGGGGCCGGGTGGAGGTGGTCCCCGCCAGCAGCCACCGGGAGTCCTCGGCCTTCCCCGCGTACGTGAACCTCGCGCGCGGCTGGAACCGCCAGGCCGACCTGGAGCGCAACCCGCTCTTCTACGACGACACCCTCAGCGCCGAGAGCTACCGGGCCTGGCTGGAGCGCTGGGCCGTGCACTACGTGGTGCTGCCCGCGGACAAGCCGGACTCGGGCGGCGAGGCCGAGGCCGAGCTGCTGCGCGGGGGGCTGCCGTACCTGCGGCAGATCTGGGGCGACGAGAACTGGCGGCTGTTCCAGGTGGACGATCCGACGAGCCTGGTGACCGGGCCGGCGGGGGTGGTCCGGGCGGGCGCGGACCAGCTGGTCCTCGACGTCCGGGCGCCCGGCCGGGTGCTGGTGCGGATCCCGCACTCGCCGTGGCTCGGCCTGGTGGACGGTTCGGGGAAGGCCGTGGAGCCCCCGCAGGAGACCCCGGCCTCGAAGGCGCGGGGCGCGGCGCGGTCCGGGGCGCCGAAGGAGTACGCGAACACCGCCGGCTGCCTGGCCAAGGCGGCCCCCGACGGCGAGGGGGACGTGTGGACGGAGCTGCTGGCCCCGGCGCCGGGGGAGTACCGGATCGCGGCGAAGTACCAGCTCCCGCGCGGCACGCCCTGCCCGGAGGAGCTGGTCCGCGCAGGCCAGGCCACTCCGGGCCGGCGCTGATCCGGTCCGGACGGGGCCCGCTTGCACCCCATCCAGGTGCACAGGTCCGTATATCTGCATACGATCCCAGTAATGGGGTCGAGTGCTTCCCGAGGGAGTTGACGACGGGATGAGCAAAGAGCAGAAGCAGGACGTCCAGGCTGCCGTCGCGAAGGCGGTGGAACAGCTCCAGCTGAACACGCGGCGCGCGCAGGGCCACGGCCCCCACCACGGCTTCGAGGGCCCCCTCCGCACCAAGGTGAAGGGCGGGGCGCACACGAAAGCGGACCTCAAGCGGGCCGGCACCCCCCAGGGCGACCGGATCGGCGAACGCAGCAGGGGTCTGAGCTGACGGCGGCGGCACAGACGAAACGGCCCGGAGCGTGATCGCTCCGGGCCGTTCTTCCTTGTGCCCCCGGCAGGATTCGAACCTGCGACACCCGCTTTAGGAGTTCATCCCCTGTCTGACCTGGGACGTCTGAGGGCGCGAGCTGTCTGCACCCAGTGGGCCCGGACGGTTGCCGTCGTTCCCGGACGTTGCCGTCAGGCACTGCCGTCAGGAAGCGCTGCATCCTGCGGGCCTTGGGCGAAGGAGCAGAAGGCGACGGCCGCGTCATCGCCGGCCTTGTACCGGGGCCAGCGCTGGCCGTGGGGGTCGGTCGCTTCCACCTCGCGAATCGAGCGGATAAGGGCGGCGGGTCCACTCGTCCTGAGCTGGGCGAGCAGCCCCTCCCAGGTGGCCATCCGGTACTCGGTGACCAGACGCGAGACGCCGTCCGACATGACGGCCGCCGACCGCACGTCGGCGGCGGCGACGGTTCCCGTCAGCGCGTGAGACGCGGCGTCCGGTGATGCTGCGGCCACCCAGTAGCCCTCCGGGGTGTTTCGGATCTTCCTCTGCGCGGCGACGAGTCTGGCGACGCTCGCCCGGTGCTCCGGGGTGCCCGTCGCGAACTGTTCCGTCTCGGCACGCAGGTCCTGGCACACCTCATCCACCCGGAGGTCCGTCAGCACCGTGATCCCGTCGGCCCCCTCCAGCACGATGGGGGAGTCCGCGAGCACGAGGTGATCGAAGTGGCCCGGCCGTTCGCGGAGGATGGCCACCGTCGCGGACGGAGTGCCGGGGTTCTGGAGATCGCACTCGGGGTGAAGTCGCCCAACGCGTTCGAGCGCCTCCGCCAGCCCCTCCGCCAGCGGCCGCTCGCCTGTCGCCAGCGCTGCGACGAGCTGGCTGCCGAGTTGGGCGACGTACCAGGGCACGCCATGCCGGCAGCCGGTCCCCAGCCCCGCTGTGCTGAGACCATCCAGCACCAGGGCAAGGGACGGCGTACCGCCCACCCAGTCCTCGTTGGGGGCGGAGCCCCCGGGCTCGGTCGCAACGCTGACGTACATGTCATCCCTCGTGTCGGTAGATCGGGCTGACGCGCTTGCTCTCCAGGACCTCAAGCGTCTTGGGGTCGTAGCGGCACGAAATCAGCGTGGAGAACCGGTTGGTGCGGACCTCGCGGTACAGCTCCGCCAGGTGGTTTTCGAGGTAGTGAACCACCCCGTTGGCCCCGATGGCGTGGATGCCAGCGATGTAGATGAAGGTCCCCTTGCCGTCCAGTCGCGGGAGGCGGGCGAGGTACCCGACGTCTCCGGCCTCGCCGCTTTCGTCCATCGGCGAGCGATGGACTTCCTTGGTCTTCAGATCCACCAGGTGCCAAGCCCGGTCCTTCTGGAACCGGAGGTGATCGTCACCCTCCAGGACCTGGGCGATGATCGGCGACAGGCGCGGACCGCAGACCACGACGTGGTTGTCGCGGTTGAGGTTCACGATCCCTGTTGGCGGGATGACCTCGTACTGCGCGTCGAGCTTCAGCGTGCTGAGCAGCTTCCGCAGGTGCTCGAAGTTCCCGAAGTCCTCACGCGTGACGACCTCGCCCGCTTCCCCAGTCTCCTTGCCGGCTTCGTACTTGCCTCCGAGCGAGATGGTCATGAGATCGGTGCCGAAGAACGCCCGCTCGGGCGGCGGCCCTTGCGCGGCCAGCTGGCCGACCCGACCACGACTGACGCCGAGTAGGGCTGCGATCTCAGACTGAGACATGCCGCTCGCCGCCGCCTCCTCGATGGCCTCGCGCCGGATGCGGGACAGCTCCGTGACTCGGCCCTGGTAGTCGCCCATCAGGGCGATTGCTGCCTTGGCTCGCTCTACAGGGGGCTCCACCTGGGCCACCCGCTGGATCTCTTCGTGCACCTACAGCCTCCACGCTTAGGGGGTCTAGCAACCATACCGCGAGGGGGGCTTGACGGCCATGGGGGTGGGTGCCTACCTTGGCTATCAGGTCAGCGCATAGACCCCCTAGGCGAAAATCGCTAAGGGGGCCTATGCACCCTCTGACCTGCTTGAACGCCTATTGGCGTCCGGTGTGTCCCGTGCAAACGGGAGGCCCTTCGAGGCTTACCGCGCACGTCGGAGAGCTGCTGTTCCTTGAGAACTCAACAGTGGACGTGAAGTTGAGGCCGCCGCCTCCTCAGTAAGGCGGCCAGCGCGGCAGAGGTCCGCGCATTCGACCTCCGCAGCCCTCGCGGCTGCGGCCGGTTGCCTCCTTCGTCCGTCCGCCGCTTCGGCGGTGTACGGGCGGGGCTGAGGGGAGCCGGATTTCCGCTCCACCCCTTCCGATCGGGAGAACCCATGAGCATCCGTGACGGGGAGGATCTCCCCAACCCGGGCATCGTGTCCGCCGGCGAGCTGGGCCGGATCCTGCGGGCCCTGGCCGGCATCGCGGACGAGCTGATCGCCCCGGTGCTGACCGAGGAGCTGCGGCTCGTGCAGTACCGGCGGGTCGCCAACCTCAGTGAGTGGATCACGAAGGCGGCCGACAGCCTCCACTACGACCTGGACCGCCAGGTCAACCCCGACGAGTTCGGCGACGACGACTGACACCCCGGACCGTCGGCGCATCTGCCTGACGAAGTGAAGCCCCCAGCGCTGCAACGCCGGGGGCTTCGGTTCGGGCCCCGTTCCTGTCTGAGAGGAGCACGACCCAATGAAGCCCATCGTTGCACGTCACACCCCCGTTACCCCGCTGCCCGTCGACCTGGAGCCGACGGACGCGGAGCTTGAGGCGATCGAGTGGGAGCTGCCGCTGATCCTGGCGGAGCGCGACCTCCTCGACGTCGAGATCAGCGTCCTGGACCGCACGCCGTCCGAGCTGGACCAGCGGCGGATCCGCCGGGCCCGCCGCAAGATGCTCGCCATCCGGCGGGCGCTGACCAACCAGGCCCTCGCGGTGAACCTGCCGGGCGGTGCGGCATGAGCCACGTCGCGCGCCTGACCAACTCGTTCATGGGCGAGTGGGAGCTGTACGTCGTCACCGACGCCCCCACACGGGACTGGCCGTTCCACGAGTTCGGCCGGACCGGCCCGGTCCCCACGCTTGCCGAACGGACGGCCGCCCTGACCGCTCTGGGCTACGAGTCGGCGCAGGCCGGCGAGTGGGCGTGGACGGAGAGCCAGAACACGTTCGCGGAGCGCGTCGAGCTGACTGCCTCCCTCACGGTCCGCACCGTCACCGCCAAGGCCGCACCGTGAGTGCGGCCGGCAAGCCGCTGACGCCAGCACAGAAGACGGTCCTGGGGCTGGCGTTCGTGCCGATGGTCGGCACGGGTCTGGCCGGCGGGTTCGGCACCTACACGAACATCTCGACCGCCTACGGGTCGGGGACGGCGGTGGGTGCGGTCGCGGCCGGCGAGGGCGCCACGGCGGTCCTGGCCTTGGTGCTCCTCGGGCTGACGATGCTGGGGCAGTCCTCGCCGCTGGTGATCCGCTCCGGACTGTGGGCGCTCCCGGCCGCCGCGTCGGCCATGTCCTCCATGGCCGCCAAGTCGCCGGGCGAGATCGTCATCTACGCCCTGACCCCGATGGGCATGACCGCTTCCGCCGAGGGGGCCGCGTTCCTGGCCCGGCGAATCGTGGTCCACCGCGACGGACGCGACGGGGAGGCAGAGCGACGGGCCGCCGAGGTCGTCCAGGCGCTGGCTTACCACCGCGCCCGGGCCGAGCACCATCCAGACGAGAAGGTCCGGCGGAAGTCGGAACTTGAGGCCTGGAAGCTGGCCCGCAAGGTCGGCACCGGCGATCTCGCCCTGGGCGATCGGCTCCTCGACGTCCAGCGCGATCGGATCACCGCCGGAGCCGACTCGGCCCTGGCCGCCATGTTCGACACCCCGACCACACCGGCCCTCACCGCCGAATCGACCCATCCCACCCCGGCGATCGAATCAGGGCAGACCGGCACATACCGGTCTACCCTTGACCGGGAGGAGTCGGCCGATCGGGAGCCCCTGGCGCCCGCCCTGCCGACCGCCGAAGTAGCCGTCCCCGTTGTGGACATGGCCCCCGATCCGGTCCCGGCCGATGTAGGTCCGGCAGTCGAGTCGACCCGTCCTGCCATGGTGGTGGCGGCGGACCGTCCGCGTCCGCGCCGGGCGACCGGCCGGGTCCCGGAGTCGGCCCGATCGGCCACTCCGACTCGATCGCGTGACGAACTCCTCGCCGAGGCAAGGTCGCTGACCGAAGCATGGTCGGTGAAGGAGCTGACTGCCGATCGGCTGCGCAAGACGCTGCGGACCTCCCCGGCGAACGGCCGGATGCTCCGCGACACGCTACGCCGCGAGCGGGAAGCATCCGCCGCCGCTGAGGCGGCTGCGGTGGACGTCGCATGAGCGCGGTACCCGTCTACCTCTGGCGCCTTGCCCCCGAGGGCTTGGCCACCCGCCGGCAGCTGCGTGCGGCGGGGCTACGGCCGGGCGGTCAGCCGGTCGTCGGCGAACTCCAGCGGCCCCGCTTCCGGCGGGGCCCGCTGGTCGCCTACCTCTACCGGGTCGACCTGGCCGTGCCGGTCCGCCCCATGACGCCGGCGCAACGCCGGGCCCTGGACCGGGCGAACGCCGCCCGCCGTACCTGCCCCGCCTGCCACCGGGATGCCGGGTACGTCATCCCGGTCTCGCTCGGCATGTGCGTGCCCTGCGCCTACCCCGACACCGAACTTGCTGCCTGACCTGCCCGAAAGGGGCTCACCGTGTTCGCTGAGATCGCGTTTCTCCTCTACGTCGGGCACCTGCTGGCCGACTACCCGTTCCAGACCGACCACCAGGCCGCCCACAAGGCCAAGTGCGGGCGGCAGGGCTGGACCGCCAACGTCACCCACGCCGCCACCCACCTCCTGACCTGCGGCGCCATGCTCACCCTCGGGACGGTGCTGCTGGGCTGGCACCTCCCGCTCCTGCCCACCGCCGGTGCCCTGCTGTGGATCGGCGTCACCCACGGGTTCATCGACCGGCGCTGGCCGATCGCGGTGTGGATGCGGATCGCCCGTCAGCAGGGCTGGGCCGCGCACGGCGGGGCCGCCCACGTCGACCAGACCGCCCACGTCCTCGCCCTGACCCTCGCCGCACTCTTCCTCGCTGCCTGACTCGAAGGAGTTCAACCCATGCGTCCCGTCACGGTGACCACCTTCGTCCAGTACGCCAGCAAGCCGGGCACCGACCGCTGGCACGAGCCGATCAGCGTCGACGTCGCCCGGCAGTGCCTGCGCCGGGCCCGCCGCAGCGGCGACACCGTCGAGATCCGCCAAACGACCGCCCGCGACGGCAGCAGCGTCCACGTCGCCCACGTCCACATCGGCCCCGGCCGCTGGCGCGACGTCGACTCGGTGACCGACATCTACGAGATCCCCACCGATGCCCTCACGGACCTCTGACTCGCGAAGGGAGAACCCGTGCACCAGCTTCCCGAACACCGCCCCGGCGCCGTCGTCCACCTTCCGGACGGCACCCCCGTCTACGCCGACCAGCTCCCCGCCACGTTCGCCGGGCCGCAGGTCGTTCACCAGCACATCCACCAGGCCCCGCCTGACCGGACCGTCCAGCGGATCGCCCTTGGCTCCGGCGTCGGCGCCGGGGCGGTCGCGGCCGGGGTCTACTTCGGCCCGCTACTGATCGGCGCTCTCACGGCCATCGCCGCGAACCTGGCGTTCCTGGCCTTCCTCGCCCTGGTCCTGGGCTGGGGCGTGCACACGGTCGTGAAGTCCGTGGGTGGCCCCGAGGGCACGCAGGCCGCCAAGAACGTCCGCAAGGCCACCGCCCGTCGCCGGCGCGGCTGACGGCTGCCCGATCCACCCGGCCCCCACGGAGTCCGGGTGGTGAGGGGAGCTGGGACAGCCCCGGCCTGGAAGGGAAGCACTGTGGAAGGCGCACGCTACTCGTACGTCTACAACGCCGGCACGGAGTCGTCGCACCGCCGCTACAAGTACCAGTGCAAGTGTGGCCGTAACAGTGGGCGGTACTGGTCCACCGGTGCGCGGGCCATGGAGGAGCTTCGTGTGCACGTGGCTCAGCGGCACCCCGGCAATGACCGTTTCCGGCCCCGCCCGTTCGCCGAGATCTGACGGCTGCCCGATCCACCCGACCTGTGCGGGTGGTGAGGGGAGCCGGACAGTCCGGCCTCCAGAACGGAGCCTGTGATGGCGAAGGACCCGAACTTCACCGCGCGTGAGATCGCCCAGATCGGCTGGTACACGGCCCGGATGGCCAAGCGCGGTATCGCCGGAGAGAACGTCCACATCGGTGACCTGACCCGCAAGGTCGACCGGATCATCGACACCGCCCGCGAGCGGACCGAGCGCGAGGAGCGCGAGGCCGCCGAGGCGAAGAACGCCAAGCGCAAGCGCAAGTAGAGGTGCCCCCGGAGTGGCCGTCCCGGCCAAGGAAACCGCGCCGCTCCGGGGCCCCTGCCCACCCGCCATTCAGCGAGAGCAGAGGTTCACAGCATGACCGATTCCCCGACCCCTCACCTGCGGGCCGTCCCGGACGAGGACGTCGAGCCGGTGATCCCGAAGATGGTCGACAACCCGAACCTGCCCGACCCCAAGGTCCGCAACGAGAAGCGCAAGCCCGTCCTCGCCGGATGGCTGACCAACCGGCGCGACTTCACTGCCACCGCCAAGCACGCCGCCGCGAACCTCGGGTACGCCGCCCTCTTCCACGGGGTGCGCCTGCCCGTCTACGCGGGCCGTCTGGCGCTGATGTCGCCGCGGGGAGCGTGCCGGTTCATCTCCTCCACCAACCGATGGGTGTGGGACCGCGAAGCGGCCCCGCTTCGGGACTTCGCGGTCCGTACCGAGGACGTCGACGAGTACATGCGCTTGGCCAAGCTCCGGCAGGGACGCGTCCAGCTTCGCGGCCTGGTCACCCTGGTCAGCGCCGTGTTCGGCCTCGGGTTCGCCCTGTGGCTGTACGTGCTGGCCCCGGCCTACCTGTACGCGTTCGCGGCCGGCGGGGTCCTGCTGCTGGGGTTCGCCGGGCAGCAGCCCGACGCGCCGGTGATCGGCCCGGCGGTGCTGAAGACGGAGCTGCAGAAGATGACCGGCTCGATCGTCCTGCGCGGGCTGGACAGCATCGGCAACGCGAAGATCTCCGCCGCCATCAAGAAGGGCGGCGACATGAACGGCCTGCGGTTCACCTCGGAGATCGTGCGGGACGGGCCCGGCTACCGCGCCGACCTCGACCTCCCTTACGGCGTGACGCCCGAGGACATCATGGAGGCCCGCAAGCCCCTGGCCTCGGGTCTGCGCCGGAAGGTCGGCTGCGTCTGGCCGTCCCCGGACCCGTCCGAGCACGAGGGACGGCTGATCCTGTGGGTCGGGGACAAGCCGATGAACGAGACCACCAAACCGGCCTGGCCGCTCCTGAAGTCCGGGCAGGTCGACCTGTTCAAGCCTGTTGTGTTCGGCAACGACCAGCGCATGCGCGACGTGACCGTCACCCTCATGTTCGCGGCCGTCGTCGTCGGCTCCATCCCCCGCATGGGCAAGACCTTCCTCATGCGGCTGTTCCTGCTGATCGCCGCTCTCGACCCGCGCGCCGAGATCCACGCGTTCGACTTCAAGGGCACCGGCGACTTCTCCGCCCTGGAACCGGTCTGCCACCGCTACCGCGCCGGCGAGGAAGACGAGGACATCGAGTACGTCGTCCAGGCCCTGCGCGAGGTGAAGGAGGAACTCAGGCGGCGGGCAAAGGTCATCAAGTCCCTGCCCCGCTCTCGGTGCCCGGAGTCGAAGGTGACCCCCGAGCTCGCGTCCGACAAGTCCCTGGGGCTGCACCCGATCGTCGTCGGCCTGGACGAGTGCCAGGTGCCGTTCGAGCACGAGAAGTACGGGGCGGAGCTCGAAGACATCTGCACCGACATCACCAAGCGCGGCCCCGCCCTGGGCATCGTCGGCATGTTCGGCACCCAGCGCCCCGACGCCAAGTCCCTGCCCACCGGCATCAGCGCCAACGCGGTGCTGCGGTTCGCGCTCAAGGTCATGGGCCAGCCCGCCAACGACATGATCCTGGGCACCTCGATGTACAAGGCCGGGTACCGGGCGACGATGTTCTCCCGCTCCGACCGGGGCATCTGCTGGATGGCCGGCGAGGGAGACGACCCGAAGATTGTCGCTTCGGCGTTCGTGGACGCGGTGGGCGCCGAACAGGTCGTGGCCCGGGCCCGCAAGATGCGTGACGAGTACGGCAACGTCACCGGCCACGCCATCGGCAAGGGCCCCGAGGCCACCGCCGGGCTCGACATCCTCGCCGACGTCCTCGCGGTCATGGCGGCCGATGAGGATGCGCTGTGGTGCGAGCGGATCGCCGCCCGCCTCACTGCCCTGCGCCCCGACGCGTATGCCGGGTGGAAGGGCGAGAGCGTGACCGCCGCACTCAAGCCCTGGGGCATCAAGCCCGGACAGGTCTGGGGCCAGGACGAGAACGGGGAGGGCAAGAACCGGCGCGGCATCAAGCGCGCCGACGTCACCGCCGCCATCACCCGCCGTGACGCCGACCGGGCCGCCGCCTGACCCGCATTACGCCTGCTAGACCTAGCACCCGCTCCTGCTAGGTCTAGCACCCCCGCTAGCACCCCAACAGGCCTCTGACCTGGGAACTAGCGTCTAGCGGCCTGCCCGCGAATAGCCCCGGAAACCGCCCCAGCCTTGGGAGTAGACCCGCATGCTCATCGCTAGCGCCCTCATCCTCGCCGCCCTCGCCGCCTACACGCTGTTGTGCATGGCCAGCCCCTTCGGGACCTGCCGCAAGTGCGACGGCGCCGGCGCCAAGCCCACCGTCAACCGCGCCGGGAAGGTCAAGAAGGTCAGGCCCTGCCGCCGCTGCAAGGGCCAGGGCAAGCGCCTGCGCGTCGGGCGCCGCCTGCACAACCACAGCCGCCAAATCCACCGCGCCGGCACCCGCTGACCACCACGCCACCAGCCGAACGGAGCCCACGACCGTGGTCATCACCATCTCGCTCGTCGCCCTCTTCGGACTCGTCCTGTTCTTCCTCCTGCGCTCCCGCAGCCTCGGCCCCGGCAGCGCGTTCGTCGCCGCCGGATTCGGGTTCTTCCTCGCCTCCACCGGCGCCGCCGGGCCCATCAACGAGATGGCCGCCGCCATCATCCACGCCATCCCCAACCTCTGATGGATGCCGTCCCGCTCCTGGACTGGGGCGACAGCAGCCACTTCGACGCCCGGGCCACCCGGCCGTGCTGCCTGTGCGGCAAGCCCACCCCGATGCGCTCCCACGCCGACGAGGCCGTCCACAAGGTGTGCGCAGAGGAGTGGAACGCCGCCCACCCGGACGAACCCCGCCGCTACACCCCGCCCGCCCCGGGCCGGACCCAGCACGACGTCGGCACCTGGCGCTTCCACAACGACGGCCCCACCACCCCGACCCTGCGGCGGCCGGCCGTCATCACCCGCCACAACCCCCAGCGCCCCGCCCCTGCTGGGGCCGGGGACCAGGACGGCTTGTTCGCCGCCTGAACAGCGCGAAAGGGCGGCCCCCGTCTCGGCAAAGTCCGGGGCCGCCCTCATCCAGCAATCTCCACTGAACTGGAGGACTCCAGCATGACCCACACCGTCCCCCTTCCGCGAGGCCGCACGCTGCGGCTCCTGGACGCGTTCTGCTGCCAGGGCGGCGCCGGCATGGGCTACTACCAGGCCGGATTCGACGTGACCGGCGTCGACAAGGACGCCCAGACCCGCTACCCGCTCGGCTTCCACCAGGACGACGCCATCGACTTCATCCGCAAGTTCGGTGCCGGGTTCGACTTCATCCACGCCTCCCCGCCCTGCCAGCGCTACTCCCGTGCGCAGAAGATCCAGGGCCGCCAGCACCCTGACCTGATCGCCCCGGTCCGCGAAGCCCTGGAGGCCACCGGTCGGCCGTGGGTCATCGAGAACGTTGTCGAGGCCGCCCCGGAGTTGCGGAACCCGGTGGTGATGTGCGCGGCCGTGTTCGGGATGCGCACCTACCGCCACCGCCTCTTCGAGACCGGCGGCGGCTTCACCCTCACCCCGCCCGCCCACCAGCCCCACACCGCGCCGCTGACGAAGATGGGCCGCCCGCTGCGGGAGGGTGACTGGTACCACGCCGTGGGTAACTTCTCGAACGTGCCCTACGTCCGGGCCGACATGGGCGTGCCCTGGATGAACCGCGACGGGATTCGCGAGTGCATCCCCCCGGCCTACGCCCAGTGGATCGGCCGCCAGGCCCTCGCCCACCTGACCGCCCAGGCGGTGGCCGCATGAGCACCGTGACCGGACACCTGCGGACCGCTCTCCAGCTCGCCGAATCCGGGCTTCCCGTCATGCCGCTGCGTCAGGACAAGACCCCCGTCGGCAACTGCCCGGCCTGCGCGGGCTCGGCGTGCGGGGACCGGCCCCACATGAAGGCCGCCGGCCCCTGCCAGTGCCCCGCCCCCTGCCACGGCTGGGCCGCCGCCACGACCGATCCGGCCGTCCTCACCTCCCCGGCCTGGGCCCGTGCCTGGCGGAACGCCGAAGCTGTCGCCTACCACCCCGGCGGTGCCGGGCTCACCGTTGTGGACCTCGACACCCCGGGCGCCGTCGCGTGGGCCCGTCAGACCCTTCCCGCGACCACGACCGTGGCCACGACGCGGGGTGAACACTGGATCTACCAGGGCACCATGCGGTCCGTGAACGGCGTTCGCCCGGGCGTCGACCTGAAGTCCACGATGGCCTACGCCCGGTGGCGCGGCCCTGGCACCGGCACCATGACGGCCCTCCCGGACGCCGTGCGGGCGCTGGCCGTCAAGGAACCGGCCCCGGTGCGGCCCGTGCTGGCCGCTGCCGTGCCCGCGCCGGCCGGGGGCGGGGAATGCCGCCACCGCTCGCCCGCCTACCTGGAACGCGGCATCACCATGGCGGAGCAGCGCATCACCGCCGCCGACAGCGCCATCCACCACACGGTCTACCGGACGTTCCTGGCGGTCCTCTCCGTCCACGGCCGGTGTGGCTGCCTGACCGAGACGCACATCGAGCGGCTGTTCACCGCCGCGCAGGCCAAGGGGGAGTCCCCGCGGCACTGCACGACGGCATGGACGAACGCCCGCACCGCACTGGGGGTGTAGCCGTGGCCGAGGACGAGAAGACTCCGGCCCGCGAGATCATCACCGACTACGCGCAGGCCCACTTCCGGTACTTCCGCACGACCGAGGGCACCGTATACGCGCAGCGCAACGGCCACCCTGTCGCCCGGCCGGTTCGGTCCCAGGGCACGACTGGTAGCCACCGGCAGGAACTCATGGTCGGCATGTTCAACGACGGTCTCGGCGTGTTCAACGGCACCGCCCTCAAAGAGGCGTTGGACTTGATCGAAGCGCTCGCGCTCAGCCAGGACGTCCAGGCCACCCACATCCGGGTGGCCCCGGGGTTCGACGGGGCGACGTGGCTGGACCTGGGCCGCGATGACGGCCGGTCCGTCCGCATCCACTCCACTGGGTGGGACATCCGCATCCCCGACCCGCGTGAGGTGTGCTGGCGGCGCACCCAGCTCACCGGCGAACTCCCGCTCCCGGAGAAGGACACCGACGGCAAGGGCATCGACCTGCTGCTGAGGTTGTGCAACTTCGCGAACGCCGAGAGCGAGTGCCTGGCCGTCGCGTGGCTGATCGGCTGCTTGGAGCCGTCCGTGCCCGTCCCCGCGCCGTTCCTCACCGGCCCCCAGGGCGCCGGCAAGTCCACGGGCGGCCGCATGCTCGTGCGGATCATCGAGGGCATGACCGGCGACCTGCGCCGCGCGCCGAAGGATGAGGAGAACCTGATCACGGCGGTTGCGGCCGGGTGGGTCACCGCCCTGGACAACCTCTCCCACCTGCCCCCGGACCTGTCCGACCTGATGTGCTGCATCGTCACCGGCGCCGAGAGCATCAAGCGCGCGCTGTTCAGCGACGGCGACGTGCACCGCTCCCGCTACCGCCGCCCGCTGCTGCTGACCGGCATCGACGTGGGCGTCATCCGCCCCGACCTCGCCGAACGCCTCCTCCCGCTCCGCCTGGAGCGGCCCCGGGTCCGGCGGACGGAAGCGGAGCTGTGGGCGGAGTACGCCCAGGTCCTGCCCGTCATCCTCGGCTCGCTCCTGGACCTGACCGTGAAGGTGCGGGCCACCGAGGCCGACATCCCCACCGATCTGCGCATGGCCGACTTCGCCCACCTGTGCGCCCAGCTCGACGCGGCCACCGGCCTGGCCTCGCTGACCGCCTATCGGGCCAGCCTGGACGACCTCAACGACGACGTGATCGAAGGAGACCTGCTCGCCCAGACGGTCCTCAAGCACGCCGCCGGCATCGACCCCGGCGCGGAGATCCGGATGACGTCCGCCGAGTGGCTGCACGCCCTCACCCAGCTCTACACGGGCGAGGAGTGCCGCCCCCTGCCCAAGGGCTGGCCCACCACCGGCAAGGTCCTCTCCGACCGCCTCAAGCGGCTTCAGCCCACCCTCGCCGCTCGCGGCGTTCTCGTGGACTGGGGCCGTAAGAACACGGCCCGCTACATCGAACTCACCCGTACCGCCGTCCCGCCGCCGGAACAGCCCGCCCCGATGTTCTGACCGGCGGCGCCACGGCGGGACCGGCACAAGCAAGAGGAGCACCCGGCCCCGGCGAGGCGTGCTTCTCTTGCAGTTCCGGCGGAACGCCGGCCCAAAGGACGTGCCGCGCAGCGGCTCCGCATTCGCGCTCTGAGCCGCCGCACAACAACAAACACCCCCTCTCTCTTTTCCTAAGAAAAGAGAAGCTGCGTCACCTGCGTCACCACAGCCCCGCAAACCGCCTGTGACCTGCGCATACATGGGTGACGCAGACGGCCCACGGCTGCGTCACCTCGCGTCACCTGCGTCACCAGGCCGCGTCACCCGATGACGCGGTGACGCAGACCGGTGACACACGACCGCAGCCAGCGTCACCGAAAACCGCAGGTCAGGCGCCCGAGTGACGCGAATGACGCGGTGACGCAGAAATCCCAGCCTCGGACAGGTGCGGGGTGCCCCAGAGCCCCCCGCGCCCGCCGGTCATGCCTGCACCCCCGAGCCACTTCAGCCCACGACAGGAGAGAGCCCCAGTGCCGACCGCGCTTCCGCCCCCGGCCCTGCTCATGACCGTTCCCGAAGTCATGGCCACGCTCAAGCTCGGCCGGCACAGCGTCTACAACCTCATCCGCTCCAAGCGGCTGCCCAGCATCACCGTCGGACGGGCCCGCAGGATCCCCGCCGACGCCGTACACCGCTTCATCAAGACCGAACTGGAGAGTGCCGCCTGATGGCAGGCAAGAAGAACCCCAACGGCGCTGGCAGCATCTGGCAGCGCAAGGACGGTCGTTATGAGGCCCGGGTGTACGTCCCTCAGCCGGACGGCACCCGCGCCCGTAAGACCGTCTACGGCAAGACCTGGCAGGAGTGCGACGAGAAGCGCCAGGAGCTAGTCCTGCGCGACCGGCAGGGCGTCCCGACGCCCACCCGGTCCGCCCGCCTATCGGAGTGGCTGCCCTACTGGCTGGAGCAGCACATCGAGCCGCGCCGGAAGCTCAGCACCTACGACAAGTACGAGACACACGTCCGGCTGCACCTCGTGCCCCTCCTCGGGGCCCGGAGTCTGGAGTCGCTGAGCACCGCCGACGTGCGCCGTTTCCTCACCCGCGTGCAGAAGGACAAGACGGTGGCCACGGCCAAGGAGGCCCACCGCGTCCTGCGCACCGCGCTGTCGGGAGCGGTGCGGGATGAGCTGATCACCCGGAACGTCGCTTCCCTGGTCGAGCCGCCGAGGGCGAAGCAGCGGGAGATTCGGCCGTGGACGCTGGAGGAGACGCTCGCGTTTCTGGAGGCTGCGCGGGGCGAGGCGCTCTACGCGGCGTTCGTGCTGGCCATCGCCATGGGGCTCCGGCGCGGTGAGCTGGTCGGGCTGCGGTGGTCGGACCTCGACCTGGACAAGCGGGTGCTGCACGTCCGCCAGCAAACGCAGCGCCGGCGCGGGCAGCTCTACCAGGACGACCCGAAGAGTCGCCGTCAGCGGGCTGTGCCGCTTCCCGCGATGTGCATCGCCCCGTTGCGGTGGCACCGGCTCAAGCAGCGTGCGATCTTCCGGGAGACCGGCGTCGAGTGGTCCGAGGCCGGGCCCGTCTTCGCCACCCGGAACGGTCGGACGGTGGAGCCGAGGAACGTCTACCGGGCCTTCACCCGCGTCGCGGCCGACGCTGGCCTGAGGGTCGTCCGCCTGCACGACGCCCGTCACGGGTGCGCGACCTTGCTCACCGCCGCCGGCGTCGCGCCCAGGGTCATCATGGAGATCCTCGGGCACAGCCAGATCAGCATCACCATGGACGTGTACACACACGTTGTGGACGACACGAAGCGGGAAGCGATCAGCCACATGGACCGGATGCTGAGGCGCCAGCGCCCTGGTTCGTGACCCCGTTGCCGTCAGCCGGTGCAGTCAAACGGCCCGGAGCGTGATCGCTCCGGGCCGTTTTCCCTGGTGCCCCCGGCAGGATTCGAACCTGCGACACCCGCTTTAGGAGAGCGGTGCTCTATCCCCTGAGCTACGAAGGCGTTCCGGGCTCCGCGGGGAGCCCCGGGCCGCGGTGAAAGCGGCCCAGGCACAGCGTAGCGGATCAGGTACCGGCTGCGGGGCCCGGTTTCCCGCCGGGGGCGGCGGACGGTGCGGAGCGTGCGGCTCCGTCCATCAGGAGGCCCGCGAGCTCGCGGGTGTAGTCGTCGGACGCCCCGTCCCGGCGGACGAGGATCCGCATCCACAGGGCGCCGGCCAGGGCGTCGACCAGGGGCGCCGGGTCGGCGTCGGGCGGCAGTTCGCCGCGGGCCACCGCGCGGGCGAACAGCGGACGGTGCCGGCCGAAGCGGTCGTCGAGGAAGGAGACCACGAGCGCGCGCATCGCCGGGTGGCGCACCGCGCCGGCCAGGACGGCCTCGACGACCGTGCGCCGGTGTTCGTCGTCCAGCAGGTGCCGGATCCGGTCGGCGAGCGCGGTCAGGTCGCCGCGCAGGCTGCCGGTGTCGGGCGGGTCGAAGCGGAAGGCGTCGGAGTCCAGCAGCGCGTCGTGCAGCAGCTCCGACTTGGACGGCCACCAGCGGTAGAGGGTCGTCTTGTTGACCCCGGCGCGCCGGGCCACCCCTTCGACGGTCAGGGAGTCGAAACCCGCTTCGCCGAGCATGCCGAGGGTGGCCGAGAAGATCTCGGCCCTGCGCCGCGGCCCGCCGGCCGTCCCGTCCCGCCTCTGCGCCATGGGTCCCGCTCCTTCCCTCCCGTGCGTTCGACGCCACCTTAGTGCAACGCAACGTGGCGTTGTGTTTCGAACGCCTCCCGCCTAATGTGCAACGCAACGTTGCGTTGCACATGTGGCAGGGGGAGACATGGGCGGAAACGATCGACCGCGGACCCGGGCGACGGCGGCGGGGCTGGTGCCCGTCCCCGGTGCGCCCGGGATCTGGACCGCCGGGGTGTCCGAGGGGGCGCCGCTGGTCCTCGTCCACGGGACCCGGCTCTCGGCGCTGATGTGGGACCCCCACGCCCGCCGGCTGGCCCCCCGCTTCCGGATCACCGCCCCCGACCTGCCCGGCCACGGGGCCCTGCGCGGGCGCCCCTTCCGGCTGGAGGAGGCCGTCGCGCAGGTGGGCCTGGCCGCGGAGGAGGCCGTCCGGGCCACCGGGCGCCGCCCGCTGGTGGCGGGCGCCTCGCTGGGCGGCTACGTCGCCCTCGCCTACGGGGCCGCGCACCCGGACGGGGCGGCCGCGCTCCTCGTCCAGGGGGCCACCGCCCGCACGGACGGGCCCGCCGTCCTGCTCCACCGCGCCGCCGCCCGCGCGTTCGCGGCGCTCGGGCCGGACCGCTCCGCCCGCCTCAACGCGTGGGCGTTCGGGCGCCGCCTGCCGGCCGAGAGCCGGGAGGCGGTGCTGCGCGGCGGCCTGGCGATGCCCGCCTTCGGAGAGGTGGTCGACGCGCTCTCCCTGGGCGACTTCCCCGGGCTCGCGCGCCGCTGCCGGCTGCCGGTGCTCTTCGTCAACGGCGTCGGCGACCGCCTCTTCCGCACCGGGGAGCGGGAGTTCCTCGCCGCGGCCCGCTCCGGCGGCGGCGACGCCCGCCTGTTCCACGTCCGCGGCCCGCACATCATGTCCCTCACCGACCCGGCCGCCTTCACGCGGACCCTGGAACGCGGCCACCGGCTCCTGTCCACCGCCCACCCGGAGGCCTTCGCCGCCCCGGGCCGCCCCGCCGGGCGCGCGTCCGCGCCGCAGCCGCAGCCGCAGCCGTGGCCGTAGTGGTCGTGGCCGTCGTCGTGGCCGGCGGCCGGGGGAGGGGAGGGGCTCAGACGCCCATCGGGGCGTGCAGCTCCACCGTGATCTCCACCTCCACCGGTGCGTCCAGCGGCAGCACCGCCACCCCGACGGCGCTGCGCGCGTGGATGCCCGCGTCGCCGAAGGCGGTGCCCAGCAGTTCGCTCGCCCCGTTGACCACACCCGGCTGGCCGGTGAAGTCCGGGGTGGAGGCCACGAAGCCGACCACCTTGACCACCCGTTTCACGGCGGACAGGTCCCCGGCCACCGAGGCCACGGCGGCGAGGGCGTTCAGCGCGCACTGCCGGGCCAGCTCGGCGCCCTGCTCCGGGGTGACCTCGCCGCCCACCTTGCCGGTGCGCAGCAGTGCCCCGCCCACCACGGGCAGCTGGCCGGAGGTGTGGACGTAGTGCCCGCTCACCACCGCCGGCACGTACACGGCGACGGGCGGGGCGACCGGGGGCAGCTCGTGCCCGGCGGCCGCCAGGCGTTCTTCGGGGGTCGTGTTCACGGCAACGGCTCCTTGGGGGAGGGGATGCGGGTGAGGGGGTCAGGGGCGGGTCACGCGGACCCGGAAGCCGCCGTCCGGGAGGGCCGCGACGACCGAGACGGAGACACCCGCCTTCTCGTCGGTGAAGGTCTCGCCCGGCCGGAACGGGGCGTCCGACAGCTCGGCGTGCACGTTGGGCCGGCGCGTGCAGCCGCCGCTGCCGCCCGCGCTGTCGGAGACGGTGACCGGTCCGCGTCCGGTGTCCACGTCGGAGTCGACCTTGTAGATCAGCACGCCGGGCTTGCAGACGGCCTCGTCGTTCCCGGCCCGCGTGCGCACCTCGATCGCGTAGCCGGCGCTCTCCGAGAGGGGGACGAAGGCCAGCTTGGTGCCGCCCTCCACGGCGAGGGGGGTCAGCAGGTGCTCGCTGACGCCGGGCTTGGAGGCGCAGCTGATCTGCGACCCGTCGAGCCAGCCCAGCTTCCACTTGTGCCAGCCGAGGAGGTCGTTGTTGGCGCCCCAGTCCTCGCTCATGATGTCCCAGTGCCCGACCGTGCCGCCCCCGTCGGAGGTGTAGAGGTCGGGCAGTCCGAAGACGTGCCCGTTCTCGTGCGGCAGCACCCGGTAGCCGGTCTCCCGGTAGGAGCCGGAGCCGTCGTCCTGCCGGCTGTAGACGAAGGACGTGTTCGCCAGCGGCACCCCGTCGGCCACCGGGGCCTCGCCGTTGCCGGAGAAGGTGACGGACAGGACGGTGTCCAGCGCGGACGGTCCGGCGTTCGGGGTGACGAGGATGTTGATCAGGTCGTAACGGCTGAAGTCCACCTCGGCGTCGGCGGCCCTCGCGATGTGCTCGACGAGCTGCCGGTAGCCCGGCTCGTAGGCGGAGCCGCGCTCGATCCCGTACGCCGCGAAGGGCATCGGCATCCGCAGCCAGTTCCGTATCGGGGCCTCGGCCCGGTAGGTCAGCCGTCCGTAGGAGCTGGTGCGGAACCACTCGGAGGTCTGGGGGAAGAACTCGGCCAGCCGGTCCATGGCCGAGCCCTCGCCCTTGGCGTCGGGGAAGTCGATCATCAGGTTCAGCGCGCGGATCTCGCCCGTCGACCGGGAGTACCCGGGCGCGGTCGGCAGGCCCTCCGACAGCTGGACGCCCATGGTCGCGGAGATCCGGCAGGGCGCCAGGACGGATTCGGCGGTGGCGGCCTTCGGGCCGGAGGTGGCGTGGCCGCGGCCCTGGATGCCGCCGCTGGCGGTGGCGGTGACGCCGAGGGCCAGCGCGGTGAGGCCGATGAACGCGCCGGTGCGGCAGGGTCTGCGTATCCGGTGGCGGGTCTGCGGCATGGAGATCGCCTTCGGGTGCGCGGCAGCCGGCCGGGTCCGGTCTGCTCTCTGTGCGCTCACCCTCCGTCGGCTGCGACACGCCCGCGCGTCGAAAGCGTCCAAACGGGATGAAACCCCAGGAACCGCTTGTGATGCGGGTCACTCGGGGGAGTGAAATAACCGGGGACTGTTTCCCCGTTTGAAAGAGAGTCCCCGCAAGCGGGGAACGAGTCCCCGGTTCGGGGGTCGTCATCAGGCCATCGGTCCGCACGCGGGGCCGTCCGTACGAGTGCCCCAGGGAGGCCCGGAATGCAGAGCGTCACCCCCACCCGGGTGCCCAAGCCGCGCGCCGACGCGGTGCGCAACCGGGAGCGGATCCTCGGGGCCGCCCGCGAGATGTTCGTGGAGTTCGGCGCGGACGCCCCCCTCGACGAGATCGCCCGCCGGGCCGGCATCGGCAACGCCACCCTGTACCGGCACTTCCCCGACCGGGCGGACCTCGTCCACCACGTGGTGCTCTACGTGATGGACCGGGTCACCGCCCAGGCCGAGGACGCCCTCGCCGAGGAGCCCGACGCCTTCGCGGCGCTCTGCCGCTTCACGCACGCCGCCGCCGACGAGCGGATCGGTGCCCTGTGCCCGATGCTCGCCGACGGCTTCGACCACGACCACCCCGAACTCCTCGCCGCGCGCGAGGCGTTGGGGACCGCCGTGGACACCCTGGTCGCCGCCGGCCAGAGCGCCGGCCTGCTGCGCGCCGACATCGGCACCGGCGACCTGATGCTCGCCCTGTCCCAGCTCGCCCGCCCCCTCCCCGGGACGGAGTGCGCGGCGGTGGGCGGCTTCGTCCACCGCCACCTCCAGCTCTTCCTCGACGGGCTGCGGGCCCCCGCCCGCTCCCGACTCCCCGGCAGCGCCGTCACGTTGCAGGACCTCGGCAGGAAAACCATGTGACGCGGCACCCCGCCCCTCAGTAGCCTCGAAAACCGCCTCTTTTCATTTCATCCCATCCCTTTTCAGTCATTCCGTACAGTGAAGTGGGTACCCCCATGTCCAAAACAGCCGCGTCCGCCCCGCCGGCTGCCGCTGCCGCCGATCCCAGTCGCTGGAAGGCCCTGGTCTTCATCGCGCTGGCGCAGCTGATGGTCGTCCTCGACGCGACCATCGTGAACATCGCCCTGCCCTCCGCGCAGACCGACCTCGGGATCTCCGACGGCAACCGCCAGTGGGTCATCACCGCCTACGCGCTGGCCTTCGGCGGGCTCCTCCTCTTCGGCGGCCGCATCGCCGACAAGTGGGGCCGCAAGAACGCCTTCATCACCGGTCTCGCCGGCTTCGCCCTGGCCTCCGCGCTCGGCGGCGCCGCGACCGGCGAGGCGATGATGCTGGGCGCCCGCGCCCTCCAGGGCGCCTTCGGCGCGCTGCTCGCCCCCGCCGCGCTCTCGCTGCTGGCGGTCACCTTCACCGACGCCAAGGAGCGCGCCAAGGCCTTCGGCATCTACGGCGCGATCGCGGGCGGCGGCGGCGCCGTCGGCCTGATCCTCGGCGGCTTCCTGACCGAGTACCTCAACTGGCGCTGGACGTTCTTCGTCAACATCCCCTTCGCGGTCGTCGCGGCCGCGGGCGCCTGGATGGTCATCCGCGAGCCGGCCGGCTCCCGCAACGGCGCCCGCCTCGACGTCCCCGGCGTGGTCCTCTCGACCCTGGGCCTGGTCTCGCTCGTGTACGGGTTCACCCGCGCCGAGTCGGCCGGCTGGACGGACGGGACCACCCTCGGCCTGTTCATCGCCTCCGCCGTGCTGCTCGCCGCCTTCGTCGCCGTCGAGTCCAGGGTGAAGTCCCCGCTGCTGCCGCTGCGCGTCCTGCTGGAGCGCAACCGCGGCGGTGTCTACCTCTCGCTCGGCCTCGCCGTCATCGCGATGTTCGGCCTGTTCCTGTTCCTCACCTACTACCTCCAGGTCGTCAAGGGCTTCTCGCCCGTCAAGACCGGCTTCGCCTTCCTGCCGATGATCGCGGGCATGATCACGGGCTCCACCCAGATCGGCGCCCGCCTGATGACCCGGGTCGCGCCCCGGCTGCTGATGGGCCCGGGCTTCCTGCTCGCCGCCACCGGCATGCTGCTGCTGACCCAGCTGGAGGTCGGCTCGTCCTACCCGGCGCTGATCCTGCCGGCGCAGCTCCTGCTGGGCCTCGGCATGGGCACCGCGTTCATGCCGGCCATGTCCCTGGCGACCTACGGGGTGGACCCGGCCGACGCCGGTGTGGCCTCGGCCATGGTCAACACCTCGCAGCAGGTCGGCGGCGCGATCGGCACCGCCCTGCTGAACACCATCGCCGCCTCGGCGACCACGGCCTACCTGACCGACCACGCGGCCGAGGCCGCGGCGGGCGGTGTCGCGGGGAAGCTGGTCCAGGCGCAGGCCATGGTCGAGGGCTACTCGTCGGCGATCTGGTGGGCCGTGGGCATCCTCGCGGTCAGCGCGGCCCTCGCGTTCACCCTGATCAACACGGGCCGCCCGGGCCAGGGCGGCCCGGTGGCCGCCGGCTCCGGCGCGGGTGCCGAGGACGCCGAGCTGCCGGTCCCGGTGATCGCCCACTGACGGGGGCACCGGTACGGGAATGACTGACGACCCCGCTTCGTTCAAATTTGAACGAAGCGGGGTTAGTCTTTCCGGGTGAACCCGGTACGCCCTCCCCGCGGACGACGTACGCACCACGGACCGAGGAGCGCCCGATGACCACAGCCCCCGCCCCCGAGCGCATGCCGGCGCTGTACCTCAGCCACGGCGCGCCCCCGCTCGCCGACGACCCGCTCTGGCCGGCCGAACTCGCCGCCTGGTCGGCGGGGCTGCCGCGGCCGCGCGCCGTCCTGATGGTCTCCGCCCACTGGGAGGAGGCGCCGCTGGCGCTCGGCGCCACCGGGCCGGCCCCGCTCGTGTACGACTTCTGGGGCTTCCCCGAGCACTACTACCGGGTCCGCTACGACGCCCCCGGCGCCCCGGAGCTCGCCGCCTCGGTCCGCGCCCTGCTGAAGGCCCCCGGCACCCCGGTCCAGGACGTCCCGGACCGCGGCCTCGACCACGGCGCGTACGTCCCCCTCGTCGAGATGTACCCCGAGGCCGACGTGCCGGTCCTCCAGATCTCCCTGCCCACCCTGGACCCCGCCCGCCTGATGGACATCGGCCGCAAGCTCGCCCCGCTGCGCGACGAGGGGGTGCTGATCGTCGGCAGCGGCTTCTTCACCCACAACCTGGCCGCCCTGCGGCACACCGGTCCCGGCGTGCCCGGCTGGTCGGCCGAGTTCGACGCCTGGGGGCGCGAGGCCCTGGCCGCCCACGACGTCGACGCCCTGCTCGACTTCGAGGCCAAGTCCCCGGCGGGCCGCCTCGCCCACCCCCGCACGGAGCACTTCGCCCCCCTCTTCGTCACCCTCGGTGCCGCGGGCTCCGACCTCACCGCCCAGTCCACCCCGGTGGACGGCTTCTGGATGGGGCTGTCGAAGCGCTCGGTGCAGTTCGGCTGAGGCCCGTCGGCGTGCCGGAGGAATATGCCCGGAACGCACCCGAACGGGTGATCGGCAGGCAACCAGAACCCGGTGCGGGCCGTCTTGGGGGGTGGGAGTGCAGCCCGCGGGCACCGCTGGGGCGGACGCGCCGCATGTGACGGCGGTCTCATCGGCGCCGTGGCCGCGCGGGTCGCCCCGGTGGTCCCGGGGTGGGTCTGACCTGCACCTCTTCGGGTTCTCGCGGCCCGCCTGAAGCGCCCGTACGGCGCCGTGGCGGGGCAGGATACTGCAAGATCCCCGAAAAGAGGGAGGCGTGTGGGAATTCTGTCCCGATTCCAGTCGTTGTTTCCCTCGGAAGCGGGCACTCGGGAGAGTGTCCGAAGACGCACCGCGACCGTTCATCGCATCGCAAGGGAGCACCGCATGGCAACCCGCGCCGTCGCCCGTCGTCAGTCCACGAGCAGCGCCCGCGCCGTGGGTGGAGAGATCGTCGACCGCGACCTGGTCGGCATGTACCTGGACGAGATCGCGCGCACGCCGCTGCTCGACGCCGCCCGGGAAGTGGAGCTCTCGCAGATCATCGAGGCGGGCGTCTACGCCCGGCAGATCCTCGACGGCGAGGTCGAGCGCGACGGGGAGACCCCGGCGCGCGAGGAACTGGAGGCCCTGGCCGCCGAGGGCGAGCGGGCCAAGGAAGTCTTCATCCGGTCCAACCTCCGCCTCGTCGTCGCCGTCGCCCGCCGCTACCCGCGCAGCGGACTGCCCTTGCTGGACCTGATCCAGGAGGGCAACGCCGGCCTCGTCCGCGCAGTGGAGAAATTCGACTACACCAAGGGCTTCAAGTTCTCCACGTACGCCACGTGGTGGATCCGCCAGGCCATCACCCGCTCCATCGCCGACCAGTCCCGCACCATCCGCCTCCCCGTCCACCTGGTGGAGGAGCTCGGCCGCATCCGCCGCATCCAGCGCGAGTTCAACCGCGAGAACGGCCGCGACCCGGAGCACGCCGAGATCGCCGCCGAGCTGGACTCCACCGAGAAGCGCGTGGGCGACGTCCTGGACTGGGCGCGCGACCCGGTCAGCCTCAACATGTCCGTCGACGACGACGGAGACACCCAGTTCGGCGACCTGCTGGAGGACACCGCCGCGATCTCCCCCGAGCAGTCCGTGCTCGCGCTGCTGCGCAGCGAGGAGCTGGAGGACCTCCTCGGCAAGCTGGACCAGCGCACGGCGTCGATCATCAAGATGCGCTACGGCATCGAGGACGGCCGCGAGCGGACCCTCACGGAGGTCGGCAAGCAGCACGGGCTGACCCGTGAGCGGATCCGCCAGATCGAGAAGCACGCCCTGCTGGAGCTGAAGCGGATGGCGCGCGACACCGGCTTCGACGCCGTGGCCTGAGGCCCGCCGAAGCCCCCGAGACGAGCCCCGGCACCTATCCCCCCCCAGGTGCCGGGGCTCCCCCTACCCCGGCCGGACCCGGACCCGGACCCGGACCGTGCCCCTGCGCCGGCCCGGGCGTCTACACCGGCCCTGGCCCCGGGCCCGGGCTTCTACACCGGCCCGTGCCCTTGCACCGGCCCGGGCTCCTGCGCCGGCCCGGTCGGCCCGGCCGGTTCCGGTTCCGGGGGTGATGACGCTCCGGCCAGGCGGGTCGCCAGGGTGGCTGCCGCCCGCACCAGGAACTCCGGGCCCCGCACCGTGAACTCCAGCCCCGTCAGTGCCATCCGGACCGCCAGCCACTCCGGTGCGTCCCCGCTTTCGAAGCGCACCCGCGCCCCCCGCTCCTCGGCCACCGCCCACTCCCGCAGCCACCCCGGCAGCTCCTGCGGCGGCACGGCGAAGGACACGTCCGCCGGATAGGTCTCCCCGCCCCGCAGTCCGCGCCGTACGAACTCCGCCGCGTCCATCGGCATCGGCCGCGGGGCGAACCGGGCCCCCGTCGCGAAGGGCTCGCTCACCCGGTCCACCCGGAACGTGCGCCAGTCCTCCCGCTCCAGGTCGAAGGCCACCAGGTACCAGCGGCTGCCCGTGCTGACGAGGCGGTACGGCTCCACCAGCCGCCGCGAGTCCGCCCCGTCCCGCGCCCGGTACGCGAACCGCAGCCGCTCCGGCCCCGCCACCGCCGCGGCCATCGCCGTCAGCGTCCGCGGGTCCACGCTCGGCCCGTCGCCCCGGGTCACCGCCACCGTGGCGGACTGCAGCGCCCCCACCCGGTGCCGCAGCCGCGCCGGCAGCACCTGCTCCAGCTTGGCCAGCGCCCGCACGGAGGCCTCCTCGACCCCCTCGATCGCATGGCCGGCCCCCGCCCGCAGCCCCACCGCGATGGCCACGGCCTCCTCGTCGTCCAGCAGCAGCGGCGGCATCGCCGCCCCCGCGACCAGCCGGTACCCGCCGACCGCCCCCAGCGTGGCCTCCACCGGATACCCCAGGTCGCGCAGCCGCTCGATGTCCCGCCGGATCGTCCGCGCACTCACGCCCAGCCGCTCCGCCAGCTCGCTGCCCGGCCACTCGCGCGGCGTCTGGAGCAGGGACAGCAGGGTGAGCAGCCGGGCGGGTGTGTCGTTCATCCTTCAAGATTGCCAGGGAAATAGGACGCACCCTGGCCTAGATGCGGTCTAGGTTGCTCTCCATGAGCACCGAGACGTCCACAGCATCGCCCGAAAGAGAGAACGGGCCCGTACGAGAAGAGCGGACCGCACCCGCCCCGGCGGCACCGGAGGCGGCCGCCGACCCGAGCACCCCCGACGCCCCGGCCGACCGCCGCCGCTGGCTGGCGCTCGCCATCGTGATGACCGCGTCCTTCATGGACCTGGTCGACGTCACGATCGTCAACATCGCGATACCCAGCATGCGCCAGGACTTCGGCGCCTCGACCAGCGCCATCCAGTGGATCACCGCCGGCTACGCGCTCGCCTTCGCCGCCGGTCTGATCACCGGCGGCCGTCTCGGTGACATCTTCGGCCGCAAGCGCCTCTTCCTCGTCGGCGTCGCGGGCTTCACCGCCGCCTCCCTGCTCTGCGGCATCGCGCCCGACCCGGGCATGCTCGTCGCCTCCCGGCTCCTCCAGGGCGCCATGGCGGCGATGATGGTCCCGCAGGTGCTGGCGATCATCCACGTCACCTTCCCGCCCCACGAGCGCGGCAAGGTCTTCGGCATGTTCGGCGCGATCGTCGGCCTCGGCGCGGTCTCCGGACCGCTGCTCGGCGCGCTGCTCACCGAGTGGGACCTCTTCGGCCTCGAATGGCGCACGATCTTCCTGATCAACCTGCCCGTCGGCATCGCCGCCGTGATCCTGGGCCGCAAGTTCATCTCCGAGTCCAAGGCCCCCAAGGCCCTGCGCCTCGACCTGGTCGGCGTCGTCCTCGCGACCCTCGCGCTGGTCCTGCTGATCTACCCGCTCACCCAGGGCCGCGAGAACGACTGGCCGCTGTGGGGCTTCGTCTGCATGATCGCGTCCCCGGTCGTCTTCGCCGTCTTCATCGGCTACGAGAAGTACAAGATCAAGAAGGACGGCTCCCCGCTCGTCGAGCTCTCCCTCTTCCACGTGAAGAGCTTCGCCGGCGGCATCACCGTCCAGCTGGCCTTCGGCCTGGCCACCGGCATCTTCTTCCTGGTCTGGACGCTCTACATGCAGATGGGCCTCGGCTGGACCCCGCTGCACGCCGGCAGCACCGGCATCCCCTTCTCCATCGCCGTCTCCGTCGCCGCCGGCCTCTCCGTCGAGAAGCTCGTCCCCCGCTTCGGCCGCAAGGTGCTCCAGGCCGGCGCGCTCGTCATGGCCGCGGGCCTGCTCCTCTACATCTGGGAGTCCCGGCACTACGGCATGGAGATCTCCTCCTTGCAGATGGCCCCGCCGCTGATCGTCATGGGCATCGGCATGGGGCTGATCGTCGCCCCGCTGAACGACACCATCCTGTCCCAGGTGCCGCGCGAGCACGCCGGCTCCGCCTCCGGCCTGATCAACACCACCGGCCAGATGGGCAACGCCCTGGGCCTCGCCCTGACCTCCGTCGTCTTCTTCGGCTCGATCGACGACGACCGGGTCCTCGGCGCCCCCTACGTCGACGCCTTCCACGGCGCGCTGTGGTGGGTCGTGGCGGTGCTCGTCGTGATCTTCGCGGTGATGTTCGTCCTGCCCCGCAAGCAGGTCCCGCTCTCCGAGCGCGAGGGCGCCGTCGAGCAGGCCGCCCAGGCCTGAGCCCTCCCGGCACCCCTCACGGACATGTCCGCCCCTGTGGGCGGGCATGTCCGTTTTTCTTGATTCGTACCCTCTTGTGGGCGTACGGTGGGTCAAAACCCACCTGAACGGGCACAGAGCGGAAGTAATCCCACATGTACGCACCCGAGCGCCAGCAGGAGATCCTGCGCCTGGCCCGCGAGGCCGGGCGGGTCGACGTGCTCTCCCTCGCCGCACGCTTCCAGGTCACCGCCGAGACCGTGCGCCGGGACCTGACCGCCCTCGACCGGGCCGGCCTGCTGCGCCGGGTGCACGGCGGGGCCATCCCGGCCGGCCGCCTCGGCTTCGAACCCGACCTCCCCTCCCGCGAGGCCACCGCGGGCGACGAGAAGGACCGCATCGCGGCCGCCGCCCTCACCGAACTCCCCGCCGGCGGCAGCGTCATCCTCGACGCCGGCAGCACCCTCGCCCGCCTCGCCGACCGCATCCCCGTCGACACCGCGCTCACCGTGGTCACCCACGCCCTGCCCGTCGCCGCCCGCCTCGCCGGCCACACCGGCATCGACCTCCACCTGGTCGGCGGCCGGATCCGCCACCGCACCCGGGCCGCCGTCGACGCCTGGGCACTGCGGGCCTACGCCGAGATCCACGCCGACGTCCTGTTCCTCGCCGCGAACGGCTTCGGCACCACGGCCGGCCTGACCACCCCCGACCTGTCCGAGGCCGCCGTCAAGCGCGCCGCGATCGCCGCCGCCCGCCGGGTGGTGCTGCTCGCCGACTCCGCCAAGGCCGGCCAGGAGCGCTTCGCCCGCTTCGGCTCCCTCGCGGACGTGTCCCTCCTCATCACCGATACCGGGCTCGACCCGGCCGACAGGGCGGCCATCGAAGCCGCCGGTACGGAAGTCGTGCTCGTATGATCCTCACCGTCACCCCCAACCCCTCCCTCGACCGGACCTACGAGGTCCCCTCGCTGGGCCGCGGCGAGGTGCTCCGGGCCGTCGGCGACCGGGTCGACCCCGGCGGCAAGGGGGTCAACGTCTCACGGGCCGTCGCGGCGGCCGGCGTGGCCACCACCGCCGTCCTCCCGCTCGGGGGCACCCCCGGCGCCCTGCTCGCCGAACTCCTGGCCGCCCAGGGCGTGGACGTCACCGCCGTCTCGATCGCCGGGGAGACCCGCTCGAACATCTCCCTCGCCGAACCCGACGGAACCCTGACGAAGGTCAACGCGGCCGGGCCGGAACTCTCGCCCCGCGAATCCGCCCTGCTGCTCGACACCGTCCGCACCTGCGCGGGCGAACCCGACTGGATCGCCTGCTGCGGCAGCCTGCCGCCCGGCCCCGGGCCGCACTGGTACGCCGAACTCGTCGCCCGGGCCCGGGAGACCGGCGCCCGCGTCGCCGTCGACACCTCCGGACCGGCCCTGCTCGCCGCCCTGCCGGCGGGCCCGGACCTGGTCAAGCCGAACGCGGCCGAGCTCGCCGAGGCGGTGGGCCGCCCCCTGGCCACCCTCGGCGACGCCGTCAAGGCCGCCGGGGAGCTGGTCGCCCGGGGCGCCGGCGCGGTCCTGGCCTCCCTCGGCCCGCACGGCCAGCTGCTGGTCGACGCCGAGGGCGCCTTCCACGGCACGGCGCCGGCCGCCGCGGTCCGCAGCGACGTCGGCGCAGGCGACGCCGCCCTGGCCGGCTTCCTGATCGCCACAGGCACGGGCCCCGCCGCCCTCGCCCGCGCCCTGGCCCACGGCGCGGCCGCCGTCCAGCTCCCCGGCAGCGCGATGCCGACCCCGGCCGACCTGCGCCCGGAGGCGGTCCGCATCACCCGGGACCTCCCCCTGGACCTCCCCCTGGACCTCCGCCTGTCCTAGGGGCCTGTCGTCGAACTCCCGTCTGCCCCGCGACGCCCGGCACGCGCTCTCGGCGACGCCCGGCACGCGCTCTCGCCGCACCGGGCGGCCGGACGTCAGCGCACGCGCGTGCGCAGTTCCATCGCCCCGCGTGCGGCGGTCTCGCTCCCGTAGACCTCGCACATGTGCCGCCCGTCCGGCGTCGCCGTGTGCTCGACCTCCCACAGGCTGAGCTCGCTCCCGTCCAGCAGGACGAAGGCGTGCTCGTACAGGCTGAACCCGGCGTCCCGCCCGTCCGCCAGGGGCTGCCGGCCGCCGAAGGCCTGGGTGATCCGGTGCGCGTAGGCCGTGCGCAGCAGCGCGGCCGCCTCCGGCCCGGGCCGGTCGGCGTTCTCGGCGCGCCGCAGCACCCGGCGGGCGTGGTCGGCGGTTCCCTCCGCCGTGTATTCGCGGTGGCGCTCCCGCGGGTCCGGGGCGGCGAACAGCGCGCTCAGCAGCGCCAGGTCCTCGTCCACCCCGTCCCCGTAGCGGTCCGCGGCCCCGTCCCCGGCCCCGCACGGCCCGGGCAGCGGGCGGGCCGGCTCGGCGGCGCCCTCGCCGAACAGCCGGGCCCCGGCGAGGGCGAGTTCCTCGCGGCAGGCGAACACCTCGTACCGGGTGCCGCCGTCGCCCTTCAGCCGGTAGGCCAGCTCCCACAGGGAGGCCGTCTCGCCGTCGGAGAGCAGGTAGGTGTGCCGGTGGGTCTCCCGCCACTGCCCCGCCGACGGGCTGTGGTGCGTGGTGTAGAGGGAGGAGCTGTGGGCGAGCGCCGTACCGAGGCGCTCGACCAACGGGTCGGGAAGGTCGAAGGAGTTGAGGGCGCGGCCCAGGAGTCGCTCGAGGTGCGCCTCGGTTGTCTCGTACGGATCGCTCAAGGTGGGCTCCAGGCCGTCGCAGCTTGTCACTTCGCGGAAGCACAACGTAGCCCCTGGCTCTGACATCACGTCCGGGATTCGGTAAAACGTCCGGGAAGCATCAGGGGTTCCCGCCACACCTTCAGGTCAACTTGCCCGGGAATGGCTGGGATTCGTCGGGGTATGAGGTGGTGCGCGGGACTATGGGCGCCATGGCAACGAACACAGTGGACGTCCCGCGCCAGCGGCGGCACTCCAGTACCCCCTCCGAGGGCGAACCGGACGCCCCCCGGTCCCTGGCCTGGCTGCTGGTGGCCACCGGGGCCGCCGGACTGCTGGCCTCCTGGGTGATCACCCTCGACAAGTTCCTCCTGCTGGAGGACCCGGACTTCAAGCCCGCGTGCAGCCTCAACCCCGTGGTGTCCTGCGGCAGCGTCATGAAGAGCGCGCAGGCGGCCGTCTTCGGCTTCCCCAACCCGATGCTCGGCCTGGCCGCCTACGCCGTCGTGGTCTGCGTGGGTGCGGGACTGCTCGCGGGCGCCCGCCACCGCCGCTGGTTCTGGCTGGGACTGAACGCCGGCACCGCCTTCGGCACCTGCTTCTGCGCCTGGCTGATGGTCCAGTCGCTCTACGAGATCAACGCCCTGTGCCTGTGGTGCTGTCTGGCCTGGGTGGCGACGCTGCTGATGTTCTGGGCGGTCACGGCCCACAACGTCCGCACGGGCCGCCTGCCCGCGCCCGGCCCGCTGCGGGGTTTCTTCACCGACTTCGCCTGGGCTCCGCCGGCCCTGCACCTCGGGGTGATCGGGATGCTGGTCCTGACCCGGTGGTGGGACTTCTGGACGGGCTGAGGCGGGCGGCCCCACGCGTACGAGGGCCCCGGCGGCGGACGCCGCCGGGGCCCTCGTCACTTCGCTCCACGGGCTGGTGCGGCCCTGACCAGGAGGGGTGGAGCCGGGTCAGCTGCCGGCGGACGCGTTGCCGGAGAGGACCGGGATGTTGTCCAGGATGTGCGAGAGCGGCTCGTCGCCCTTGGCCTGGGTGGAGTTCTCGGTGCACTGCTGGTTCTGCGGGTTGGACAGGACGTTGATGTCCTGGACGCCGATGTTGAGCGCGGCCAGGATCGACTGGGCGTTGACCTTGACCGGCAGGCCGACGCAGGGCTTGTTGAGGGTGCCCTGGACCAGGCCGAGCTGCGGGCTCATGTCGCCGGCGGTCTTCTGGTTGCCGTAGATCTGCTGGGAGCCGTTGCCGTTGACGGTGTTGACCCCGTTGTCGTTGCCGATGGCCATGGCCGGGGCGGTGGCGGCGGCGCCTGCGCCGATGGCAACGGCGGAAACCGCGGCGGCGGTCATGATCTTCTTGAGCATCATTGGTCCTTTTGTCGCACGAGTGCCCGCTAGTGGAGCGCCCTGATCAACCGGCCGCCGCCGGGCATGGTTGCGCTGCTTCACTCAAACGGCCCGTCCGGGGCGGGGATTTCCCCGGCGCGGGTGAGGCCGCCCCGGACACCTGCGCGAGGGCCGTACGCAGCCCCAGGCGCGCGCGGGGGCGCCCGCCTCCGGTTGCGCTCCGTGCAGGGTGTTCGCACGGTGGGTGAGTAAGTGGACTACTCCGGTCCGCTTACGCGCGACCACCCCGAAGGGTTCCCCATGCACTCCACCAAGGCGTTCCGCCTCCGCGTCCTCGTCCCGTCGGCCCTCGCCGTCGCCATACTGTCCGGCGCGGCCGCCTCGGCGGGCGCCGCGGACGGCCAGGGCGCCGCCGCCGTCGAGCGGAAGGCGGCGGCCGTCCAGCGGCAGATCGAACGGCTGGAGGAGGCGGCGGAGTCCCGGGAGCGGGTCGCGGCCGGCCCGATCGACGACCTCATCGCGGGACTCTCCAAGACCCTGTCCGACCTCCTGGGCTCGCTCTCGGGCCTCCTCGGCGGGGTCGGCCTCCCGCCGCTGGAGATCCCGAAGCTCCCGGAGATCAAGCTTCCCGAGATCAAGCTTCCGGAGGTCAAGCTTCCGGACCTTCCGGTCACGGTCCCCCCGGTCAACCTCCCGGCCGTCCCGCCGGCGACCGGCGCCGCGCCGGCCGTTCCCGCCGCGCCGGCCGTTCCCGCGGTCCCGAAGCTCCCCGATCTCGACATTCCCGACATCCCCATCGGCCGGTAGCGGCGCGGGCGGCCGGAATGGTTACGACTATTGGGCTGAACAGGTCAGATCCGGCCGCGGGCCGTGTCGTCTGTGCTGGTGGACCGTTTCGCTCGGTGTGAGCCCCGGTACCGGGGCAGGACATCGAACGAGAAGGTGCACTTCCCATGAACTCTGCTGCCAAGAAGGCCGCCGTGGCCCTGGCCTCCGCTGGTCTCGCTGTGGCCGGTGCCGCGGGCGCCGCCTCCGCCGACGCCCAGGCCGAGGGCGCGGCCGTGGGCTCCCCCGGTGTCCTCTCGGGCAACCTGGTCCAGGTTCCCGTGCACATCCCGGTCAACGTCTGCGGCAACTCCGTGGACGTCGTCGGCGTTCTGAACCCGGCGTTCGGCAACGTCTGCGTCAACGACTGACGTTCCCCGCAGTCGGCGCCACGTGACCGTGGGCGCCACCGGCCCTGCCGGTGGCGCCCACGGTCGTTTCGGGAGCCGAACCGGCCGCCCCCGGTGGCTACTTGCCGCCGTTGAGCTCCACTCCGCCGAGCAGCGGGGAGGCCTTGGTCGCGCCGTTCGCCAGGCCCAGGGCCGTGCCGGGGACGTCGTTGCGGATCTTGTTGACGCTCTGCGCCGTGTGGACCACCTTGCCGACGGTGTCGCCCTGCTCGGCCAGCGCGTTGCCCGCCGTCTGGGGGAGGGCCTCGGAGACGGGGTTCACGGCGTCGAGCACCTCGGTCACCCCGCCCGTCGCGCTCATGGGGGGCATCGCGGGGGCGTCGGCGGCGAAGGCGGGGGCCGTGGCGCCGAGGGCGGCGACGGAGCCGACGACGACGGCGGCGACCTGGGAGAGCTTCATTGTCGAAATCCTCATTCTTTTCGGGGAGCGAGGCGGCGGCGACCGGCTCGGCGCTTTCGTCCTGGGTAACGATTCCCGGCCGCTCCGGAAACGCGGGCCGGGCGGGCGCACGGGAGCGGCCGGAGAATCCGCCTCGGATTCTCCGGCCGCTGTTTCTTCCGATTACCGGTATTCCCGTTCAGGCGGCGGCCGACCGCCGGTAGAGAATCGCGCCGCCGAGGACCAGCGCCGAGGCGAGGGCCGCCATGGCCCCCAGCTCACCCGCGCCGGTGGCCGCGAGCTGGGGCCCCGCCTGGGCGGGGGCGGGCGCGGGGAGCGTCGCCGGCGGGGCGGCGGCGGGGGCGGGGGCCGGGGCCGGTGCGGGGGCCGGGGGCAGGTGCACGGGGAGGTCGCCGGCCGGGGCGGCCGGGGGCTGGTCGGCCGGGCGGACGACGTCCGGTACGGGGGCGGGCGCCGGGAGCGGCCGCTCGGGCTGGCTGCCGTGCGGGGGCCGGGGCGCCGGGATCTCCTGCGCGGGCGGCGCCGGGACCGGGGCGGGGAGGGTGTGCGGCTGCTCCTCGGCGGGCGCCGGAAGGGTGTGCGGCTGCTCCTCGACCGGGGCCGGGAGCGTCTGGGCGTGCTCCTGCGGCGGTACGGGGACCCCGGCGGGCGGGGTCTGCGGGGCGGGAGCCGGGGCCGGCGCGGGGAGCGGGGCGGGGTGTTCCGCCGCCGGCGCGGGCCGGGGCTGCGGGGCCGGCGCGGGGTGCGGCACGGGCTTCGGGTGGTGCGGCGCGGGCGCGGGGGGCGCCGGGTGCGGGGCCGGGTGGTCCGCGTGGGGGGCGGGCGGGTGGTCGTCGCACTCCTCCTTGCCGCCCCGCGGGCCCCGGTGGTCCTCGTCGGAGCCTCCGTAGGCGTCCCCGCGGTGGCCGTCGTCGTGGCGCGGGGCCGCGTGGCGCGGGGCCTCGTGACGCGGCGTCTCGGGGCGCGCCTGCTCGGGGCGCGCCTGCTCGGGCCGGGGCGCCGCGTGCCGGGGGGTGTGCGCGGGAGGTGCCCCGTCGCCGCGCTCCCCGTAGCCGCCCCCGTCCTCCCGGCGCTGCGCGGGCAGCGCGTGCCGGCCGCCCTCGCGCTCCTCCAGGTAGCGCTCGAAGGCCTCGGCGTTCTCGGGGCTCAGGTAGCGCTCGTAGTCGTGGCCGCCGGCGTGGGAGCCGGTCGAGGTGGCGCAGGTGTTGCCCATCGCGGGGTTGAGGGCGGCACCCCCGTCCACGCTGTTGCCGCACACGTTCGGCGAGAAGGTGATGGGTACCGAGACGCTGTTGCCGGACAGCACGCCCGGTGAATGCGAGGCCTCGGCCATCGCCCCGGGATGCGCGTAGGCCGCGCCGGTCGCGATCGACAGCAGACTCGAGGCGGCCGCAGCCGTGAGCACCCCCTTGCCCAGTACCTGTCGGCTCAGTACCTGTCGCATGGGTCCTTCCCTGTCTACCGGCGCGGGGCCGGTCCTGAATCGAAGGCGGCCCCGGAGTGCACCGCCGTGCACTCCGGGGCCGCCCGAGGAGGTCTGCCCCTGCTGGCGCAGGCGCTTCGTCAGTTGTTGACGCAGGTGTTGCCGAACGCGGGGTTCAGCAGGGCGATCACGTTGACGGTGTTGCCGCAGACGTTCACGGGGATGTGGACGGGGACCTGGACCAGGTTCCCGGAGAGGACGCCCGGGGAGCCGACGGCCTTGCCGTCGGCGGCCGAGTCGGCCATGGCGGGGGAGGCGGCACCGGCGGCGACGAGAACGCCGGCGGCCATCACCACTGCCTTCTTGTACTTCATCTGAATTCGATCCTTCCCGCAGAGGTCTGTCCGCTGCATACACAACAACGAGTGGGGCGGTGAAAAGAAACCGCGGAATCCGAGTATTTCCGAGGGGGTGCCGGGTATTTGACTCCGATGCTCCGGCGGTGCGTTCGGGGAATTCCCGCCCGAATTCTTCGGGGTGGAATTCAGGGACCCGATACGCGGCGAGGCCGCCGCGACCCGGGGGGTGCGACGGCCTCGCGCGGCACGGCCTCGGTCAGCTGCCGGAGGAGACGTTGCCGGAGAGGATCGGGATGTTGTCCAGGATGTGCGAGAGGGCCTCGTCGCCCTTGGCCTGGGTGGAGTTCTCGGTGCACTGCTGGTTCTGCGGGCTGGACAGGACCGGGATGTCCTGGACGCCGACGTTGATCAGGGCCAGCAGCGACTGGGCGTTGACCTTGGCGGGCAGGGCGATGCAGGGCTTGTTGAAGGAGCCCTGGATCAGCGCCATCTGCGGGCTCATGTTGCCGTAGGTGGCCTGGTTGCCGTAGATCTGCGCGGAGTTGTTGCCGTTCACGGTGTTGATGCCGTTGTCGTTGCCGATGGCCATCGCCTGCGGGGCCATGGCGGCGCCGAGGCCGACGGCGGAGGCGGCAACCGCTGCGCCGGTCACAAGCTTCTTGATCATTATCGTCCCTTTTTTGCAGGATTGCCCGGATGCTGGAGCACCCGGATCAACGGCGCGGCTCCGGTTCGGGTTGCGTCGCTTCACCCGGATGCCGCCGTTTCGGACGGTGCGGTTGACGCTCAGGCGTTCAGGCAGCGGTTGCCGAAGGCCGGGTTCAGCAGCCCGATCACGTTGACGGTGTTGCCGCAGACGTTGACCGGGACGTGGACGGGAACCTGGACGAGGTTGCCGCTCAGCACGCCGGGGGAGCCCGCGGCGAGGCCTTCCGCCGTCGCGCCGCCGCCGTGTGCGCAGGCGAGGCCCGCACCGCCCATCAGCAGCGCGGCGCCCCCGAGTGCCGCGGTCGTGCCGCGCACCAGGCTCTTCTTCATCTCCGTATTCCTTTCGGTTCGAAACCTCGAACAGCGATGCACCGGCATAACGACTCGCCCACAGGCAGGGTGCGTGCTATCGCCCGAAAGGCCGTACGAGCGAGTCCGACGTGATTTCCAGCCCGATTTCTGACAAAGTTCACTCCTGTTTTGTCCCCTTGATCGAAAATGGAGACGGGGTCATGGGTTCCTCCCGCAGAATCCTCGGCGCACTCGGTCTGCTGTCCTGCCTCACGCTTTCCGCCCACGTCCCTCCGGCGGGCGCCGCGGTTCCCGCGGCGGCGCGCGAAATGCCCCGGATCCCCTTCACCCAGCGTTACCAGTCCGTGCAGCACGGCGGGCTGGTCCGGGCCTCGAACTCGGCGATCAGCTGCCGCCGCGAGGAGTCCCCGCAGACCGAGCCCTGCGCGGAGGTCAAGAAGGGCGCGGCGGGGACCAACGGCGACTTCGAGATGTTCTACGACGAGGTCGACAAGGACCCCGACACCTACAACTCCACCCGGGCCGAGCTCAAGGTCCCGCAGGGCGCGAAGGTCTCGTACGCCCGGCTCTACTGGGGCGGGAACCTGCGGGTGGGGGAGCAGAAGCCGCCGGAGGACAACGGCCGCGTCCTGGTCGCCGAGCCCGGGGGCGCGTACAAGCCCGTGATCGCCGACACCGTGATCGGGCACCGCACGGACGCGGGCAGCGACGCCTACCAGGCCTCCGCCGACGTCACCCCGCTGGTGCGCAAGGGCGGTGCGGGGATGTGGACCGTGGCCCAGCTCAACGTCGCCATGGGGCACTCGGAGGTGGGCGCCTGGGGCGGCTGGACGCTGGTGGTCGCCTACGAGCACCCGCAGGAGCCGCTGCGCCGGATCTCGCTGTGGGACGGCTTCGAGTCGCTGGCCGCCGGGGCCGGCGAGGCCGCCGCGGAGACGGTGGAGATCGCCGGCCTGGGCGCGCCGCCCGGGGCCGCGGGCAAGGCCGGGGTGGTGGCGTACGACGGGGACCGCGGGGCCCTGGGGGACTCACTCACGGTGACGGCCGACAGTGGGCGCCGCATCAACGTCGCCGACGCCGAGAACCCCTTCAACGACCTCATGAATTCCACGATCACGGAATTCGGTCGGCCTTCACCGGTACGACAGCCCGAAAATATTAATAATCTCGGATATGACGCGGACGTGTTCGACCTGAGTCCCGCCCTGTCCGGTGGCGCCCGCAGCCTGAACTTCAAGTTCACGGGCGAAAGTCAGGGTCAATTCCTCGGTGTGCTCTTCGTTCAGACAGACGCGCGCCGCTGAGCGCAGGAGACCGCTCCACGTGCCGAAACACCCCTCGCCGGCCGGCTCCCCGGCCGCGCCGCCCTTCACCGTCCTGCATCTCGTCCAGCCCGTCGAGGGCGGCGTCGCGCGGGTCGTCACCGACCTCGCACGGGCCCAGTCCGCCGCAGGCCTGCGCGTCGTCGTCGGCTGTCCGGACGGCGGCTCCCTGGCCGACGCGGCCCGGGCCGCCGGGGCCGAGGTCCTCACCTGGCGCGCCGGACGCTCCCCCGGGCCCGGGCTGCCCGCCGAGGTGCTCGGCGCCGCCCGCCTGATCCGCCGCGTCCGCCCGGACCTGCTGCACGCCCACAGCGCCAAGGCCGGGCTGGCCGGGCGGATGGCCGTACGGGGCTCCCTGCCCACCGTCTTCCAGCCGCACGCCTGGTCCTTCGACGCCGTCGGCGGGACCACCGCCGCGCTCGCGCTGCGCTGGGAGCGGGCCGGCGCCCGCTGGGCCGACCGGGTGCTCTGCGTCAGCGAGGCCGAACGCCGGGCCGGCGAGGCCGAGGGCGTCACCGCCCGCTGGGCGGTGATCCGCAACGGCGTCGACCTCGCCCACTTCCGCCCCGCCCACCCCGACCGCGACCGCGACCGGGCCGAGGCCCGCGCCTCGCTCCCGCTGCCCGCGGCGCTGCGGGGCGAGGGGCCGCTCGCCGTCTGCGTCGGCCGGCTCTGCCCCCAGAAGGGCCAGGACGTCCTGCTGCGCGCCTGGCCGGAGGTGCTCGCCACCGTCCCCGGAGCCCGTCTCGCCCTGGTCGGCGACGGCCCCGACGCCGACCGGCTGCGCCGCACCGCACCCCCCGCGGTCCACTTCGCCGGAGCGGCCCGCGACATCCGACCGTGGCTTCGGGCCGCCGATCTCGTTGTACTGCCGTCGCGGTGGGAAGGCATGGCGCTCGCCCCCCTCGAAGCCATGGCCTGCGGCCGACCGGTCCTGGTCTCCGACGTCAGCGGTGCGCGGGAGAGCCTGCCGTCCGGTCACGGACGGCTCTGCCTGGTACCGCCGGAGGACCCGACGGCGCTGGCCAAGGCCCTGGGACGGCTGCTCGCCGAACCGCGGCTGCTCACCGAACTCGGCGAGCAGGCCCAGCAGCACGCCCGGACCGAGTTCGACGTGCGGCGGACCACGGACGCGGTCACCGGCCTGTACCACGAACTGCTGGGCAGGCCCTCCCCCCGGCTGCGCGGGGGGAACCCCCAGCCCTTGAACCAGGAGCGCATCAGCCGATGACGATGGACAGCGCACCCGCCCGGCACACCGGGGGGCAGAGCGGCACGGGGCACGCCGGCGGCAGCGCCTTCGCCTCCGTGTCGCCGGCCGTCCCACCCGCCGCACCGCCCGCCGCGTCCCCCGCGGCGGGCCGCCGCGCCGCGACCGCCATCCACCCGCCGCGCGGGCCCCGGGCCGAACGGGCCCGCCCCGCCGTCCGCCCGGGCCGGGTCCGGCCCGGGAGGGGCGCCGCCGCCCTGCTGGCCGCCGACGCGCTGGCGGCGGCCGCCACCGTGGCGGCCCTGCCCGGGCCGCAGCTCCCGGCCCAGGCCGCGGTGCCCGCCGCCGCCCTGCTCGCCGCCGTCAACGCCGCCCTCCAGGCGCAGGGCGGGCTCTACCGGCCGCGCCTCGCCCCCTCCGCCCTCCTCGAACTGCCCGCGCTGGCCTGGCGCACCGCCGCGCTGTGGTGCGGGGCCGCCGCCGCCCTCGCCGCCGCCGCGCCCGAGCGGGCCCTCGGCTGGAACGCGCTGCTCACCGCCGTCTGCCTCCAGGCCGTCCTCGCCTGCGCGGGACGCGGGCTGGTCCACCGGGCGTGGCGCCGCTCCGCCGTGCGCCACCCCGTCTCCACGCTCGTCGTCGGCCCCGGCGGAGGAGCCGGCGCCGTCGCCGCCGCCCTGCACGGACGCCCCGAGTACGGGTTGCGGCCCGTCGGGATCGCCGACACCGCCGAGCCCGCCGACGGGGAGGGCGGCCCGCTGCCCGTGCTCGCCACCCACGAGGACGTCCGGCGCGCCGTCATCCAGAACTCCGTGCGCTGCGCGGTGTTCACCCGCCCGCCCGAGGCCGACGAGCGCACCGCCGCCCTGGTCCGCCTCTTCCACGACCACGGCTGCCGGCTCTGGCTCGCCGACCCCGCCGGCACCGCCAAGGTGACCGGCATGCGGCTCGCCCACCCCGCCGACCAGCTGTGGGGCTACGCCGTACAGCCCCTGCTGCCCCGGCCCGCCCGGCCGGTGGAGCGGTCCGCCAAGCGGATCGCGGACTCCGCCCTCGCCGCGCTCGCCCTGCTCGCCGCCGCCCCCGTCATGGGCGCCTGCGCGCTGGCCGTACGGCTCTCCGACGGGCCGGGGGTGATCTTCCGTCAGGAGCGGGTCGGCCTCTACGGGCGCCCCTTCACCCTGCTGAAGTTCCGCACCCTGCGCGCCGACGAGCACGAGTCCGCCACCCGCTGGACCGTCGCCGGCGACCGCCGGATGAGCCCCGTCGGCTCCTTCCTGCGCAAGTCCTCGCTGGACGAGCTCCCGCAGCTGTGGAACGTCGTGCGCGGCGACATGAGCCTGGTCGGCCCGCGTCCCGAACGCCCCTTCTTCGTCGCCAAGTTCAGCAGCCTCCACCCCGGCTACGAGGCCCGCCACCGGATGCCCGTCGGCATCACCGGGCTCGCCCAGATCAACGGGCTGCGCGGCGACACCTCCATCGAGGACCGGGCCCGCTTCGACAACCACTACATCGACACCTGGTCGCTGTGGCAGGACCTGTGGATCCTGGCGCGGACCGCCGCCTCCTTCTTCCGCTTCCGGCTGGGCGGGAGCTGAGCCATGAGCCTCGCCCTCCCCGGACCCGTACGCCCCGCCGCCGCGGCCGCCGTGCTGCGCCGGCACTGGCCGCTGCTGCCGCTCGCCGCGACCGTCCTGCTCCTGCTCGCCCCGCTCCCGGCCGGCGACGCCACCGCCTCCGGGAAGGTCGGCCCCGCCGACGCCGCCTCGCTGCTGCTCGCCGTCGTCTGCGCGGTACAGGCCCTGCGGGGCCGGGTGCGGACGCTGAACCCGCTGGGCGTGCTCGTACTCGGGACGCCGGGGATCGGGCTCGCCGTCTCGACCGCGACCGCAGGGGACCCGTACGCCGCCCTGCCCGGGTTCGTGCGCTACCTCCAGGTGTTCGTGCTGGTCCCGGCGGCCGTGGTGCTGCTGGTGCGCGACGCCCGTGAGTTCCGCCTCGCCGCCGGGTGCTTCGTGCTGCTCGGGCTGGTGCAGGGCGCGGTGGGGGTCGTGCAGTACGCGACGCACACCGGCGCCTCCTACCAGGGCGAGGACATCCGCGCCGTGGGCACCTTCGGCCCCGGCGACGTCATGGGCATGGCCACCGTCGTCGCGTACGGGCTCGTCGTCGCCACCGCCGCCGCCCTCGCGCCGGGACTGCCCGCGAAGGTCCGCCGGACCGCCGCGGGCTGCGCCCCGGCCCTGGTGGTCCCGCTAGTGCTGTCCTTCAGCCGCGGCGCGTGGATCGCCACCGTCGGGGCGGCGGTGCTCGTGATGTGCCTGGCCGGGATCCGGCGGGCGCTGGCGGTGCTCGTGGCGCTGGCCGCCCTGGGGGTGGTGCTGGTCGGCGGGCTCGGGCTGGGATCCGAGATGGTCGCCGAGCGGCTGGACTCCATCACCCGGGTCTCCAGCGCCCCCGACCAGTCGGTCACCGACCGCTACACGATGTGGGCCGCCGCCGAGTCGATGTGGCGCGAGCGGCCGGCCGTCGGCGTGGGCCTCAAGGGCTTCCCCGCACACCGCGACGGCCACTCCTCGCTGGGCCTGTCCTCCGGCAGTGACACCGCGGGCGCCGGCCAGGCCTTCATCAAGCAGCCGCTGCTGTCCCCGCACAACATGTACCTGCTGGTCCTCGGCGAACAGGGGCTGGTCGGACTGCTCGCGCTCGCCGGCGGCTGGGCGGCCCTGCTGGTCGCGGGGCTGCGGCGGTACGCGGCGGCCCGCGACCGCGGGATCCGCGACTGCGGGCTGATCGCGATCGGGCTGTTCGTGTGGCAGCTGACCGACTTCCTGTACGCGGACATCGGCGGCCCCTCCACCGTCCTGACCGGTGTGATCATCGGGCTCGCGGCCTGGTGGGCCCTGCCCTCCACCGGTGCCGCGGATGGCCGGCCCGCCGACGGGCCGGCCGTCCGGTGACCGACACGACCCCCTGGCGGCGGCCCGCGGCCCCGGCGACCGACCTCGCCGCGGCCGCGGGCCCCGCCACTGCTCCCGCCGCCGACGCGCCGCCCGGGGCCGGGCCCCGGCCCGGCCGCACCGGCCGGGGACCGGCGCCCGCGGGGGCCGACGCGGCCGTTCCGCCCCGGCGCGGCGCCACCCGGCCACCGCGTTCCGCCCCGGCCGGGCCCGGCGGGGACGCCGGGCCCGGCCGCACGGGCGCGGGCGCCTCCGCAGGCGCGGGCGCCGCCGCGGGCGCGGTGCCCGGCGCGGACCGGGCCGCAGACGGGGCCGGCAAGCCCGGCGGCAAGACCGGGGTCCCCCTCGGGCGGTTCCTCGCCAAGGCCGCCGCCGTCACCGCCGGACTGACCGCCGCCGGAGCCGTGTTCGGCCTCCTGCGCGACCAGGCCATCGCCCACCTCTTCGGCGCCGGACACGACAGCGACGCCTTCCTCATCTCCTGGACCGTTCCCGAGATGGCCTCGACCCTGCTGATCGAGGACGCCATGGCCCTGCTGATGGTGCCCGCCTTCAGCCACGCCCTCGCGCGGCGCGCCGCCAGCCGCGCCGGACTGACCCGCAAGGAGGCCCGCGCGGCCGACCCCGTACGCCTGCTCGTCGGGGCCACCCTGCCGCGCCTGGTGGTCTTCCTCGCCGCCGTCGCCTCCGTCCTCGTCGTCGCCGCGCCCCTGGTCGTCGGCGTCCTCGCACCCGGCCTGCCCGACCCGGAACTGGCCGTCCAGTGCACCCGGATGACCGCCCTGACCGTCCTCACCTTCGGCATCGCCGGATACTTCAGCGCCGCGCTGCGCGCCCACCGGTCCTTCCTGCCGCCCGCCGCGATCTACGTCTCGTACAACGTCGGGATCATCGCCACCATGGTCGCCCTCCACACCCTGTGGGGCGTCCGGGCCGCCGCGGCCGGCGTGGCCGTCGGCGGACTGCTGATGGTGCTGGTGCAGCTGCCCGCCTTCATCCGCAACGTCGGCTTCGGGCCGCCCCGCGCCAAGGGCGCCCCCCGCAGCCAGCGCGACCGCGACCGGCCCACCCTCATCGCCTTCGGCGTGATCGCCCCCGTCATCTCCTTCGCCGTCTTCCGCCAGTCCCAGGTCCTCGTCGAGCGCTTCCTCGCCGCCTCCCTGCCCCCCGGCGCCATCTCGCACCTCAACTACGCGCAGAAGGTCGCGCAGATGCCGATGGTGCTCTCCCTGATGATCTGCACCGTCACCTTCCCCGTCGTCGCCCAGGCCATGGCCGGCGGCGAGCGCGAGAAGGCCCGCCGGCGCGTCGAACAGGACCTCGCGCTCGCCTCCCTCGCCGTCCTCCTGGGCATGGCCCTGGTCATCGGCTACGCCCCGCAGATCATCGAAGTCCTCTTCGAACGGGGCGCCTTCACCCACCAGGACACCCTCACCACCGCGTCCGTCATGCGCGTCTACGGCCTCGGACTCCTCGGCCACTGCCTCGTCGGAGCCCTGTCCCGGCCCTTCTTCTCGACCGCCCGGCCCACCTGGTTCCCGGCGCTCGCGATGGGTGCCGGGCTGCTCGTCAACATCGCGGCCGGAGCCCTCTTCGTCGACTGGTGGGGGACCTACGGCATCGCCGCCGCCAACGCCGCCGGCATCACCGCCACCGCCGCCCTGCTCCTCACCGGCATCGGCTCCCGCATCATCGCCATCCAGGCCCGCCGCGTCGCCGTCAGCATCGGCCGCCTCGCCGTCGCCGCCGCCTGCGCCTGCGCCACCGGCTGGCTCGCCGGCCCGATGATCCCCGACCCGCTGCTCAGCGCCGCCCTCGGCTGCCTGCTGGTCCCCGCCATGTTCGGGGCCACCGGGCTGGCCATGAGAGCCCTGGAGATCACCGCCCTCCCCGGCCAGATCGCCCAGCTCGCCGCCCACACCGCCGCCCAGACCGCCCAGCTCACCCAGAGGTTCCGCAATGCCCGCTGACACCGACACGGCGCCCGCCGCCGTGGCGGCCGCCGCCCGCCGGACCGCATCGCCGTGGGTCCTGATGTACCACTCCGTCGCCGAGTTCACCGACCCCGCCGAGGACCCGTACGGGATCACCGTCACCCCGGACGCCCTCGACGCCCAGCTGAGGTGGCTGCGCTCCCGCGGTCTGCGCGGGGTCTGCGTCGGAGAACTGCTGCGCGCCCGCGCGGCCGGACGCGGCCACGACCTCGTCGGCCTCACCTTCGACGACGGCTACACCGACTTCCTGACCCGCGCCCTGCCCCTGTTGCACCGCCACGGCTTCACCGCCACCCTCTTCGCCCTCCCCGGACGGCTCGGCGTCGACAACGTGTGGGACCCGCTCGGCCCCCGCAAACCCCTCCTCACCGCCGAACAGATCCGCGAGGTCGCCGCCGCCGGACAGGAGATCGGCTCCCACGGCCTGCTCCACCAGGACCTCACCGCCGCCCCCGACGACGTCCTCCAGCAGGAACTGCGCGGCAGCCGCGAGCTCCTGCGCGAACTCACCGGCACCCTCCCCGAGGGCTTCTGCTACCCGTACGGGCACCTCGACGCCCGCGTCGTCGACGCCACCCGCGCCGCCGGCTACGGGTACGCCTGCGCGATCTCCCCCGGACGCCTCGCGGGCCCGCACGCCCTGCCCCGCACCCACGTCAGCCAGGCCGACGGGGCCGCCCGGCTGCGGATCAAGGAGCTGCGGCACGGGGCCCGCGAGCTGCGGCGGAAGGTGCCGGTGCTGCGGTGAAGGCCCTCCACATCATCACCGGCCTGGGCGTCGGCGGCGCCGAACAGCAACTGCGGCTGCTGCTGCGCCACATGCCGGTGCACTGCGACGTCCTGACCCTCACCAACCCCGGCCCGGTCGCCGAGGGACTGCGCGCCGACGGGATCCGGGTCGTCCACCTCGGCATGCACGGCAACCGCGACCTCGGCGCCCTGCCGAAGCTGGTCCGCTTCGTCCGGCGCGGCCGCTACGACCTCGTCCACACCCACCTCTACCGGGCCTGCGTCTACGGGCGCCTCGCCGCCCGGCTCGCCGGGGTCCGGGCGACGGTGGCCACCGAACACTCCCTGGGCGACGCCGAGATCGAGGGCCGGCCCCTGTCCGGCGGGGTCCGCGGCCTGTACCTCGCCAGCGAGCGGCTCGGGGCGGCGACGGTCGCGGTCTCGGACACCGTCGCGGCCCGCCTGGAGCGCTGGGGGGTGCCCGCCGACCGGGTCCACGTGGTCCCGAACGGGATCGAGGCCGCCCGCTTCCGCTTCGACGAGGGCGTGCGGCGCGCCACCCGCGCCCGGACCGGCCTGCCCGAACGGGCCTTCGTGGTCGGCGGGGTCGGGCGCCTGGTGCCCGGCAAGCGGTTCGACGTCCTCGTCCGGGCCGTCGCCGCACTGCCCGGCGCGCACCTGCTGCTGGCCGGGGACGGACCGGAGCGGGCCGCGCTGCGCACCCTCGCCGCCGAACTGGGCGCCCAGGCGCGGATCCACCTGCTGGGGGAGCGGGACCCGCTGGGCGACAGCCCCGACGGGCGCACCCCCGGGATCCCCGCGCTGCTGGCCGCCATGGACGTCTTCGTGTCCCCCTCGCGGGAGGAGGCGTTCGGGCTGGCCGTCGTCGAGGCGCTGGCCGCCGGGCTGCCCGTGCTGCACGTGACCTGCCCCGCCGTCGACGACCTGCCCGCCGCGCAGGCGCCGGGGGCGCGGCGGATCGGCACGGGCACCGAGGAGCTGGTCGCCGCGCTGCGGGGGCAGATGGAGGCGGGCGCCCGCCGCCTGCCCGCGCCCGCGGTGGTGCGGCGGTACGACATCGCGCGGAGCGCGGCGCGGCTGCTGGACGTCTACGGGCTCGCGCTGGCGGCACCCGTGCCCGCCGCGAGGGGCGGGGCGGGGCCCGTGCCCGCGGCCGAGCCCCGGGGCTCCGCACCGGAGCCCGCACCCCGACCGCCGGCGGGGCTGGACCTGGCCGCGCCCGGCTCGGACGGCTGATCCCCCTTCATTCCCCCTACGCACCCCCCTCCACCCAGGAAGCGAGCACCCCCATGGCCGACAGCGCCGAGCAGAAGAAGTCCGAGCAGAAGAAGTCCGACCACCGCTCCGCCCGGAAGCGCAGGCTGCTGCCACCGCCCGCGTGGTGGCCCCTGCCCGCCTGCGCGCTGCTCGGGATGGCCGCCGGCGGGGCGTACGGGGTGCTCAAGGCGCCCGAGTACGCCGCCACCAGCTACGTCGTCGCCGTCCCGAACGAGACCACCGAGCCGGCCACCGCCCTCGGCTTCGCCCAGGCCTACGGCCGCATCGCCACCAGCAGCTCCACCCTCGCCTACGCCCAGCCCCGCGCGGGCATCGCCGCCCGGCAGCTGCGGACGCAGGTCCGCGCCGAGACCTCCCCCGACTCGCCGATGATCGCGATCACCGGCACCTCCAGGAGCGCCGCCGAGGCCGCCGACATCGCCAACGCCGTCGCCGACGCCCTCTCGCTCAGCAGCAACCAGGCCGCCAAGAACACCGGCGTGCAGCTGCTGCTGTTCAGCCAGGCCGTCGCACCGAGCGAGCCCGCCTCCCCGTCCGCCGCGATCAGCGCCGCCGTCGGACTGTGCGCCGGCGGGCTGCTCGGCGGGCTGTGGCTGCTGGCCCGTCCCGCCCGCCGCAGGTCCGGGGCGCAGGAGGAGGCGGCGCACCCGGTGGTGGAGGAGTACGCCTCGCTGCCCGCCCAGGGTGAGCACTCCGAGACCAAGGAGAAGGAGTCCGTGCGATGACGCGGGGCTCCGACGGGGCCCTGTCGGTGACGCTGTGCCGGGACTCCCGGCAGTTCGCGGCGCTGGAGGAGTCCTGGAACCGGCTCGTCCGGGAGTGTCCCACCGCCACCCCCTTCCAGAGCCACGCCTGGCTGCACTCGTGGTGGCTGTCGTACGGGAAGGACGGCCGGCTGCGGATCCTGCTGGTGCGGCGGGGCGGGGAGCTGGTCGGGGCGGCCGCGCTGATGCTCGTGCACCGGCCGCTGCCGCGGCTGGTGCCGCTGGGCGGGCCGATCACCGACTACTTCGACGTGCTCGTGTCCCGGGAGCACGCCGCGCAGGTCGTGCCGGCCCTGGCCCGCGGGCTGCACCGGGCGGCCCGCAGCGCCGTCGTCGACCTGCGCGAGGTGCGTCCCGGCGCGGCCGCCGAGGCCGTGTTCGAGGAGTGGCCCGGGGTGTCCAGCCGGCTGGCGGACTCCACCTGCATGGAGCTGCCCGCGCTCCCCTTCGACCAGCTCGTCAAGCGGATGCCCGCCTCCGGCGCCCAGCGGGTGCGGGCCAAGCTGCGCAAGACCGACGCCGCCGGGATCGAGGAGCACGAGGTCACCGAGCGCGAGGTGCCGCAGGCCGTACGGACCCTGCTGCGGCTGCACGAGAAGCAGTGGCGCGGCCGCGGGGTGACCCCGGAGCACCTGCGGCCCCGGTTCGCCGAGCACCTGACCCGCGCCACGCGGCGGATGGTGCGGGCGGGGGAGGGCCGGCTGACCGAGTTCCGGCTGGAGGGGAAGGTGGTCGCGGCCAACGTCACCCTGCTGTCCGCGTCGCTGAGCGGCGGCTACCTGTACGGGGCGGACCCGGGCCTGCGCGACCGCAAGGTGGACGTGGCCACGCTGCTGCTGCGCCACGAGGCCGGGCGGGCACTGGAGGAGGGCCGTCCGGTGGTGAGCTTCCTGCGCGGCAACGAGCCGTACAAGAACCACTGGAGGCCCGAGACGGTCGTCAACCAGCGCCTCCTGCTGGCCACGCACGCGCTCGCGCCCCTGCTGCGGCTGCACGAGTCGCAGGTCACGGGGCGCGAGCGGGCGGTGGGGGCGCTGCGCGAGGCGCTTCCGGCCGCCCGGGACTGGCGGGCGCGGCTGAACGAACTGCGGGTGCGATGACCCGTCTAGAAGGGCCAGAAGCCGGAGTCCCCCTCCCAGCCGAAGCCGAGGCCGATGCAGAGCGACTGGCCGCCGATCAGCTTCGAGAGCCAGTCGCCGAAGTCGAACGGGAGGCACCACTGCGGGCTGTTGACGGGCTGCTGGGGCCGCGGCTTCGGGTCGGGCTTCGGCTTCGGCTGCGGCTTCGGCGGCTGGGACGGCGACGGAGCCGGCCGGGTCGGCGCGGGGTCCGGCGCGGCCTGGGTCGGGGTCGGCGACGCCTCGGGGGTGGGCGCCGGCGGGACCACGGGCGGGACGGAGACCTCGGGCTCCGGGGCGACCGGGGTGGGCGCGGTCGGGGTGGGGACCTCGGGCGTGGGGACCTGCGGGATGGTCGGGACCTGCGGGGTGGGGACCTCGGGAGTGGGGACCTGCGGGGTCGGGACGACCGGCGTCGGGACGACCGGGGTGGGGACGACGGGGGTCGGCACCACCGGGGTCGGGACCACGGGCGTGGGCACCACCGGGGTCGGCACCACCACCGGCCCCTGCTCGGCCAGCGCGTCGCGGAAGACCTTCGAGGACTTCGGGTTCTGCTTGCACTGCCAGACGCCGTGCGGGCAGTAGTCGGTGATGGTGTGGTAGAGCGGGTGGTGCTGGTCGATCCACCGGAGCATGCGCCGCACGTACTCCGGGTTGTCCCCGTTGCGGAACAGCCCCCACTCCGGGTACGAGATCTGCTTGCCGTGTGCTTTCGCGAAGTCGACGTGCTGCTGGAGCCCGTACGGCTGGCTGACGTGGTCGTCGAAGGACCGGCCGGGGCCCTGGTCGTACGAATCCATGCCGATGACGTCGACCACGTCGTCGCCCGGGTAGCACCTGGTCCAGGCGATCGCGTCGCTGCCCCGGTTGGGGGTGAAATCGAACTTGAACCGCTGGCCGGGGACGGAGCGCATCGTGTTGACGACGCGGGTCCAGTACGCCTTCCAGTGCTCCGGGTCGGGCCCGCAGCGGTGGGTGTAGGTGGTGCCGTTCATCTCCCAGCCCAGCACGACCACCGTGTCCGGGAGGCCCAGTTCCACCAGCCGCTCGGCCAGCCGCCGGAAGTGCCGGTCGTACTCGCCCTGCGCGCCGGCCCGGATCAGCTGGACCACCTGCCAGTCGGGCACCCGGCCCTCGTTGCGGGCCTGCATGGGCACGTTGAGGACGAACATCCGGTCCTCCTTGGCCCGGCGCCAGCGCGCCCAGTCCTCCAGGAACGGGACGCGGCCCTCGATGCCCGCCCACGAGTCGCCGGGCAGGTAGGTGTGCCCGACCCGGATCTCGCGCCCGCCCAGCCAGCGCGACAGGGACGGGATGCGGGCGACCCCGGACGGGCCGTAGTCGAGATAGGCGCCGAAGGCGGTGCCGGAGCCCCTGGCCGGTTCGTCGTCCGGGGCCGCGAGTGCCGCGCCGGTGGCGAGCAGCCCGGCCGTGACCGTACCGACGCAGGTGCTCACCAGGCGGTGGTGTGGTCTGGGCATGTCGTCTCCCGCGCTCTGCCGAACCGGTGTGCTTGCCACAGACGTTAGACATCACATCTGACGAACGGCCTGTCCGGTGGCCCCTTCCTAGGCCATTCGCAGCTGCGCATCCCTCCCGCTTGGTCCGACTAGGTGAAAGTCCGTTTGTATGTACGCGTTCGACGGCCATGTGCCCGCAGTTCTGCTCAGACTCGATCGCAACCCGTTCCACCACGGAACCCTCGGCGCCGTCAGATCCCTCGGGCGCAAGGGCGTGGAGGTCCATGCCGTCGTCGAAGCCGGGGGAGGTCCCGTGGGTCGCTCGCGGTACCTGCGCGCCACGCACCCGGGGCCGGCCGGCGGGCTGGATCCCGAGGCGCCCGAGGCGCTGCTGGAATGCCTCGTCGGCGTGTCGGAGCGGATCGCCCGGCCGGCCGTGCTCGTCGCGATGGACGACCTCAGCGCCATCGCCGTCTCGCGCGTGGCACCGATGCTGACGGATCGTTTCCGGATTCCCCATCAGCCCGACGACCTGCCCGCCCGAGTGGCCGACAAGGCCGAGCTGGCGCGGCTGTGCGCCCGCTGGGACGTCCCGCACCCGGAGACCGTGGTCCCCGAGAGCGGGACCGAGGCCGCGCGGGCCGCGTGGGCGCTGGGGCTGCCGCTGGTGGCGAAGTGGAGCCGGCCCTGGCTGCTGCCCGCCGGCAGCGGGCTGCGCAGCACCACCCTGGTGGACAGTTCCGCCGGGGCGCGGGAGCTGTACGAGCGCTCCGCCGAGGCCGGGAGCCGGCTGCTGCTCCAGCGCTTCCTGCCCGCGGGACCCGACACCGACTGGTTCTTCCACGGCGCCTTCGGGCGGGGCGGGCGGCCGCTGCTGGCCGGGTCGGGCCGCAAGGAGCTGGCGTGGCCGGTGCGGGCGGGGCTGACGGCGGTGGGGCGGTGGCTGGCCGACCCGGCGGTGGAGGAGTCGGGGCTTCGGCTCGCCGAACGGCTCGGCTACCAGGGGATCCTGGACCTCGACTTCCGGCGCGACGAGCGCGGCGCCTTCCGGCTGGTCGACTTCAACCCGCGCCCGGGGGCGCAGTTCCGGCTGTTCGCGGACGACGCGGGGCTGGACGTGGTCCAGGCGATGTACCTCGACCTGACGGGGCAGCGGGTCCCGGAGCCGGCCGGCGGTCCGGGCCGCGTCTTCGTGGCGGAGAACTACGCCCTGCTGGCTGCGGTCCGGGGGCGCTCGCTGCCCCGGCGCCCCGGCGGGAGCGCACCAGCGGCGGCCCCCCCGGGCGGCGCGGGCGCGGTACCCGGTTCCGCGCGGCCGGGGCCCGTACGGGCCCCGGAGGCGGGGGAGCGGGGGCGGGTGGAGGCGGCCTGGTTCGCCGCCGACGACCCCGCGCCGTTCCTGGCGATGCTCTGCGCCCTCCTGGGGCGGGGGCTGGACAAGGGCGCGCGCGTCCTGCGCGGGGTCCCCGCGCAGGGGCGCCGCGGCGCCCGCGCGGTGCGGGCCCCCCGCCAGCGCGGCGGGGGGCGGGACGACGGCCTCGCGGCGGCCGGACCGGGAGCCGGCCCCGCCGGCGGCCCCGGGGCGGCCCGCCAGGCCCCGCCGGGGACCGTGGCGCCGCCCGGGGCGCCCGCAGCGCCGGTGGGGCCCGACGAGCTGGTGACGCGGTGACGCGGTGACGCGGTGACGCCCGGGTGACACCGGTCCGGTGACCCGGTGACCCGGTGACGCGCCGTCACGCGGCGGTGCGGTGTGCGGTGGTGAGGCGGCGACCGTGCCGCAGGAGAGGAGCGGCCGTGAGGCGGATGGACGATCTCGTGGTGGTCGGCGCGGGCCCGTACGGGCTGTCGATCGCCGCGCACGCGGCGGCGGCCGGGCTCGGCGTACGGGTGCTGGGCCGGCCCATGGCCTCCTGGCGGGACCACATGCCCGAGGGCATGTACCTCAAGTCGGAGCCCTGGTCCTCCAACCTCTCCGCCCCCGGCGGCCGCTACACCCTCGCCGAGTACTGCGCCACCCGGGGCCTCGCGGCCGAGCACGGCAGTCCGCTGCCGATCGGCACCTTCAGCGCCTACGGCCTCTGGTTCGCCCGCCACGCCGGCCTGCCCGAGGTGGAGGAGGCCACCGTCACGGAGGTCGCCCCCGAGGGCGACGGCTTCCGGGTGCGCACCGCCGGGGGGCCGCCGCTGCTGGCCCGCACGGTGGCCCTGGCCGTCGGGGTGATGCCGTTCACCCACTACCCCCGGGCGTTGCGCGACCTGCCCCCGGACCACTTCTCGCACAGCAGCGGCCACCGCGACCTGTCCCGTTTCACCGGGCAGGACGTGGCGGTCCTGGGCGCCGGGCAGGCCGCCCTGGAGACCGCCGCGCTGCTCGCGGAGTCGGGGGCCCGGCCCGTCCTGGTCGCCCGGAGGTCCCGGCTGAACTGGAACACCGTCCCGCAGCCCCTGCGGCGGCCGGCGCTGCGGGCCCTGCGCGACCCGCACAGCGGGCTCGGCACCGGCTGGCGCAGCTGGGCGTGGTCGGAGCTGCCCTGGGCGGTGCGGCGGCTGCCCGCCGCGACGCGGGAGCGGATCGCCGCCACCGCGCTCGGGCCGGCCGGGGCGTGGTGGCTGCGCGACCGCTTCGAGCGGCGGGTCCCCGCGCTCATGGGCCACCGGCTGCACCGGGCGGTGGCCGTGGGCGGCCGGACCCGGCTCGGGCTGACCACCGCGGGCGGGGAGTCCGTCGTCCTGGACACCGCGCACGTCATCGCGGCGACCGGCTTCGCCCCGCGGCTGGCCCGGCTGGACCTCCTCGACGCGCGGCTGCGGTCCGCCCTGGCGACCGTGGGCGACGCGGACACCCCGGAGCTGGGTCCCGGATTCGAGTCCTCCTGGCCCGGACTGTTCTTCGCCGGGCTGCTGACGGCTCCCTCATTCGGACCTTCCATGCGATTCGTGCACGGCGCGGGCTTCACGGCGGGGAGACTGGTGAAGGGAGTCCGCAAGCGCCTCGGCGCGCGGGGTCCGCTGCCGGGCCCGACCGGCGGGGTCCGGCCGGTCCGGGCCGCCGCCGGGCATCCGGAGACGTATCTGCGCTGAGATCCACCTGAGAGGGGTCCGCGATGGAGGCGGAGCGAGCACAGGGCGGCCGTGGCTGGGTGCGCATCCCCGCCAGCCGAGCGGAACAGCCTCCGTCGGGGCCTCCCGCGCCCAAGCCGTACGGGGGCGGGTCGTACGGCGCGGACCAGTACGGGGGCGGGTCGTACGGGACGGACCAGTACGGGTCCGGCCAGTACGGGGGCGGGTCGTACGGGGCGGACCAGTACGGGTCCGGGTCGTACGGGGCGGGTGAGTACGGCGGCGGCTCGTACGGCGGGGGCCCGTACGGACCGGGTGAGTACGGCGGCGGCCCGTACCCCCAGGGGCCCTTCCGCGGAACCGGTCCGTACGGGCTGGCCGGGGCCGGGCCGGGCGACCCGGCGGCGATCTACCTCTCCCTCCTCAAGCGCTGGCGGGAGGCCGGGCGCACCCTGCCGGGGCATCCTGACGAGGAGTGGGAGCGGCTGATCTCGCAGCCGTGCTGGCCCGGCCGTTAGGTGGTGTGTGTCTCGTGGCAGCGGCGGAGCGGGACGGCGGGGACGGGGCCGTCCCCGGCCCCCTGACGGGCCCCGGGGAGCGGCTCGCGCTCAACGGCATGGGCAGCTTCGAGTGGGACCTGGACACCGGGACCCTCACCCTGGACGAGGCCGGGCTGCTCGTCCTCGACCTGGAGGCGGAGGAGTTCGACCACACCCCCGAGGGCCTCGGCCTGCGGATCCCGGCCGACGACTCGGCCCGGCTCAACGACACCGTCGGCGGGGTGCTCGCCGGCGGCGGGGAGACGTACGGCTCGTACTTCACGGTGCGCCGGCGCGACGGCCGCGACCAGTGGACCCACACCCAGGGACGGGTGCTGCGCGACCCCGACGGCCGGGCCCTGCGGATCGTCGGCATCGTCCGCGACGCCACCGCCGAGCTCGCCCACGCGACCGTGCTGCGGAAACTGGAGAACGCCCGCATCCAGCAGGCGGCCATCGTCCAGCGCACCACCGAGGCCCTGTCCCGGGCCGTCACCGTCGACGACGTGACGGCGGCCCTCACCGGCGCCGGCGCCCTGGAGCGGCTCGGCGCGGACGGGCTGGCGCTGGGACTCGTCGAGAACGAAGCCATCAAGATCATCGCGTTGAGCGGGGAGTCCCTGGAGATCCTCGACGAGCGCAAGTTCACCCGGCTGGACGGCTCCCTGCCGCTGTCCCAGGCCGTGATCACCCGCAAGGCGCGCTTCGTCACCTCCCTCACCGCCCTCGCGGACGAGTTCCCCCTGCTCGCCGACTACCTGCGCCGCATCCGCTTCGACGCCGCCGCCTACCTGCCGCTGATCGCCCAGGCCCGCTCCATCGGCGGGCTCGTGCTCTTCTACCGCCGGCGCACCGAGTTCAGCCCCGAGGAGCAGAACCTGTGCCTGGGCCTGGCCGGCATCGTCGCCCAGTCCCTCCAGCGGGCGCTCCTCTTCGACCAGGAACGCGAGTTCGCCACCGGCCTCCAGGCCTCGATGCTCCCGCGCCGCATCCCCGAGATCACCGGCGGGGAGATCGCCGTCCGCTACCACTCCGCGTGGAGCGGACGGGAGGTCGGCGGGGACTGGTACGACGTCATCTCCCTGCCCCGCGACCGCGTCGGGGTCGTCGTGGGCGACGTCCAGGGCCACGACACGCACGCCGCGGCCATCATGGGCCAGCTGCGCATCGCCCTGCGCGCCTACGCGGGCGAGGGCCACCCGCCGTCCACCGTGCTGGCCCGGGCCTCCCGCTTCCTCGCCGAACTGGACACCGAACGCTTCGCGACCTGCCTGTACGCCCAGGTGGACCTGGAGACCGGAGGCGTACGGGCGGTCCGCGCGGGCCACCTCGGCCCGCTGATCCGGCACACCGACGGGCGTACCGGCTGGCCCAACGTGCGCGGCGGCCTGCCCCTGGGGCTGGCCTCGGCCTTCGCGCAGGAGGACTTCCCCGAGACCCGGCTGGACCTGGTGCCCGGGGAGACCCTCGTCCTGTGCACCGACGGGCTCGTCGAGGAGCCCGGCTCCACCATCACCGCCGGCATGGACGCCCTGGCCCACGCCGTGCGCAGCGGGCCCCAGGGCGCCGGCGAGCTCGCCGACCACCTCTCCGACCGGCTCTGGGAGCGCTGGGGCTCCGGCGACGACGTCGCCCTCCTCGTCCTGCGGCGGGCCCCCGACCCCGGCACCCACCGGGCCCCCCGCATCCACCAGTACGTCCACCAGGCCGACCCCGAGGGCCTCTCCGACGCCCGCTACGCGCTGCGGCAGGCCCTGCGCGACTGGGGCATGGCCGAGCTCGCCGACGACGTCGAGCTGGCGGCGGGGGAACTGCTGGTCAACGCGCTGCTCCACACGGACGGCGGGGCGGTGCTGACCATGGAGGTGCTGCCGGAGCCGGTGCGCAGGATCCGGCTGTGGGTCAAGGACCGCTCCAGCGTGTGGCCGCGCCGGCGCTCCCCCGGCGAGGCGGCGACCACGGGGCGCGGGCTGCTGCTGGTGGACGCGCTGGCCGCGCACTGGGGGGTGGAGTCGCGCGGCGACGGCAAGGCGGTGTGGTGCGAGTTCGACGCGGGGGCCGTCCCGGGCGACACGGCGTGACCCGCGGCCCGGGGCCCGCGGCCCGCGGCCCGGGGCCCGGGGGCGGAGGCCCGTGACCGTGAGGCCCGTGACCGTGCGGTCACGCCGGGTTGTGGGGAGCGGGGGGCGGGGTGATGATGCCGCCATGAAACCGATGCGTGGTCTTCCGCGTGGCTTCCGGAACGAGCCGTGCGCCGCCTGAACAGGGGCGCGGTCGCGGGCGTCGCGGCGACGCTCCTGGTGCTGCTGCTGGCGGCCGGGGGGCAGGCGGTCGTGGACTGGACGACCGGGCGGCCGCACAGCGACCCCGGGTGCCAGACGGTCGCGTTCATGTCGATGACGGGCGTCGCGCCGGAGTGCCGGTAGCGGCGGCCACCGGCCTCCCCGGGCCCGTCGCCCGCCCTACCGGTGGTCGACCACCTCGACGTCGTGGCTGTCCTGGGCGACCGTGTCGACCGCGCGCGGCATCAGCCCGGCCATGTGGATCTCCTGGAGCTCGGCCACGGCCTGCGCCCGGCCCTTGTGCAGACCGGCAGCCAGCGGGCTCACCGCCTCCCAGGCGTGCTCCCGGCCGTCGCAGAAGACCTCGCCGGCGCCGATGCTCAGACGGCTGCCGTCCTGGACGACGGTGGCCTTGATCTGGACCGCCCCCGACTTCGGCGAGAGTTCGCAGTGGTAGGTGCCGGAAAGGCGGACGGAGCCGTCCCGGGAGATCTGCGCCTCCGGGTGCAGGGAAATTCCCTGCTGGAAAACGGTGGCCAGGGCCGGAGTGGCGAACAGGGAAGTCGCGGCCAGGGCGGAGAAGGCGGTCAGGGCCATTCGGCGGGCGGGGGTGAACATTGTTCCTCCGGGTGGGTGCGGGTGGCGCGATCGCGCCGGAACGCATTGTGCTGGCAGTCGGCGGCCGACGCGGACCGTGCGCTCGTGTCGGTGTGTGCAATTCCCCGCTCGGGCGCGTGAGACTGGCTGAAAGACAACCCCGGAAACGCGCTTTCCGACGAATCCCCGATCCCCGCCGTGAAGAGCCCCGAAGGGGTCCCGTATGCGCCAGACCGCCTCCGTCCTCGCCGCCGCCGCGCTCCTGCCCGCCCTGCTGCTGACCGCCACCGCCTGCCAGAGCGCCCCCGAAGGGGCGGCGCTCGCCCCGGCCGCGGCGCCCGCCGTCCCGGTCGACGACGGGGCGCCCGGCGCCGACGAGGAGCCCGCCGCACCGGACCGGGCCGCGGCCGGCGCCGTGAAGGATGCCCATGTGGGTGACTCCGTACGGGTGCAAGGGCAGGAGGTGGGTCGACACCTGCAGGTGGTGCTCGGGGCGTTCGTGGATCCCGCGGTCAGCGTCGAGCCCAACTACGCGCCGCCCGCCGGGAAGCGCTGGGTGGCGGCCTCGATGTCGTTCGTCAACGTCGGCGGGGCCTCGTACGGGGCGCTCGGGCGCATGTGGGCGTACGACGGCGCCGGCAAGCGCCACCCGGTGGTGCGCACCGGCGAACTCACCACCGGCAAACCGATCGTCTTCGATTCCCTCGCGGTCGGTGAGCGGGCCGAGGGCTGGGTGGTGTTCGAAATTTCGGAAAACCAGCGCATTGTGCGGCTCCAGTACCAGGACGCGAACATGCGGCCGAATTCCGGAGGGGGATTCTGGGCCGTGTAGCCCGCCCGGGTGAAAGGCCGTGAAAGGCCCGGGCGGGAGAGCACTAAGGTGCGGCGCATGACTTCAACGCAAGCCGAAGCCGACCGCTCCCTGCTCGGCACCCTTTCCGTCCTCGCCTGGATCGGTGACCCCTCCGAGGGCCACGACGTCCCGTACCTCATCGCCTACACCCTCGGCGACGGCCCGCAGGGCCGGGAGGGCGGCGAGGCGGCCGCACGCGGGCTGCTGGGGGAGATCGGCCTGCAGATCGGCGACGTCGTCATGGACGGCACGCGCAGCCCGCGCACCTTCCCCGTGCAGATCCTGCTGGCCGACGACCAGATCGCGCTGACCCTGCCCGGGCTGAACGCGACCTGCACCGCACCGCCGGAGTGGGTCGCCGCGGCGAACGAGAGCGGGCAGGCGTACTTCCTGTTCGCCACCCGGGCCTGGCCCGAGGCCGTTCCGGGCCAGGCCGTGACCCCGGAGATGCTCCAGGGCTTCGCCGGCGACGAGGCCGTGCTCACCAGCAGCGCCCACTGCGTCCTCGCGGTGCAGAGCCTGCAGAAGTAGCCGCGGCGGCGGCCGCCGCCCCGCTCCGGCCGCCGGGCCCCCAGCCTGCCCGGCGGCCGGCCCCTTTCCCCGGGGCGCCGGGCGCCGCGGTTCGGGGCCCCGCGGTTCGGGGCCTGAGGCTCGGGCCCCGAACCGCGGGGCTTCAGGGGCGCTCGAAGGCGAACCGCAGCGAGCGGACGCGGTTGTCGAAATTGGACCCCGCCAGATCGGGCAGGCCCACCGCCCTCAGGCCCACCGGCCGGGTCAGCAGCTCGCGGAACAGGGCCTTCATCTCCACCCGGGCCAGATGAGCCCCCAGGCAGAAGTGCGGGCCGCCACCGCCGAAGCCCAGGTGCGGATTGGGCGAGCGGGTGATGTCGAAGGCGTCCGGGTCCGGGAAGACCGCCTCGTCGCGGTTGGCCGAGGCGTAGTACAGCACCACCTTGTCCCCCGGCCCGAACGCGTGCCCGCCCAGGGTGTGTTCCGCGGTCACCGTCCGGCGGAACTGGATGATCGGCGTCGAGTGGCGGATCATCTCGTCCACCGCGCCGTCCGCGTACTTCTCGAAGTCCGACAGCAGCAGGTCCCGCTGGTCGGGGAAGTCGGTCAGCAGGGTCAGGCCGTGCGTGATGGCGTTGCGGGTGGTCTCCACCCCCGCCACCATCAGCAGGCTGAAGAAGGCCCCCAACTGGCGCGTGCCCAGCGCCTGGCCGTCCACGTTCGCGCAGACCAGCGCCGAGATCAGGTCGTCGGACGGGTTGCGCCGCCGCTCCCGGCCGATGCCCGCCACCATCCGCTGCATCCGGGCCAGCGCCCGCAGCCCGCGCCCGGGCATCCGCAGCCGCGAGGCCAGCCCGCGCTCCACACCGATGTTCTCCGAGGCGTGGTTGACCCGGTCGGCGATCTCCGCGCGGTAGCGCTCCGGGATGCCCATCATGTTGCAGATGACCTCCAGGGGGAGCCGCGAGGACACCGCCGAGACGAACTCGTCGGGCCGCCGCTCCAGGACGTCGTCCACGATCCGGGCCGCGACCGCGTGGATGTCCTCCTCCGCCGCCGCCAGCAGCCGGGGCGTGAACGCCCGCTGCACGATCTTCCGCAGCTGCGCGTGGTCCGGGCCGTCCAGGTTGACCATCGAGTCCCCGAACAGGGCCCGCACCCAGCGGGCCGGCTCCGGCGTGGTGACCCCGGGAGCACTCGCGAACACCTTGGGCAGCCGGCTGGCCTCCTGCACGTCCGCGTGCCGTACGAGGGCCCAGTGGCCGGTGCGGCCGGCGCCCTCCGGGACGAACACGGGGGAATCCAGGGTGCGCAGGCGGGCGAAGGCCGCGAGGCGGTCGGCGGGGGGCCGCTGCCAGAAGCCCGGCTCGGCCAGTTCCCCGCCGGGGCCGGTGCCGAGTCTCTGTGAGGGGAGTGTCATCGAAGCTGCCTCTCTGCTGTCGCCCGTCGCCGTGGCGTCCTGCGCTGGAGAACGGTGGCGGCGGTGCGGGGGTGACGGTCCGCGGCGCCGCGGCCTCAGACGGCGGGTTCCGGGTTGCGCCCCGCCAGGATCGTGCCCGCCACCACCGTGCCCGCCGCGACCAGGCCCGCGTACAGCACGGCGTACGAACCCGCCCAGGTGCAGGCGAGGATGGCGACGGCGGAGAGCGGCAGGACCAGCTGCTGGGCGATGCCGCGCTTGAAGTGCCGCGAGTGCAGCAGCCACACCGTCAGCAGGAACAGCGCCGACGGGACGGTCACGGCCGCGTTCGCCGCCACCTGCGAGATGTGCGCCGTGCCGACCGCGTGCTCCACCGCCACCTCGATGCCCGCCCCGATCGCCGCGCCCGAGGCGAAGATCAGCAGATGGCCGTAGCCCCACGGGATGGCCTCCCGGTTGGAGGTCAGCCGCTCGTGCACCGGCACCGCGAAGTAGATCCACCACGCGGCGAAGACGATCAGCAGCCCGCCCGCCGCGATGGGCAGCAGCACCCCCAGCGCCTCGTGCTCGTCGATCGCCGACTTCACCGCCACCGTGCTCGCGGCGATCGTCTCGCCCAGCACGATGATGGTGAACAGGCCGTACCGCTCCGCGATGTGGTGGGCGTGCCACGGCGTTTGGTGCCCGTGCTCGGCCCACACCGGCACCATCAGCTCGGCCGCCACCAGCACCAGGAACAGCCAGCGCTTCCAGCCGTCCGGTGCGAACAGCAGGGCCACCCAGCCGGCCTGGCACACCAGCAGCCCGGCCGCGTACTTCAGCGCGGCGGTCCGGGCCGCCCCGCTCTCCCCGGCGGCTGCCCGCAGCCACTGCGCCGTCAGCGCCACCCGCATGATCAGGTAGCCGATGACGGCTACCGTCCAGTCGTTGTCGTTGAAGGCCCGGCTCACCCCGGCCGCGTAGACGAGCACGCCGGCGATCTGCACGAGCGTGGTGATCCGGTACGGCACGTCGTCGCAGTCGTAGGCGGACGCGAACCACGTGAAGTTCATCCACGCCCACCACACGCCGAAGAAGACGAAGAAGTAGCCGACGACCCCGCTGCCCGGATGCCCCTCCACCAACGCGTGCACCAGCTGCTGGCCCGCCTGCGCGATCGCGACGACGAAGCAGAGGTCGAAGAACAGCTCCAGCGTGGTCGCGGTCCGGTGTCCCTCGACACGGCTGCGGGCGGTCATCGGCACGTACGTCATGCCGCCCAGCAGACCAGGGCCGGGCCGCCGCACGGTCGAGGCGCGCGGCCCGCGGAGCCCGGGTACCCCGGGCGGACTCGCGGCACCCCTCCCGCCGTCGGGCCGCCCCGGAGGCGGCTGTCCGACCACCCCGCCCCCACCGCTCCGCCCGCCCCGGCCGGCTCTCCCGCCGCCACCCGTCCGCCCGCCCCGGCCGGTGCCCGCGCCTGCGGCCGTAGCGACCAATGTGCGTCACATAACGGGCCTAAACGGCACGGACCACCTAGCGTGGTGCTGTGTCCGAGCCCACAGAAGTACGCACACAGGCCCTGCCGGCACCAGCCGGCGCGCCCGAGCCCACACCACCGGCCGGCCGGTCCGTCACCGCACGGGCCACCCTGGCCGGTACGGCCGTACCCCTCCTGCTCACCGCCGTGATCGTGCTCGGCGGCCGCCTCCTGCGGGACTTCGACTCCGCGCCGTTGCCCTACGCCGTCGCCACCGTCTTCCTGGCCTTCGGCGTGGCCTACCGGTACACCGTCTGGGTCTCCGCCCCCGGCGCGCCGCCTCTTCACGAAGGGGCTCGGCAGCTTCTTCCCGGCCGCCGACTCCAAGAAGGCGCCCACTCCCCTGCCCCGGATGGCCGCGACCTACCTCGGCTTCCAGAAGTTCCCCGGCGCCCGCTCCCGCTGGGCCGCCCACCAGCTGATCTTCTGGGGCTGTCTGCCGGCCGCCGCGATCACCTTCCCCCTCACCTGGGGGTGGTCCGCCTTCACCTCCGCCACCGGCTCGGGGCCCGGCTGCGAGATGCGCATCCGGGGCTTCAAAGTCCTCGGCCTCAACGCGCTGGGCATCATCGGCCGGCTGATGTTCCACGGCCTGGACATCGCCGGCGTCCGGCCTCAACGGCGGCCTCGGCAACCTCGGCGTGAGCGTCGTGCAACTGGTCGCGCCCCTGGTGGTCACCGCCGCCGTGCCGGGCCCCCGGCCGGCGGTCCGCAGCACGACGCGAAGAACGACACGGACATCTGCCTCCAGAACGGCGCCTTCCTCCGGGTGCCGCTGCTGGTCGTCATGACGGTGCTCGCCTGGTTCCTGCTGAACGGCCTCAAGGTGGCCGCGGCCCCCTCCAGCGAGCAGAAGGTCAGTTTCAAGGGCAAGCACAACTGGCTGATGACCTGGCTCTACGTCGACACCTGCGGTTCCTTCATCGGCCTCTGCACGACCTGCCTCGCGGTCTGCCGGTGGCTCTACGCCCGCAAGGGCGCGGAAGCCCCCAGCTGACCCGGCCCGGTGCCGGAGCCGGGCCCCCGCCTCGGGCCGGGGCGCGAGGCGGGGGCGGCCGTACCCTTGACGCATGAGCACCGCCCCCGCCTCCGACCCGCAGTCCCCCGAGCCCGCAGCCGGGGCGAAGCCCGACCCCAAGCCGACGGCCAGGCCCAGGCCGAAGCTGGTCTTCGACGACCCGCTGGACCAGCAGTCCTCGGACGACACCGACCGGGGCTGGGGCGAGCGGCCTCCCGCCGGCGGAAGCGCGGCCGACCTGGCCCGCTTCCTCGACGAGAAGCCCCCGCACCACATCTGATCCGCCGCGGCGGTCAGACTGCGTCGCGCGCCCCCGGAGTCCTGGCGTTCTCGCCGTTCACGCTGCGCTGCGCGACCAGGGTGTCGCGGATCTCCTTGAGCACCTCCAGCTCGGTGATCTCGATGGTTTCCTTCACGCCCTCCCTGGCCTTGCGGCGCGCCTCCTGCCGGGACAGGTACTTGGCCATCGGCAGGACCATCAGGAAGTAGACGACCGCGGCGGTGATCAGGAAGGTGAGCGTGGCGTTCAGGACCGAGCCCCACATGATGTTGACGCCGGTCGGCTCGCCCTTGGCGTCCACCCCACAAGGCGCCTTCAGGCACGAGGTGTAGACATCCAGGCTTTTGGTGCCGATGGCGCCCACGACCGGGCTGATGATGCCCTTCACGATCGAGTTCACGATGTTCGTGAACGCGGCGCCGATGACCACGGCCACGGCCAGGTCCACCACGTTGCCGCGCATCAGGAAGGCCTTGAAGCCTGCCAGCACGCTCTCCTTCTTCTTCTCGCTCACGACTGAGCCTCTCTTCGTCACTGCTGTACACGGAGCCAACGGTTCCGAAAGCTACGGCAGTCACGGCACGCCATGTCCAATCGGCGCCCACCTCAGAGCGACTCGACAGTGCGCCAGTGCGAATCAGCACAACGCCACCGCCAGCCGTGCCACCGCTCCCGCGCCCACCAGGGCCCGCGCGGTCTCCCGGGGCACGGACAGCACCACCAGCGCCCCGCCGTCCCCCCACCCCTTCTCCGGCGCGGGGACCTCGGTCACCCTGGCCCCGGCCGCCACCACCCTCGGCGGCCCCGCGCGCTCCGCCGCCACCACGTCCACCCGGTCCCCGGGACGCAGCAGCCGTACCGTGGCCGCGTCCGCGATGCGTACGGGAGCCGACACCATGCGCACCGCCGCGGGAGACGGCTTCACCTCGGGCGGGGCCGCGCCCCGGGAGGCCCGGGCCTCCGTCCCGCCCACGGCCAGGGCGGCCGCCACCACGGCCAGGCCGGCCGAGGCGACCCGCCGCTTGCGGCGCACCGCGCGGCGCAGCCGCCCGCCGGCGCGGCCCACGCGCAGCGGCGGGAACGGCGGCACGGGGCGCGCGGGGCGGCACACGGAGGAAGGGGACGGGTGCGGAACCGGGGAATCCGGGGAAGCGGGGGGTACGGGGGAGTCGGGAGAGGTCCTGGACATGGGGGTCACCGCCGAAAAGGGTCGAGATCCGTTGTCCGGGTCCAGTGCCCGGACCCTCCCACGATCCGCCCCTCCGCCGCGGCCCGCGCCGGCCTGTGGACGATCCCCAGGTTGTGGACAACCCGTTCACCCTCAGGGGGCGGGGCGGCTCCGGCCTGCCGCTCAGGACCGGCCCGGCCGGCCCGGCACCCGGCAGGCCTCCGAGAAGCCCTGGCTGGTCAGACCGAAGGCGCTGTTCACCCGCGAGCGCCAGTTCTCGAGCGCGACCACGGCAGTGAGTTCGACGAACGCCGCCTCCCCGAGCCGCGCGATGAGCCCGGCCGCCATCTCGTCGGTGACCGCCGGCTCGGTCTCGGTCATTGCCTCCGCGTACTCCATGACCAGGAGCTCCGTCCCGGTGAACACCTCGCGGGCCTCCCGCCACCGCGGCACCCGCTCGATCTTCTCCGGCGACAGGCCCAGCTCGTGGCCCTCCCAGTAGCCGAAGTCCATGCACCACGAGCAGTTGATCCGCGCGGCGCAGGCCATCACCGCGAGGTGCTTCAGCCCGGCGTCGAGCTTGTTCCACTTCGCCGCCCGCTGCTCCATCCGGACGTACGAGACCAGCACGCGCGCGTTGTGCCCGTACGCCTGGCCGGGGTCGAGCACCTTGCCGTAGGTGCGGCGCGAATACCAGGCGCCGACGCGTGTCAGGAGGGTGCGGGGCGGGGTGAGCGAGATGCGCGGCATGGCTGGCCTCTTCCGGGAGGGGGGGTCCCTTCGACCCTTCGCCATGGAGACAGGACAGCCCCGCGGAACGTGACACCATCCGCGAGGAATCGTTCCCCCTCCCGCGGGGCGCCGACCGCTCGCGTGGGCGCCGCGCGAACCGCGGCCCCGACCCCGGCCGCGAGAGCCCGACCCCGGCCGAGAGGGCCCGCCCCCAGCCGAGAGGGCCCGGCCGCAGCCCCGAAAGGCCGACGGGGCCCCACACGGACTCCGGCAGGACTGCGGCCCGCCTCCAGCCCGCCTACGGCAGTTCGATCCCCAGGTCCCAGCCGTCGTGGGCGTGGGTGCACAGGCAGTCGCGGTCCTCGGACGCCGGAAGGGCCGCCACGGCGTCGAAGAGGACCTCGCGCAGTCGGCTGACGTTCTCGCCGAACACCTTCAGGACCTCCGCGTGCGAGACCCCCTCACCCGTCTCGGCACCCGCGTCCAGGTCCGTCACGAGGGCCATCGACGTGTAGCAGAGCCCCAGCTCCCGCGCGAGGACCGCCTCCGGGTGCCCGGTCATGCCCACCACCGACCAGCCGGCCGCCGCATGCCACTGCGACTCCGCGCGCGTCGAGAACCGCGGCCCCTCCACGACGACCATGGTGCCGCCGTCCACCGGCTCCCACTCCCGCCCGCGCGCCGCCGCGAGCGCCACCGAGCGCCCCACCGGGCAGTACGGGTCGGCGAAGGTGGTGTGGACGACGTTCGGGACGCTGCCGTCCGGCAGCGGCTCCCCGTCGAAGAAGGTCTGCACGCGCGACTTCGTCCGGTCGACCAGCTGGTCCGGGACCAGCAGCGTGCCCGGCCCGTACTCCGCCCGCAGGCCGCCCACCGCGCACGGCCCCAGCACCTGCCGGACGCCGACCGAGCGCAGCGCCCACAGGTTCGCCCGGTAATTGATCTTGTGTGGCGGCACGGTGTGGCTGCGCCCGTGCCGCGGCAGGAACGCCACCTGACGGCCGGCGAGCTCACCCAGGTACAGGGAGTCGCTCGGGGGCCCGTAGGGGGTCTCGACCTGGACCTCGGAGACGTCCTCCAGGAAGGAGTAGAAGCCCGATCCGCCGATTACACCGATCTCTGCGTTCACCATGCGGCCACCCTAACGGGGGACGCCGAAGGCCCCGTCCGCCCAGGAGGGGCTGACGGGGCCTTTCGGAAGATGTAAGAGGTCAGGCGGCCGAGCTGGAGCTGCTGCCCGTGCTCGAGGACGTCGAGGAGGACGCGGCGGCCGGAGCCGAAGCGGTTGATGTCGTCGTGGACGACGAGGACGTGGACTTCGAGGCGGGCGTGCTGCTCGACGAGGCGCCACGGCTGTCGTTCCGGTAGAAACCGGAGCCCTTGAAGACGATGCCGACGGCGGAGAACACCTTCTTCAGGCGTCCGTCGCAGCTCGGGCACACGGTCAGCGCTTCGTCGGTGAACTTCTGCACGGCCTCAAGGCCCTCACCGCACTCGGTGCACTGGTACTGGTAGGTCGGCACGAATTTCCTCCTGGCACTCTGACTCAATGAGTGCTAACGACGCTCCATGGTGACGTATTCCGGCGGATCAGTCCACCGTTACGGGCGTGCGGTGACCGAGCCCACGCTCGGTCGCGCGCTCCCGCCCGCCCGGCTCGGCAGCGGCGGCGGCCGGCGCGGACGTGTTCACGACGCGGCTCGGGGCCTTGGGCGCCAGCTTCCCGCGCAGTGCCACCAGGGTGGCGAGCGCGAGCGCGGTGGCGGCCAGCGGCACCAGGAAGCCGTACGAGGATCCGTGCGCGTCCGTGAGGCGGCCGGCCACGATCACGGCGACGGCCTGGCCGAAGGCGACCGCGCCGGTCAGCCAGGTGAAGGCCTCGGTGCGGGAGGCGGCCGGGACGAGCTGTTCGATCATGGTGTAGCCGGTGATCAGCGCAGGGGCGATGCACAGGCCGACGAGCAGGCCCACCGCGCCCATCAGGACGGCCGAGTTCACGGCCCACAGGACCGAGGCGGTGGCGGTCAGGCCGACGTAGCCCAGGATCAGGCGGCGGCGCGGGCCGATCTTCCAGGCGACGGCGCCCATGGTGATGCCGGCGATCATGTTGCCGGCCGCGAAGACGCCGTAGAGCAGGCCGTTGGCGCCCGGGTTGCCGATCTCGCCGGCGAAGGCGGTGAGCGACACCTGCATGCCGCCGAAGACGGCGCCGATGCCGAGGAACGCGACGATCAGGACACGCAGGCCGGGGAAGGACAGGGCCGAGGCGTGCTTCTCGCCGTGGGCCGCCCGCGGGGCGGCCTTCGGCTCGGTGGAGCGCTGCGCGGCGAAGAACAGGCCGCCGAGCAGGGTCAGGGCCGCCTCGGTGGCCAGGCCGGCGGCCGGGTGGACGCCGGTGCACAGGGCGGTGGCGAGCACCGGGCCGACGACGAAGGTGAACTCGTCGGTGACGGACTCGAACGCGGCCGCCGTCGGCAGCAGCGGGGAGCCTTCCAGCTTGACCGCCCAGCGGGTCCGGACCATGGGTCCGACCTGCGGGACGGAGGCGCCGGCCGGGACGGCGGCCAGCGCGAGCGCCCACAGGGGGGCGCCGAGGAGGGCCAGCGCGGTCAGAGCGGAGACCGCGGTGGCGTGGGCGAGGACGACCGGCACGAGGACGGCGCTCTGGCCGCGGCGGTCGGTGAGCTTGCCCATGACCGGCGCGAACAGGGCCATCGAGACGCCGGTGACGGCGGAGACGATGCCCGCGTCGCCGTAGGAGCCGGTGGCGTGCTGGACGAGCAGCAGGATGCTGATGGTCAGCATGCCGAACGGCAGACGGGCGGCGAAGCCGGGGAGGACGAAGGAGAGGGCGCCGGGCGTGCGAAGCAGCTGCGCGTAGCCGGGTCGGGCGGACGTGTCGGTCGTGACCGCGGATGTCACGGCCTGGCCTTTCCGCTGCCTGGTAGAGCTCCCCGTCTGCGGACGGCCGGCCGCCTTGTGAGCGACCGCACCCGTACATGTGGGAGCCCCGAGAGCTGTCCTCTTGCGCAGAACCGAGTGATACCTGGGCGCCCACTGCGGGAGGGTGCCACGGCCGCTTTGCGGTCGCGCCAGCTCTGCGTCAGGCAGAGTTGGTTCGATCTGGTGTGCCTTCATCGTACAGGGGGATCCACTACCACGCCCTGTGATTACGGCGACAAGGCATGTCTTCACCTGCGATTAACTGGAACTTCGCATTCCGACCCTCCGAAATGCGGGCAAGGTCGGTTGCAAGCCACCGAAAATGGCCGAATTAGAATGCCGCTCTAACCGGAATCCCCTGCTCAGGCGGCCGTTTCGGCCACCCTCCGGCACCTAGAGTGACGCTCCGCCACCCGTGCCCAGCCACCCCGCGAGCTTGCCCCCGCGCGCCACCGCCCGCAGCCGGGCCTCCGCCGCGTCCCGCACCGGATCCGTGGCCACCACCAGCAGCTCGTCCCCCCGGCGCAGCACCGTCGACGGCGCCGGCACGAAACTCTTCGCGTCCCGGACCACCAGCGTCACCGAGGCGCCGGCCGGCAGCCGCAGCTCGCCGACCTCCACACCGTGCATGCGCGAGGCCTCGGGTATCGCGAAGGACAGCAGGTGCCCGCGCAGCTTCTCCAGCGGCGCCGACTCGATCCCCAGGTCCGCCGCGGCCTCGCCGGTCTCGCGCAGGTTCAGCTTGCGCGCGAGCCAGGGCAGGGTGGGGCCCTGCACCAGCGTGTAGACGACGACCAGCACGAAGACGATGTTGAAGACGCGGTCGCTGCCCTCGATCCCCGTCACCATCGGGATCGTCGCCAGGATGATCGGCACGGCTCCGCGCAGACCCGCCCACGACATCAGCACCTGCTCCTGCCACGCGACCCGGAACGGCAGCAGGCTGACGAACACCTCCAGCGGCCGCGCCACCATCGTCAGCACCAGTCCGATGATCACGGCGGGCCAGAAGTCGCCCGCCAGCTCGTGCGGGGTGACGAGCAGGCCCAGCAGCACGAACATGCCGATCTGCGCGATCCAGCCCAACCCGTCCGCGAACCCCCGCGTGGCCGGCCAGTGCGGCAGCTTCGCGTTCCCCAGCACCATCGCCGCCAGGTACACGGCGAGGAAGCCGGAGCCGTGCGCCATCGCGCCGGCGGCGTACGCGCTCACGGCGATCGCCATCACCGCGATCGGGTAGAGGCCGGAGGCGGGCAGTGCCACGTGCCGCAGCGCGTACGCCCCCAGGAAGCCCACGGCCAGGCCGATCGCGGCGCCGATGGCCAGCTCCAGCGCGATCTTGCCGACCAGCACGTACCACGCGTCCACCGGCCCGACCGTCGCGAAGGCCACCACCAGGATGACGACGGGGGCGTCGTTGAAGCCCGACTCGGCCTCCAGCACGCCGGTCACCCGCGCGGGCAGCGGGACCTTCCGCAGGACCGAGAAGACCGCCGCCGCGTCGGTCGAGGAGACGACCGCACCGATCAGCAGCGCCTGCCGCCATTCGAGTCCCACGAGGTAGTGCGCGCCGGCCGCGGTGACGGTCACGCTGACCGCGACGCCGACCAGCGACAGGACGACCGCCTGCGGCAGGGCCGGTTTGATCTCTTTCCACTTGGTGCCCAGGCCGCCCTCGGCAAGGATGACGACGAGCGCGGCGTAACCGATGACCTGGGTCAGCTCGGCGTTGTCGAACACGACGTTGCCGATGCCGTCCTGGCCTATCGCGATGCCTATGCCGAGGTAGATGAGCAGGCTGGGGAGGCCGCTGCGTGAAGAGATGCGTACCGCCGCGACCGCGACGAGCAGCACGAGCGAGCAGACCAGCAGGAGCTCATTGAGCGTGTGGACAGTCAGTGGGCGGCCCTTTCCTCAAAGCGCGCACGACGGAACGTTCCACCGGCGGCATATTCGGCAAGTGCTTCGTTACCTTACCTAATCTTTGACGGACTCTTTACGCGATACCCACATTGTGAAACGGCAGTTCGCCCCTGTCCTACGGACCTTGACCCCTGGCGGATCAACGGAGGCGGTCCTGCGCCTATGGTTGCTCCCAGCACTCCCAGGACCACCCTGCCCCTCGAAGGACAGCGATGCCCGCCAAAGAATCCGGACCTTCCGTCAAGAAGAAGGGACGACGCGCACGCCTGCTCGTGCTCGTCATGGTCCTGGCGCTCTTGGCGGTCCTCGGCTACGGCGCGTACTGGAGCGCGGACACCGTACGCGCTTCTTTCCCGCAGACCACCGGCTCCCTCAAGGTCCCCGGCCTGACCGGGACCGTCGACGTCAAGCGCGACGAGCACGGCATTCCGCAGCTCTACGCCGACAACGACGAGGACCTCTTCCGCGCGCAGGGCTTCGTGCACGCGCAGGACCGGTTCTGGGAGATGGACGTACGCCGTCACATGACCTCCGGCCGGCTGTCGGAGATGTTCGGCTCCGGCCAGGTCGAGACCGACGCCTTCCTGCGCACCCTCGGCTGGCGCCAGGTCGCGCAGGAGGAGTACGACAAGAAGCTCTCGCCCGAGACGAAGAAGTACCTCCAGGCCTACGCCGACGGGGTCAACGCGTACCTGAAGGGGAAGTCCGGCAAGGACCTCTCCGTCGAGCACGCCGCCCTCAAGATCACCGACAGCTACAAGCCCGAGAAGTGGACGCCGGTCGACTCGGTGGCGTGGCTCAAGGCGATGGCCTGGGACCTGCGCGGCAACATGCAGGACGAGATCGACCGCTCGCTGATGTCGAACAAGCTCACGCAGGCCCAGATAGACGAGCTCTACCCGGCGTACCCGTTCGACCGGAACAAGCCGATCGTCGAGGGCGGCACCGTGGCGGGCGGCAAGTACGCCCCGCAGGGCACCCCGGGCGCCACCACCCCGGGCGCCGGCACCTCCGCGACGGGCACCGGCTCCACGACGGGCACCTCCACCGGCACGACCGGTACCGGCACCACCGGCACCGGCTCCACCATCGGCACCGGCAGCACCACGGGCGGAACCACCGGCGCCACCGGCTCGCAGGCCACCCCCAACGGCGGCACCAACCCCGCCACCGGCCTCGCCGACAACGCGAGCGCGCAGGGCGCGACCGTCGGCCTGCGCACGCAGCTGACCTCCCTCGCCAAGACCCTGGACGACATCCCGGCGATCCTCGGCCCCAACGGCAGCGGCATCGGTTCGAACTCCTGGGTCGTCTCGGGCAAGTACACGACCACCGGCAAGCCGCTGCTCGCGAACGACCCGCACCTGTCCCCGCAGCTGCCCTCGGTCTGGTACCAGATGGGCCTGCACTGCCGCGCCGTCTCGGCCCAGTGCCAGTACGACGTCGCCGGCTTCACCTTCTCCGGCATGCCCGGCGTGGTCATCGGCCACAACGCCGACATTGCCTGGGGCATGACCAACCTCGGCGCCGACGTCACCGACCTCTACCTGGAGCAGGTCCGTCCCGAGGGCTACGTCTACGACAACAAGGTCGTCCCCTTCACCACCCGTGAAGAGGAGATCAAGGTCGCCGGCGGCGCGACCAAGAAGATCACCGTCCGCACCACGAACAACGGACCGCTGATCTCCGACCGCAGCGACGAGCTCGAGACCGTCGGCTCCCGCGCCCCCGTCCCGAGCTCGGCCCCCGACCGCGGCACCGGCTACGCCGTCGCCCTGCGCTGGACCGCCCTGGACCCCGGCAAGTCGATGGACGCGGTCTTCAAGCTCGACCGCGCCAAGGACTTCGCGAGCTTCCGGGCCGCGGCCGCGGACTTCGAGGTCCCGTCGCAGAACCTCATCTACGCCGACAACAAGGGCGCCAACGGCAACATCGGCTACCAGGCCCCGGGCCGCATCCCGGTCCGCGGCCAGGGCGACGGCCGCATGCCGGCCCCCGGCTGGGACCCCAAGTACGCCTGGAAGGGCGGCCGCGACGGCAACGCCGGCTACGTCCCGCAGAACGAGCTGCCCTGGGAGCTCAACCCGCAGCGCGGCTACATCGTCACCGCCAACCAGGCCGTCACCGAGTCCGGCACCGGCGCGGGCAAGTACCCGTACGTGCTGACCACCGACTGGGGCTACGGCGCCCGCAGCCAGCGGATCAACGACCTCATCGAGGCGAAGATCAAGGACAGCGGCAAGATCTCCACCGACGACATGCGCACCATGCAGATGGACAACAGCAGCGAGATCGCCGCGCTGCTGACCCCGATGCTGGCCAAGATCCCGGTCTCCGACCCGGACGTGCGTTCGGCGCAGAAGCTGCTGGAGGGCTGGAACTACACCCAGGAGAACGACTCGGCGGCGGCGGCGTACTTCAACGCGGTCTGGCGCAACATCCTCAAGCTGGCGTTCGGCGACAAGATGCCGAAGGAGCTGCGCGTCGAGGGCAGCTGCATGAACGTCATCGAGGAGGGCACCGGCCCGAACGACGACCTCGCCAAGACCGTCCGCGAGTGCGGCACCCGCGGCCCCGACTCCGCGCAGCCGGACGGCGGCGACCGCTGGTTCGAGGTGGTCCGCCGCCTGGTCAAGGACGAGAAGTCGCCGTGGTGGACCGCCACCCCGAAGACCGTCCACGACAAGCCCATCAAGACCCGCGACGAGCTCTTCGCCCGGGCGATGGAGGACGCCCGCTGGGAGCTGACCGCCAAGCTCGGCAAGGACCAGTCGACCTGGAGCTGGGGCCGGCTGCACCAGCTGACGCTGAAGAACCAGACCATCGGCAAGGAGGGCCCGGGCTTCATGCAGTGGCTCCTCAACCGCGGCCCGTGGAACCTGGGCGGCGGCGAGGCCACCGTCAACGCCACCGGCTGGAACGCCTCCAGCGGGTACGACGTCACCTGGGTGCCGTCGATGCGGATGGTCGTCAACCTCAGCGACCTGGACAAGTCCCGCTGGATCAACCTGACCGGCGCCTCGGGCCACGCGTACAACGGCAACTACACGGACCAGACGACCCTGTGGGCCAAGGGCGAGCTGCTGGACTGGCCGTTCGGGAAGGCCGCCGTCGACAAGTCGACCGTGGACACCCTGACGCTCAAGCCGTGAGCGGCGCGCACGACCCGGTCCCCCGCGCCGCGGTCCGGACGGTGATCCGGACGCCGTGATCAGGTCGTGAAGCGCACCACCCCCGACGGGGTGGCGACCGCCTGGACGGGGTGGTCGTGCGGTTCCTCCGGGACCCGCGCGACCACCTCTTCGTCGTAGAGGAGCACCACCAGCGCCGGATGCGCGCCGGCGCGCTCCAGCCGCGCGAGCACCCGGTCGTACGAGCCCCCGCCGCGCCCGAGCCGCATCCCGCGCCGGTCCACCGCCAGCCCGGGCAGCAGCACGGCGTCCGCGCCGGTGACGGCCTGCGGGCCCAGCGGCGGGCCCGAGGGCTCCAGCAGCCGCATCCTCCCCGGGTGCGCGGCCTCGGCCAGGCTGTCCGGGCCCTCGTACGCCGCCCAGTCGAGGTCGTTGTCGGGCAGCAGCAGGGGCAGCAGCACCCGCTTGCCGACGTCCCGCAGCGCGTCGAGCAGCTCGCGGGTGCCCGGTTCCGCGCCGACGGAGACGTACGCGGCCACCGTGCCCGCGCCGGCCAGTTCGGGCAGCGCCAGGGCGGAGCGGGCGAGCGCACGGGCTGCGGTGCCGCGGGACTCGGGGGACAAGGCCCGCCGGGCGGCGAGGAGTTCCCGGCGCAGAGCGGTCTTCTCGGGAGGGAACGGGAGGTTTCCGGGCAGGCTCTCTACCACAGTTCGGTCACATTTCCTTTTCTATCGGGACAGAGTTGGATCTATTTACCGGAATCTGGCCGGGTGTTCGGTACGACCCACTATGGTTCTGCCCATGACTCAGTCGCACCCCGTGATCAAGAAAGCCGTCATTCCGGCCGCGGGCCTCGGTACTCGCTTCCTCCCGGCGACCAAGGCGACCCCCAAGGAAATGCTCCCGGTCGTGGACAAGCCGGCCATCCAGTACGTGGTCGAGGAGGCCGTCTCGGCCGGCCTCGATGACGTCCTCATGATCACAGGACGTAACAAGCGGGCCCTCGAGGACCACTTCGACCGCAACTACGAGCTCGAGTCGGCCCTGACCGCGAAGGGCGACGACGACCGGCTGAAGAAGGTCCAGGAGTCCAGCGACCTCGCCACCATGCACTACGTCCGCCAGGGCGACCCGCGCGGCCTCGGCCACGCCGTCCTGTGCGCCGAGCCGCACGTCGGCGCCGAGCCCTTCGCCGTCCTCCTCGGCGACGACCTCATCGACCCGCGCGACCCGCTGCTGCGCCGGATGGTCGAGGTCCACGAGAACACCGGCGGCACCGTCATCGCCCTGATGGAGGTCGACCCCGCCAACGTCCACCTCTACGGATGCGCCGCCGTCGAGGCGACCGGCGAGGACGACGTCGTCCGCATCACCGGCCTCGTCGAGAAGCCGGAGCCCGCCGAGGCGCCCAGCAACTACGCGGTCATCGGACGCTACGTCCTGCACCCCGCGATCTTCGGCATACTGCGGGAGACCGAGCCGGGCCGCGGTGGGGAGATCCAGCTCACCGACGCCCTGCAGAAGCTGGCCGCCGACGAGAGCGTGGGCGGCCCGGTGCACGGCGTGGTCTTCCGCGGCCGCCGCTACGACACCGGGGACCGGGGGGACTACCTGCGGGCCATCGTCCGACTCGCGTGCGAACGTGAGGACCTGGGCCCGGAGTTCCGCACCTGGCTTCACCGTTACGTCACGGAGGAGATGTAGCACCTTGAGCAGCAGCGCACCGCAGGACACCGGCCGGCAGCGCCTGTGGTCGGTGGACGAGCACCTCGCGGACGTCCTCGCAGCCGTCCGGCCGCTGGAGCCGATCGAGCTCCAGCTGCTCGACGCCCAGGGCTGCGTCCTGGTCGAGGACGTCACCGTGCCCGTCGCCCTCCCGCCCTTCGACAACAGCTCCATGGACGGCTACGCCGTCCGCACGGCCGACGTCCAGGGTGCGAGCGAAGAGTTCCCCGCGGTGCTCACGGTCATCGGGGACGTCGCGGCGGGCAGCGGCGAGCTGCCCACCGTCGGCCCCGGCCAGGCCGCCCGCATCATGACCGGCGCTCCGCTGCCGCCCGGCGCGGAAGCCGTGGTACCGGTCGAGTGGACCGACGGCGGCACGGGCGGCGCCGCCGCCTCCGGGATGACCCCGGCCAGCACCGCGCCCGAGGGCGCCGGCGGCGAGGTGCGCGTACACCGAGCGGCCGAGGCCCGGGCGCACGTCCGCGCGCGCGGCAGCGACGTCCAGGCGGGCGACCTGGCGCTGGCCGCCGGCACCGTCCTCGGGCCGCCGCAGATCGCGCTGCTGGCGGCGATCGGCCGGGGCACCGTACGGGTGCGGCCGCGCCCGCGCGTGGTCGTCCTGTCCACCGGCAGCGAGCTGGTCCAGCCGGGTGAGGCGCTGGCCGCCGGGACGATCTACGACTCCAACAGCTTCGCGCTGGCCGCCGCCGCCCGGGACGCGGGAGCCATCGCCTACCGGGTCGGCGCGGTCGCCGACGACGCCGACACGCTGCGCGCGACGATCGAGGACCAGCTGATCCGCGCCGACCTGCTGGTCACCACCGGCGGGGTCAGCGTCGGCGCGTACGACGTGGTCAAGGAGGCGCTCACCGCGGCCGGCACCGGCGACGGGGACGAGCCGCAGGCCGGCGGCGTGGACTTCCGCAAGCTCGCGATGCAGCCCGGCAAGCCGCAGGGCTTCGGCACGGTCGGCCCCGACCACACCCCGCTGCTGGCGCTGCCCGGCAACCCGGTGTCCTCGTACGTGTCCTTCGAGCTGTTCGTGCGGCCCGCGATCCGCGCCCTGATGGGGCTGCCGGCGTCGCAGGTCAGCAGGGAGAGCGTGCGGGCCGTGCTGAAGGCGGACGAGCCGCTGCGCTCCCCGGCCGGACGCCGGCAGTTCCTGCGCGGCGCGTACGACCCCGAGGCGGGAACCGTCAGCCCGGTCGGCGGATCGGGCTCGCACCTGATCGCCGCCCTGGCGCACGCCGACTCGCTGATGGTCGTACCGGAGGACGTCACCTCGGTGGAGCCCGGCGCCGAGCTGGAGGTCATCCCGCTCGGGTAGCCTCCGCGTCCGCCCGGCGGTCCCGGCCGGCCCTCCGTCCCGCACGGCCGGCCGCCCTGTTCGGCCAGTGGTCCTGCCCGGCTGGGGACCGCCCGGTGCGGGTAGCGTGTTGCACCACACAGGCCCCGGCGTTTCGGGGCCCGGAGCGGGAGCGGCACGTAGACATGAGTACGCAGAGCAGGCTGACGCACATCGACGAGGCCGGCGCGGCCCGGATGGTCGACGTATCGACAAAGGACGTCACCACCCGCACGGCGCGCGCCAGCGGCCGCGTCCTGGTCTCGTCCCGGGTGATCGAACTGCTGCGCGGCGAGGGCGTGCCGAAGGGCGACGCCCTCGCCACCGCGCGGATCGCCGGGATCATGGGGGCCAAGAAGACCCCCGACCTGATCCCGCTCTGCCACCCGCTGGCGGTCTCCGGGGTGAAGGTGGACCTGGAGGTCGCCGACGACGCCGTGGAGATCCGCGCCACCGTCAAGACCACCGACCGCACGGGCGTGGAGATGGAGGCGCTGACCGCGGTCGCCGTCGCCGGGCTCACCGTGATCGACATGGTGAAGGCCGTCGACAAGGGCGCGGTCATCACCGACGTTCGCGTGGAGGAGAAGACGGGCGGAAAGTCCGGCGACTGGACCCGCTCGTGACGCCCCCGCGCGGCGGCGAGGTCCACAGCCACGTGCCGCCCTCCGCCGACGGGGCCGGGGTGTCGGTCCCGCCCGCCGCCGGGACGCCCGCCCCCCGCGGCCTGGTGGTCACCGCCTCCAACCGGGCCTCGCAGGGCGTGTACGCCGACAAGGGCGGCCCGCTGCTCGCCGAGGCGCTGGAGCGGCTCGGCTTCGCGGTGGACGGCCCGCGCGTGGTCCCGGACGGGGACCCCGTCGAGCAGGCGCTGCGCGAGGGGGTGGCCGCCGGGTACGACGTCATCCTGACCACGGGCGGCACCGGCATCTCGCCGACCGACCGGACCCCGGACGCGACCGCCCGCGTGCTCGACTACGAGATCCCGGGCATCCCGCAGGCCATCCGCGCCGAGGGCCTCGCCAAGGTGCCGACCGCGGCCCTGTCGCGGGGCCTGGCCGGCGTGGCGGGCCGCACGCTGATCGTGAACCTGCCCGGTTCCACGGGCGGCGTCCGCGACGGCCTCGCCGTCCTGGCGCGGATCCTGCCGCACGCGGTCGACCAGATCCGGGGCGGCGACCACCCCAGACCGGACGCGGCATCCGGGAGCCCGAGCTGAACGGCCCGTCCTGGCCGGTGGTGCTGGCGGACGGCGACGTCACCCTGCGGCCGATAAAACTGCGCGACCAGCGCGCCTGGCGCGAGGTCAACCAGCGCAACCGCGACTGGCTGCGGCCATGGGAGGCCACGATCCCGCCGCCGGCGCCGTGGGGGCCGGTGATCCACCGGCCGACGTACCGGCAGATGGTCCGCCACCTGAGGGCCGAGGCGAACGCTGGCCGGATGCTGCCCTTCGTGATCGAGTACCAGGGGCGGCTGGTCGGCCAGCTGACGGTCGCCGGGATCACCTGGGGCTCGATGTGCGCCGCCCACGTGGGCTACTGGGTGGACCGCGACGTGGCGGGGCGCGGGGTGATGCCGACGGCGGTCGCGCTCGCCGTGGACCACTGCTTCCTGAAGGTCGGGCTGCACCGCATCGAGGTGTGCATCCGCCCGGAGAACGGCCCCAGCCGGCGGGTCGTGGAGAAGCTGGGCTTCCGCGAGGAGGGGCTGCGGCCGCGCTATCTGCACATCGACGGGGCGTGGCGCGACCACCTGGTCTTCGCGCTCACCGCGGAGGAGGTTCCGGAGGGGCTGCTGCGCCGTTGGAAGCGGGTGCGCAAGGAGGAAAGCCCGCCGCCCGCGACCGCCCCGTAAAGCAGGTAATCGCAAAAGCGTTCGAATTGTTGGTCGATTCGTCCATAACCTGATCCGAAGAATCACAAAAAAAGTCGGTGATATCAGCCGGATCGTGCGACACACCGGCCCAATTGGCTGATCCGGTCGGCCGCGCCCCTCTACGGTGTGGGGTGTGAGCAGCAGCGGCCTCATCTACGCAGTCATCGTGGGGGCCTGGGCCGCCTACTTGGTGCCCATGTGGCTCCGGAGGCAGGACGAGCTGAACGAAGCGCGTCCGACGGAACGCTTCTCCACCGCCATCCGGCTGCTTTCCGGCCGGGCGGGAATGGAGCGGCGTTACGCCAAGGGGCTGCGTGAGCGCGGTGAAGTCCAGGCGGAGCCCCAGCCCCACGCGGACCCGGACGCGGCGACGGAAACGGTGAATTCCGTCGACGCCGACGCCCGGGCCCTCGGCGTGTCCCCGACCAGGGCCGAGCCGAGATCCGTCGAGGTCGAGCGGGTCGAGAGGGTCCGGCGCCAGCAGCGCCTCCAGGTCCTCGCGCGCCGCCGGCGCACCACGGCCCTGCTCTTCCTCGCCTTCAGCGGCGGCGCGATCGCCGCCGCCGTAGGCGGGCTGCGGTACCTGTGGGCGCCGGCCGTACCGGCGCTCCTGCTGAGCGCCTACATCGTGCACCTGCGGGTCCAGGAGCGGCGGCGCTACGAGTTCACGATGGACCGGCGCCGCGCCGAGGCGGCCGCCCGCGCCCTGCGCGAGAGCCGCTCCCGCCACCGCGACCGCAGCGACCGCGACCCCGAGCCCGCCGGCGCCGCCGAACCGGACCCCGCGCCGCCGGTGTCCCCGCAGGAGGCCGGGCGCCGCGCGCTCGTCGAGCAGACGGACCACGCCGAGTGGGTCGACCAGCAGCGCGAGCGCGAGCGCGGCCCGGCGCGCGGCGACAGCTGGGAGCCCGTACCGGTCCCGCTGCCTACGTACGTGACGGCCCCCGTCGCCCCGCGCGCCACGGGCCCGGTCAACCCGGACGGCTGGAGCGCGACCCGCTCCAGCGCCGCCGAGCCGACCAACCCGCGCCTGCGCGCCCAGCCGGGCCCGGCCCCCGCGAAGCCGGACCCCCAGCCCCAGCCGTCCACGCCGCGCCCGCGCGGCCGCGACGCCGGGCGCACCCCGCTCTTCGACCAGTACGAGAGCGACGAGCGGCCGCGCGCAGCCAACGAGTGACGCCCCGGACGTCCGGCGGATGACCTGCGCCGACCTCGCCGGACGCCTCCCGCGGCGGCCGACGGCCGCCCTCCGGGAACGCGTTTTGGAGCAGCGGCGCGGGGATGCTAATGTTTCACACGTCGCAAGGGCCTGTGGCGCAGTCTGGTAGCGCACCTCGTTCGCATCGAGGGGGTCTGGGGTTCAAATCCCCACAGGTCCACAGACGATGAAGGTCCCGTCCGATCGCAAGATCGGGCGGGACCTTCGTGCTTTTCCTGAAGGGCCGTCACGCCACACTGGTCGCATGACGAGCCAGGACGGCGCTACGGCGCAAGCGTGGGAAGCACTCGGCGGGGCGGACGGGCTCGCCGGGCGGGTGGTCTACCGGGGGCCGAGCGGCCTGGAGGGGCCGCTGCCGGTGCGGGAGTTGGCGCGGGCCACCGTCGGGGTGTGCGCGCTCGCGGCGGCCGAGCTGGCCGCCGTACGGGCCGGGGGGACGGCGCTTGACGCGGCTCCCGTGGTCGTGGACGAGGGGGCCGTGGCGACGGCGTTCGTCAGCGAGCGGCACCTGCGGGTGGAGGGCCGGGCGCCGGTGGGCTTCGCCCCGCTGTCGGGGTTCTGGCGGGCGGCCGACGGATGGGTGCGCACCCACGCCAACTATCCCCACCACGAGGCGGCCCTCGTCCGGGCCCTCGGCGTACCCGCGACCCCGGAGGCGGTGCGCGGGGCGCTCGCGCGGCTGGGCGCCGTGGAGGCCCAGGAGCGCGTGTACGGGGAGGGCGGGCTGGCGGTCGCGGTGGCTCCGCCGTACGGGGAGCCGCAGCCGCTGGTGGAGTGGACCCCGGGGGAGGCGCGCGAGCCGCTGGCGGGGCCGGCGGGGCTTCCGGCCTCCGGGGTGCGGGTGCTGGACCTGACCCGGGTGATCGCCGGCCCCGTCGCCACCCGCACGCTCGGCGTGCTCGGGGCGGACGTGCTGCGGATCGACGCGCCGGGGCTGCCGGAGGCGGCCGACGCGCACGCGGACACCGGCTTCGGGAAGCGGTCGGCGCTGCTGGACCTCGCGCGGCCGGAGGACCGGGCGGTGCTGGAGCGGCTGCTCGACGGCGCCGACGTGGTGGTGACGGGCTACCGTCCCGGGGCGCTGGAGCGGTACGGGCTGGGCGGGTCGGAGCTGCTGGAGCGGCGTCCGGGGCTGGTGGTGGCCGAACTGTGCGCGTGGGGTCGGCGCGGGCCGTGGGCCGGGCGGCGGGGGTTCGACTCGCTGGTGCAGGCCGGCTACGGGATCGCGGCGCGGTGCGCGGGGGAGGACGGCGTTCCGGGGGTGCTGCCGGCGCAGGCCCTGGACCACGGGACGGGGTACCTGGTGGCGGCGGGCGTCCTCAGGGCCCTGGCGGGCGGGACCGGGGGACTGCTGCGGTACTCCCTGGCGGGGACCGCGTCATGGCTGGTGCGGGAGGTTCCCGGGGTGGGGGCCGGGGTGCCCGGGTACGGGGCCGGGCCGTGGCTGCGGGAGGGGAAGTCGGGGTACGGGGCGCTGCGCCACGCCGCCAGTCCCTTCGGGGAGTGGGAGCGGGGGCCGTCGCGGTGGGGGACCGACCCGGCGGTGTGGCTCGGCCGGTAGGGGCCGGCGCGGCTGCGCCGGGCGGTTCCGCGGGGCGGTGCCGCTCGGCGCCGGGCGGGCGGGATGCGGTGGGCGGCGGCTGCCGGGCGGCCGCCCGGCAGCGAGCGGTCGTGCGCCCCGCCCGTCCTCCCCGGCCGCCCCTCGGCGCGCGGGGGTCGGGGCGCGGGGAGGGGCCGCGCGCGCCGGCGGCCCGCCGGCGGCGGGAGGGTCAGGCCGGGGTGGCCTGCGACGGGAGGGGCTTGGCCATGCACAGGCTCGACTCGTAGTCGCGGTAGTAGCCGAACTTCTCCGACGGCGCGTACCCCGACGACAGGTACAGCGCGATCGCCTCGGGCTGCTGGTCGCCCGTCTCCAGGACCATCCGGCGGCGTCCGGCGGCCGAGGCGTCGGCCTCCAGCTCGGCCAGGATGCGGCGGGCCAGGCCCTTCCCGCGGGCGTCCGGGATCACGTACATGCGCTTGATCTCGGCGTCGCCGTCCGCGTAGCCCTCGTCGTTGTGGTCCTGGGCACGCCAGCCGCCGCTCGCCACCGGGGTGTCCGCGGCGTCGTAGGCGAGCAGGTAGAGCCCGGCCGGCGGGACGAACATCGCCGGGTCGAGGAAGGTGGCGTCGCCCTCGCCGTCGTAGCGCGCCTGGTATTCGAGCTGGACCTGGGCGTCGAGTTTCAGCGCGTCCGGGTGGTCGTACGGTACGGCGCGCAGGTGTATCCCGTGAGACATCAGAACATCGTACGGAAGGCTGCGGTTATGGTGCTGGGATGCTCACCGTGACCTCCGTGAATGTGAATGGGATCCGCGCCGCCGCCAAGAAGGGCTTCGTGGAGTGGCTCGCCGGATCCGACGCCGACGTCGTGTGCCTGCAGGAGGTACGGGCCGAGGAGGGGCAGATTCCGGTGGAGGCGCGGGAGCCCGAGGGCTGGCACACGGTGTTCGCGCCGGCCGCCGCGAAGGGCCGGGCCGGCGTCGCCCTGTATACGCGGAAGTCACCTGAACGGGTGCAGGTGGGCTTCGGTAGTGACGAGTTCGACACGAGCGGGCGGTACATCGAGATCGACCTGCCCGGGGTCACCGTGGCGAGCCTGTACCTGCCCTCCGGCGAGGCCGGGACGGAGAAGCAGGACGAGAAGTACCGCTTCATGGCGGAGTTCCGCACCTACCTCCAGGGGCTGAAGGCGCGGGCGGCCGCGGACGGCCGCGAGGTCGTGGTGTGCGGCGACTGGAACATCTGCCACCAGGAGGCCGACCTCAAGAACTGGAAGACCAACCGGAAGAGCGCCGGCTTCCTGCCCGAGGAGCGGGAGTGGCTCGGGAAGGTGTACTCGGAGGCCGGGTACGTGGACGTCGTGCGCGTGCTGCACCCCGACACGGAGGGCCCGTACTCCTGGTGGTCCTACCGCGGGCGGGCCTTCGACAACGACGCCGGCTGGCGCATCGACCTCCAGGTCGCGACGCCGGGGCTGGCCGCCAGGGCGGTCAAGGCGTTCGTGGAGCGGGCCGAGACGCACCCGGAGCGGTGGTCCGACCACGCGCCGGTGACCGTGGTCTACGAGCTCGGGGCCTGAGGTTCCCGGGGCGCACGGGCGGGCCCGGGCGCGTCGGCCGTGGGGTCGGGCCCGGGCGTCCCCGTTGCCTCGGCGGGCCCGGGCGTCCGGGACGGTGCGGGGCCGCGCCGCTGGTGCAGGCGGTCCATCGCCATCGTGAGCTCGGCCTCGACCACGCTCTTGGCGAGCGGGCGCAGCCGGGCGACGTCCTCCTCCCCGAGGTGGGCGGTGATCAGCTCGGTGAACAGCTCCGCCAGCGCGTCCGCGTGCGCGCGCACCCGGCGGCCCGTCTCCAGCACCGCCGCGAGCGGTACGCCCTCGCGGACCAGGGCCGAGGAGACGTCCAGCAGGCGCCGGCTGACGTGCACGATCTCCTCGCCGTCGGTGGCGAGGTAGCCGAGGTCGAGGGAGGCCGCCAGGTTCTCCGGGGTGACCTCGCCCTCGAAGTAGTCGGCCAGGGCCTCGGGCGAGAGCCGGACGGGGGTCTCCTCCGACCAGCCGATGCCGAGCAGCTCGCCGAGCTGGCCGACGTCGCGGCCCTTCTCGAAGGCGGCGGTCAGTTCCGCGATGCCGCCGAGGGTGTGGCCGCGCTCCAGCAGGGCGGCGATGGTGCGCAGCCGGGCCAGGTGCTGGTCGTCGTACCAGGCGATCCGCCCCTCGCGGCGGGGTGGCGGGAGCAGCCTGCGCTCGCGGTAGAAGCGCAGGGTGCGCACCGGGATGCCGGCGGCCTCCGCCAGCTCCTGGGTCCGGTACTCGCGCTTCACGGCCGCCTCCGCCTCCCACGTCCCCCGTGTCTCCACCTGCGCAGCCTAGGGCGTACCCGCAGTAACTTTCCGGGCGCGACCCCTACCCATGGGTACGGAGCTGCTCTACCCTCCCGATTGTGCCAGTGATTGCTGGCAGTGTTGTGATGGGCGTGACGGCGTGTCCCGGCGTGGCCGGGACGGACTGCGGAAGCGGGAGGCGGCGGGCATGAGCGGCATGGGCGGGCACGGGCGCGAGCACGTACGGGTGGCGGTGATCGGGTCCGGGTTCGGCGGGCTCGGCGCGGCCGTACGGCTGAGGCGCGAGGGGATCACCGACTTCGTCGTCCTCGAACGGGCCGACTCCGTCGGCGGCACCTGGCGCGACAACAGCTACCCCGGATGCGCGTGCGACGTCCCCTCGCACCTGTACTCCTTCTCCTTCGCGCCCAACCCCGACTGGCCCCGCACCTTCTCCGGGCAGCCCGCCATCCGCGCCTACCTGGAACACGTCGCCGACACCTTCGGGCTGCGCCCGCACATCCGCTTCGGCCACGAGGTGACGATGATGCGCTGGGACGCCGAGGAACTGCGCTGGGACATCGACACCTCGGCGGGCGCCTTCAGCGCCGACGTCGTGGTGTCGGCGACCGGCCCGCTGTCCGACCCGAAGACGCCGGAGATCCCCGGGCTGGCCGAGTTCCCCGGCAAGGTGTTCCACTCCGCGCGCTGGGACCACGACTACGACCTGAGCGGCAAGCGCGTCGCGGTGATCGGAACGGGCGCCTCCGCGATCCAGATCGTGCCCGCCATCGCCCCGAAGACGGCGCGCCTGACCCTCTTCCAGCGCACCCCTCCGTGGGTCATGCCGCGCACCGACCGGGCCATCAGCTCCCTCGAACGCCGGCTGCACCGCCAGCTGCCCTTCACTCAGGCCGCCCGGCGCGGGCTGCTGTGGGGGATCCGGGAGCTCCAGGTCAGCGCCTTCACCAAACGGCCCAACCAGCTCGGACTCATCGAATCGCTGGCCAAGGCCAATATGGCGCGCTCCATCAAGGACCCGGCGCTGCGGGCCAAGCTGACGCCCTCGTACCGGATCGGCTGCAAGCGGATCCTGCTGTCCAGCGAGTACTACCCGGCGCTCGCCCGGCCCGACGTGGACCTCGTCGCCTCCGGGCTGAAGGAGGTCAGGGGCTCGGTCCTCGTCGCCGCCGACGGAACCGAGACCGAGGTCGACGCGATCGTCTTCGGCACCGGGTTCCACGTCACCGACATGCCGATCGCCGACCGCGTGGTCGGCGCGGACGGGCAGACCCTCGCCGACTCCTGGAAGGACGGGATGCAGGCGCTGCGCGGGGCGACGGCCGCCGGCTTCCCCAACTGGATGACGATCATCGGGCCGAACACCGGCCTCGGCAACAGCTCGATGATCCTGATGATCGAGTCCCAGCTGAACTACATGGCGGACTACCTGCGCCAGCTCTCCCTGCTCGGCGACGGCAGCCGCGGCGGGCGCACCGCGCTCGCCGCCCGCCCCTCCGCCGTCAACCAGTGGAACCGGCACGTGCAGGCGCGCATGGAGCGGACGGTGTGGAACACCGGCGGCTGCACCAGCTGGTACCTGGACGCACAGGGCCGCAACACCACGGTCTGGCCGGGCACGACGGGTGAGTTCCGGCGCGCCACGTTGACGGTCGACCTGGCCGAGTACGAGGTCGTACGGGTCCGCGAGAGCGGTGCCGGGCGGCTCCCGGCCCCCGTCGCGGCGGCCGCCGGTGCCGCGTCCGCCCCCGCCGACGCGGCCCCCGCCGACGCGGCCCCCGCCGGCGCGGCCTCCGCCGGCGAGGGCGCGGCGTGAGCCGCCCGCCGCACGCCACCGCCGGGCGCTACGCCCCGCCGGCCGCCGGCCGCGAACTGGTCGCCGTCTCCGCCGACGGCTCCCGGCTGCACGTCGAGGTGCACGGTCCCGAGGGGGCGCCCGCCGTCGTCCTCTCCCACGGATGGACCTGCTCCACCGCCTTCTGGGCCGCCCAGATACGGGAACTGGCCCGCGACCACCGGGTCGTCGCCTACGACCAGCGCGGCCACGGACGCAGCCCGGCCGCCGCCGCGTACAGCACCACCGCCCTCGCCGACGACCTGGTCGCCGTCCTGGAGACCGCCCTCGCCCCCGGCGAGCGGGCCGTCGTCGCCGGACACTCCATGGGCGGCATGACCGTGATGGCCGCCGCCGGCCGCCCCCGGTTCGCCGAGCACGCCGCGGCCGCCCTGCTGTGCAGCACCGGCAGCTCACGGCTGGTCGCCGAGGCGACCGTGCTGCCGCTGCGCCCCGGGCGCGCCCGGACCCGCCTGACCCGGGGGCTGCTGGGCTCGCCCGCCCCGCTCGGGCCCGTCACCCCCGCCACGCGGGCGGTGCTCAAGTACGCGACCATGGGCCCGGGATCCGCGCCCGACCGGGTGGAGGCCTGCGCCCGGATCGTGCACGCCTGCCCCGCCGGGGTGCGCCGCGCCTGGTCGCACGTCCTGGCCGGCCTCGACCTGGACGACGGGCTCGCGCGGCTGACGGTGCCCACCGCCGTCATCGTGGGCCGCGACGACCGGCTGACCCCCGTCGTGCACGCCCGAGGGCTCGCTGCCGCGCTCCCGAACTGCGTGGGGCTGACCGAACTCACCGGAATGGGGCACATGACCCCCGTCGAAGCACCCGAAGCGGTGACTTCCACCGTGCGCGAGTTGACGTCCCGGTACCTGACGGCCGCGCCCACCACGACCATGACCCCGACCACACCCACCTCGACCTCGACCGAGAAGGAGACGACGCCGTGAGCGCTCGCAGGAGTCTGGAAGGCCAGGTGGCCGTCGTCACCGGCGCCGCCCGCGGGGTCGGAGAGCTGCTCGCCCGCAAGCTGTCCGCGCGCGGTGCGAAGGTCGCCCTGGTCGGCCTGGAGCCGGAGGCGCTCAAGGAGGTCTCCGAGCGGCTGCACAGCGACAGCGACCACTGGTACGCCGACGTCACCGACCACGAGGCGATGGCCCGGGTCGCGCAGGAGGTCAAGCAGCGCTTCGGCAAGGTGGACATCGTGGTCGCCAACGCCGGCGTCGCCTCCGGCGGACCGTTCGGCGACTCCGACCCGGAGGCGTGGCGGCGGGTGATCGAGGTCAACCTGATCGGCAGCGCCGTCACCGCCCGCGCCTTCCTGCCCGTCCTCATGGAGAGCCGCGGCTACTTCCTCCAGATCGCCTCGCTCGCCGCGATCACCCCCGCGCCGATGATGACGGCGTACTGCGCATCCAAGTCCGGTGTCGAGGCCTTCGCGCACTGCCTGCGCGCCGAGGTCGGCTACAAGGGCGTCAAGGTCGGCGTCGGCTACCTCTCCTGGACCGACACCGACATGGTGCGCGGCGCCGACCAGCACGACGTGATGCGCGAACTGCGCCGGCGCCTGCCCTGGCCGGCGAACCGGACCTACCCGCTCGGCCCGGCCGTGGACCGGATCGTCGCCGGCATCGAGCGGCGTTCGGCGCACGTGTACGCGCAGTGGTGGCTGCGCGGGACGCAGGGCGTCCGCGGCTACCTGCCGGCGGTCATCGCTGCGGGCGGGCGGCGCGAGATGAAGCGGTTCGAGCCCCGGCTGGCGAGCGTGCCCAAGGGGCTGGTGGGTGCGGGCGGGGCCGCCGACGAACAGGAGCGCGCCCGGAGCCGCTGATCAAAATGCGGCCTTTGTTCCCCCATGTCAGTCTGGTCGAGCCCGACCACCAACACCCCTCAGGGAGTGCACGCATGGGTATCAAGGACCAGTTCCAGGACAAGGCGGAGCAGCTCAAGGCGAAGGCGCAGCAACCGCAGCAGGGTGCGAAGGACGAGGCGTCCTCGCGTGCGCGGCAGGCCAAGGCGAAGAAGCCGCAGGCGCAGCAGCCGGTCGACGACGTCCGCAGCGAGCTCGACGACAGCTGGGACTGACCTTCCGCAGACAGCGCCGAGGGGCGCGATCCGCACTTCCCGCGGATCGCGCCCCTCGTGCCGTGCGCCCTCGTCGCCCTCGTGCCGTGGGCTTTCGTGCCGTGCTCGCCTCGTGCCGTGCTCGCCTCGTGCCGTGCGCTCCGGCCCGCCGTGCGCTACGGCCGCGGCGGGAGCTTCGGCCGGCGTCCGTCCGGGACGTCCGTGTAGCCGGGCGGGATCGCGGCCGGGTCCTGCTCCAGCAGCTCCAGCGCCAGGTACACGGCGTCGTCCAGCTGCGCGTGGCGCCCCTCCGCCCAGTCGAGGGGGGTGCGCATGATCTCCAGGTCCGGTTCCACGCCGTGGTTCTCCACCGACCACCCGTACTCCGGGAACCAGGCGGCGTTCATCGGCACGGTGATCACGGTGCCGTCGCCCAGGGTGTGCCGGCCGGTCATGCCGACCACGCCGCCCCAGGTGCGCTGGCCGACCACCGGCCCGAGGCCGAGCAGTTTGAACGCGGCGGTGATCATGTCCCCGTCGGAGGAGGTCGCCTCGTCCGCCAGTGCGACGATCGGGCCGCGCGGCGCGTCGGAGGCGTAACTGACCGGCTGTGCGCCGCGCGTCAGGTCCCAGCCCAGAATCGATCGGGTGAGTTTTTCGACGACGAGTTCACTGATGTGGCCGCCGGCGTTGCCCCGTACGTCGACGATCAGCGCGGGCCGGGACATCTCCATGCGCAGGTCGCGGTTGAACTGGGCCCAGCCCGAGCCGCCCATGTCGGGGATGTGCAGGTAGCCGCAGCGTCCGCCGCTGATCTTCCGGACGACGGCGCGGCGCTTGGACACCCAGTCCTGGTAGCGCAGCGGCCGTTCGTCGACCAGCGGGACGACCGCGACGCGCCGGGAGGGGCCCTCGCCCTCGGCCGGGGTGAACGTCAGCTCGACGGTGGTGCCCCCGGCCGCCGCGAGCAGCGGGTAGGGGCCGGCGACCGGGTCGACGGGCCGGCCGTCGACGTGGGTCAGGACGGCGCCCTCGCGGATGCCGGTGCCGGCGAGCGGGGAGCGGGCCTTGGAGTCGGAGGACTCGCCGGGCAGGATCCGTGCGACCACCCACCCCTCGTCGCGCCGCACGAGGTTGGCGCCGAGCAGGCCGATCGCCCGCTGGTAGTGGGGCGGGCCCTCGTTGCGGCGGGCGGGGGAGACGTACGCGTGCGAGGTGCCGAGTTCGCCGAGCACCTCGCGCAGCAGGTCCGCGAACTCGTCGGGGGAGGCGACCCGTTCGACGAGGGGGCGGTACTGGCTCAGCACCGCGTCCCAGTCGATGCCGCACATGTTCGGCTCCCAGAAGTACGCGCGGATGAGCCGGCCGGCCTCCTCGAAGGCCTGCCGCCACTCGGCCGCCGGGTCCACCTCGTGCAGGATGCGGCGCAGGTCGAGGTAGACGGTGGAGTCGCCGTCACCCGATTCGGTGGCCGGCACGGCGCGGAGGTCACCGTCGTCGTTGACGACGATGCGGGTGCCGTCGCCACTGACCGCGAACCAGTCCAGCCCGGAGGCCAGTTCGGTCTTGCGGGCCTTGGTCATGTCGAAGTGCTCCAGCGTCGGCTTGCCGCTGGTGTCGGCCGGGTTGGCGAAGGTCTCGCCGAGCGCGCCCGAGATGGGCCAGCGCAGCCACACGAGCCCGCCGCCGTGCACGGGGTGCAGCGCCGAGTACTTCGACGCGGTCACGGGGAAGGGGGTGACCCGGCTCTCCAGGCCCTCCACCTCCACGGTCACCGTCCCGTCGCCCTCCCCGGGCTCCCCCTCGACGGGGTCGAGGCCGCCCGCCGCCGGGCGGCCGTCGGGGGAGAAGGCGAAGGGCGAGGGGGTCGCGGAGGACAGCGGCACCAGGTACGGGCGGCAGCCCAGCGGGAACGACAGGTCGCCGGTGTGGACGTCGTACACCGGGTCGAACCCGCGCCAGGACAGGAACGCGAGGTAGCGGCCGTCGCGGGTGAAGACCGGGTTCTCGTCCGCGAAGCGGCCGTTGGTGACGTCGACGACGACGCGGGCGCCCGGCCCGGAGATCCTCGCCATCTTGATCTGCCGCAGGGAGCGGCCGATGCCGGGGTGCGACCAGGTCAGCCAGCAGCCGTCGGGGGAGAAGGCGAGGTCGGCGACGGGCCCGTTGATCGACCGGATCAGCTCGGTGGCCTGCCCGTCGGACTCCTCGGTCGCGTCGAGGAGCAGCAGCCGCCCGTCGTGGGAGGCGACGGCGAGCCGCTCTCCGGCCGGGTCGGACAGCAGCTCGGTGACGCGGCCCAGCTCGCCCGAGGCGAGCCGGCGCGGCTCGCGCTCCCCGGAGGCGCGGGGGAGGTAGGCGATCTCGACGGCGTCCTCGCCCTCGGCGTCGGTGACGTAGGCGACCTGGCCGCCGCTGCCGAGCATCTCGGGGAGGCGGACGCGCACGCCCGGGGTGTCGGCGATGGTGCGGGCCGGGCCGTCGCGGTGGGTGAGCCAGTACAGGCTGCCGCGGACGACGACGGCGCTGGCCCGGCCGGTGGTGTCCACGGACAGCGAGTCGACGTTGCTGGCGGCCGGCACCTGGTAGGTGCGCCGGCCCGCGCGCGGGCCGCCGAGGCGGACGTCGAGCCGGCGCGGGGAGGCGTCGGCGGCGAGGGAGTCCACGAGCCAGAGCTCGCCGGCGCACTGGTAGACGACGCGGGAGCCGTCGCTGGAGGCGTGGCGGGCGTAGAACTCCTCGTGGTCGGTGTGGCGGCGCAGGCCGGTGCCGTCGGGCAGGCAGGAGTAGAGGTTGCCGACGCCCTCGTGGTCGGAGAGGAAGGCGATGCGGCCGCCGACGAACATCGGCGCGTCGAGGTGGCCTTCGAGGTCCTCCAGCAGGCGTACGCCGTGCAGCCACAGCCGACCGGTGGCGCCGCCCCGGTAGCGCTTCCAGGAGGCGGGCTCGTGCGGGGGCTTGCCGGTGAGCAGCAGGCTGCGGTGTTCGCCGTCGACGTCGGCGACCTGGATGTCGGAGACCGGGCCCCAGGGCAGGCGGCCGCCGGGGCTGCCGTCCGTGGGCAGCTTGTAGGCCCAGGAGTAGTACGAGAACGGCTGACCGTGGGAGGAGACGGCCAGGACGTTGCCGTCGGGGTCCCAGCCGCAGACCCGGGTGTCGGTGGAGCCCCAGTGGCTGAGGCGGCGCGCGGGGCCGCCGTCCACGGGGGCGAGGTGGATCTCGGGGTCGAGGCTGCGCCAGGTGGTGAAGGCGATCTGCCGTCCGTCGGGGGAGAAGCGGGGGTGGCCGACCCGGGTGCGGTCGACGGTGATCCGCCAGGCCCGGCCCGGGGCGTGGCCCTCGGGGACCAGCGGGGCGACCCACAGGTCGTCCTCGGTGGCGAAGCACAGCAGTTCGTCGTGCAGGTGCGGGAAGCGGAGGTACGCGACGTCGTGACTCACCCCACAATGCTTTCCGTGCCGGAGGGGCCCGGCAACTCGTACAGGTGCTCCATGTGTGACCCACACCACCGTCCTAGCGAAACGGAACGGTTTCGTTTCGTTAAGGGCGGGGGTACGCTAGCTGGTGTACGAAACCGTTTCGTTCGGATGGGTGGTCGTGATGAAGGGAAGCTGCCGGGTCACCGACGCGATGTCGGCGCGGCGCAGCCGGATCACCCCCGAGCGGGAGGCCGAGCTCCACGAGGCGGTCCTCGACCTCCTCCGCGAGGTCGGGTACGAGGCGCTGACCATGGACGCGGTCGCCGCCCGTACGAAGTCCAGCAAGGCCACCCTCTACCGCCAGTGGGGGAGCAAGCCGGAGCTGGTCGCGAAGGCCCTCCGGTGCACCCAGCCGGTCTCCCTGCGGGAGATCGACACGGGCACCCTCCGCGGGGACTTCGCACGGATGGTCGCGCACTCCGACGACGCGCAGATGGCCAAGGACACCGCCCTGATGCGGGGTCTGGCCCATGCCGTCCACGAGAGCCCGGAGCTGCACCGGGCCCTGCGCGACCTGCTGGTCGACCCGGAGATCAACGGTCTCCAGGCCATGCTCCGCCGCGCGGTGGAGCGGGGCGAGGTCCGTCCGGACTGCCCGGCGCTGGACTTCGTGCCGCACATGCTCATCGGGGCGTTCATCGCACTGCCGCTGATCGAGGACCGGTCCGTCGACCGGGCCTTCCTCACCCAGTTCATCGACGCCGTGGTCTTCCCCGCCCTCGGCGTCTGATTCCCGAGCGACTCCCCAGTCCTTCCTGAGCACCGCCGGGTACTGTCCGGTTCCGCCAGCGCCGTCCAGTACCTCCCGGGGCCGCTGTCCGCACTCCCCGTACCTCCCCACGTACCGCCTGCTGCTCCTGACACGCCGCTCTCGTCGTCGGGCCGGCTTTTCACGCCCTGATCCGCCCACGGCCCTCCGGCCGCACGGGCGCAGGATCCATCCCACGACCTGAAACGGGAGAACCACGACGTGGCCACCTTCCTCTACCGGCTCGGGCGCGGCGCCTTCAGGCGCCGCGGCCTCGTCGCCCTCATATGGGTGGCGCTGCTGGTCGCCGCCGGCTTCGGCGCGGCGACGGCCGCCGCGCCCACCTCCGGCTCGTTCTCGATCCCCGGCACCGAGGCCCAGAAGGCCTTCGACCTGCTGGACAAGAAGTTCCCGGGCATGTCCGCCGACGGCGCGACCGCCCGCATCGTCGTCAAGGCCCCGGCGGGCGCCAAGGTCACAGACCAGGGCCCCAAGGGCGAGGTGCAGAAGCTCATCTCCGGCCTGAAGCAGGGCGAGGGCGCCGCACAGGTCGCCACCGTCGACGACCCGTACCAGATGCAGGCGGTGAGCCAGGACGGCTCCACCACCTACATCACGGTGAAGTACAAGGTCAGCGGCATGGAGCTGAAGGACGTCACGCGTGACGCCCTCAAGGACTCCGGGCACGACGCGCAGAAGGCCGGCCTCCAGGTGGAGATCGGCGGCGACGCGTTGATGGAGGCTCCCGAGACCGGCTCCGGCGAGGCGATCGGCATCCTGATCGCCGGCATCGTCCTGGTCATCACCTTCGGCTCGCTGGTCGCGGCCGGGCTGCCGCTGCTGACCGCGCTGATCGGCGTGGGCATCGGCGTCTCCTCGATCACCGCGCTCGCCAACGTGCTGGACCTCGGCTCCACCACCTCCACCCTCGCGATGATGATCGGCCTCGCGGTCGGCATCGACTACGCGCTGTTCATCGTCTCCCGCTACCGCGTGGAGCTCGCCGAGGGCCGCGAGCGTGACGAGGCCGCCGGCCGCGCCGCCGGAACCGCCGGCTCCGCCGTCGTCTTCGCCGGTCTGACCGTGGTCATCGCCCTGGTGGGCCTGGCCGTCGTCAACATCCCGATGTTGACGAAGATGGGTGTCGCGGCCGCCGGAACGGTGGTCATCGCGGTGCTCGTCGCCCTGACGCTGGTCCCGGCGATCCTCGGCTTCGCGGGCAAGAAGGTCCTGCCCGCCGGCAAGAAGAGCAAGCTCTTCGGCAAGGGCCGCCCGGCCGGCGCCGAGGCCAAGCCCAACGGCGGCACCCGCTGGGCCCGCTTCGTGCTGCGCCGCCCGGTGATGGTGCTGCTGATCGGCGTGATCGGCCTCGGCGCGATCGCGGTGCCGGCGAGCAAGCTGGAGATGGGCCTGCCGGACGACGGCTCCAAGCCCGTCTCCACCAGCCAGCGCAAGGCGTACGACATGCTGTCCGAGGGCTTCGGCCCGGGCTTCAACGGTCCGCTGATGGTGGTCGTTGACGGCGACAAGGCGCTCGCCGACAAGACCGTCGACCGGATCAAGGGCCTGGAGGGCGTGGTCGCGGTGACCCCGCCGCACCAGAACGAGGCCAAGGACGCCGCGGTCATCAGCGTGATCCCGAAGGAGCGGCCGTCCTCGACCGAGACCGAGGACCTGGTCCACACGATCCGCGCGGGCAACGGGGACGACGTGTTCGTCACCGGCGCGACCGCGATGAACATCGACTTCTCGCAGAAGATGAACGACGCGCTGCTGCCCTACCTGGCGCTCGTGGTCGGCCTGGCGTTCCTGCTGCTGATGCTGGTGTTCCGCTCGATCCTGGTCCCGCTGAAGGCGGCCCTCGGCTTCCTGCTGTCGGTCGTCGCCGCCCTCGGCGCGGTCGTCGCGGTCTTCCAGTGGGGCTGGCTCGGGTCCGTCTTCGGGGTGGAGCAGACCGGTCCGATCATGTCGATGATGCCGATCTTCATGGTGGGCGTCGTCTTCGGCCTGGCGATGGACTACGAGGTCTTCCTCGTCACCCGGATGCGGGAGGCGTACGTCCACGGCGAGCGGCCCGGTCAGGCCGTGGTGACGGGCTTCCAGTTCAGCGCCCGCGTGGTGGTGGCCGCGGCCGTCATCATGATCGCCGTCTTCTCCGGCTTCCTGGGCGCCAGCGACGCGATGGTCAAGATGATCGGCTTCGGCCTGGCCGTCGCCGTCCTGTTCGACGCCTTCGTGGTGCGCATGGCGATCGTGCCGGCGGTGCTGGCGCTGCTCGGCCACAAGGCCTGGTGGCTGCCGGCGTGGCTGGACCGGATCCTGCCCAACGTCGACGTGGAGGGCGAGAGCCTGCGCAAGCACCTCGGGGAGTCGGCGCAGGAGTCCGGGTCCCCGGAGGACCCCGACAAGCAGCGCGCGCTGGTCAACGCCTGACCCCGCGGGTGGTTAATGCCCAGCGGTTGGTTCGAAGCATGTGAACCCCGGCCCCGCATCTGGAACCCCAGGTGCGGGGCCGGCCGCGTCCGCTACGCCGTACGGGTGGCCGTGGGCCGCGCGCCGGCAGCGGGTCCCGCGTCGGCGGCCGCCGCGGTGGCGTACGTGCGGCGCAGGAAGCGGCGCAGCACGGCGCTGTCGAACTGGAGCACGGCGACACCGTCGGGGGAGTGGAACTCGACCACGGCCTGGACCCGGCCGCAGGGCCAGACCCGCACGTCGCCCGTCCCGGTCGGCGCGAGCAGGCCGGCCTCCAGCAAGGCGCGCGGGAAGACCCACTCGTTGTCGGTGCCGTCGGGGGACAGCTCGGCGGGGAAGACGATCCTGACGGCCAGGGGCTCGGCGGTGGTGAACCGCAGGGCCACCGGGATCGCGCGGAAGAGGGGGTCGTCGCTGATCACGCGGGCGCTGACCCGCTCCTCGACGGCCGCTGAGGTGGCTGGTGGATTCTCGGCGGTGGCTGACATCGACCGGACTCCTTGAATCGGAACATGCGCGTCCGTTTGCCTGTCCAGCCTCGCACATTCCCACGAAACCGCACGTATGTATTTGTGCGGCGCCAGCTCTTGCCAATCGTTTGCAAGTAGCCACTACTCTTGAACGGTTAAACACTCATGTGAGGAAGAGGAAGCGGAGCCGCTCCATGCACGTGCCCGACGGATTCATCGACGCACCCGTCTCGGTGGCCGCAGGAGTGGCGGCCACCGCCGCTGTCGCGGTCAGCCTGCGCGGCGCCCGCCGCGAGCTCGACGAGCGCACCGCGCCCCTGGCCGGCCTCGTCGCCGCCTTCATCTTCGCCGTGCAGATGCTGAACTTCCCCGTCGCCGCCGGCACCAGCGGCCACCTCCTGGGCGGCGCGCTCGCCGCGATACTCGTCGGCCCCTACACCGGCGTGCTCTGCGTCTCCGTCGTCCTGCTGATGCAGGGCATCCTCTTCGCCGACGGAGGCCTCACCGCGCTCGGCGTCAACATCCTGAACATGGCCGTGGTGACCGTCCTCGTCTCCTACGCCGTCTTCCGCGTCCTGCTGAAGTTCCTGCCCTCCGGCCGGCGCTCGGTGACCGTCGCCGCCTTCGCCGGAGCCCTGCTCTCGGTGCCCGGCGCGGCGTTCATGTTCACCCTGCTCTACGCCCTCGGTGGCACCACCGACGTCCCGATCGGCAAGGTGTTCACCGCCATGGTCGGCGTCCACGTGCTCATCGGCATCGGCGAAGCCCTGATCACCGCCGCCACCGTCGGCGCCGTGATCGCCGTTCGGCCCGACCTGGTCCACGGCGCGCACGGACTGGCCACCCCGCTGAAGCTGCGCGTCGGCGGCGAGCTCGTCGACGCCCCCGCCGCGGCCCCCGTCCCGGCCGCCGCCCGCTCCACCCGCGCGCTGTGGCTGACCGGCCTGGCCACCGCCCTCGTGCTCGCCGGCTTCGTCTCCTTCTACGCCTCCACCAGCCCGGACGGGCTGGAGAAGGTCGCCGCCGACAAGGGCATCGACAGCAAGGTGCAGGAACACGCCGCCGCCGACTCCCCGCTCGCCGACTACAGCGTCAAGGACGTCGACGACGCCCGCCTGTCGGGCGGCCTCGCCGGCGCCATCGGCGTCGGCGCGACCGTCGCCGTCGGCAGCGGCGTCTTCTGGGCCGTACGCCGCCGCCGCGCCCAGGACCCGACCGCGTCCTCCACGGCCGCCCCCTCGGCGGGCTGACGTGGGAGCGGGCCACGCGCACAAGCTCTACCGGCACGGGCACTCGCCCGTGCACGAGCTGCCGCCGCACTGCAAGATCGCCGCGACCGCCGGCTTCGTCATCGTCGTCGTGTCGACACCGCGCGAGGCGATGTGGGCCTTCGGCCTCTACGCCGCCCTCGTGGCCGCCGTCGCCGCGGCGGCCCGGATCCCCGCCGGGCTCCTGCTGCGGCGGCTGCTGATCGAGGTGCCGTTCGTCCTGTTCGCCGTGCTCATGCCCTTCGTGTCGCAGGGCGAGCGGGTGGACGTCCTCGGCATGTCGCTGAGCGTCTCCGGACTGTGGGGCGCCTGGAACGTGCTCGCCAAGGGCACCCTGGGGGTCGCCGCCTCCGTGCTCCTCGCCTCGACCACCGAACTGCGGGCGCTGCTGCTGGGCCTCCAGCGCCTCAAGCTGCCGCCGCTGCTCGTGCAGATCGCCTCCTTCATGATCCGGTACGGCGACGTCATCACCGACGAGCTGCGCCGGATGTCCATCGCCCGGCGCTCCCGCGGCTTCGAGGCGCGCGGGATCCAGCACTGGGGGGTGCTCGCCAAGACCGCCGGCGCCCTCTTCATCCGCTCCTACGAGCGCGGCGAGCGGGTCTACCTCGCGATGGTCAGCCGCGGCTACGCCGGTTCCATGCCGGTGATCGACGACGTCACGGCCACCCGCGCCCAGTGGGCGTACTCGGCCGTGCTCCCGGTGACGGCGCTCGCCGTCTGTCTGATGGGATGGACGCTGTGACCGCTCCCTCCGCCTCTGATGCATCCACCGCCTCCGGTGACGTTAGCCCCGCGCCCTCGCTGGAGGTGTCCGGCGTCGCCTACGCCTACCCGGACGGGCACCAGGCCCTCTTCGGCGTCGACCTCACCGTCGGGCGCGGCGAACGCGTCGCCCTGCTCGGACCCAACGGCGCGGGGAAGACCACCCTCGTCCTGCACCTCAACGGCATCCTGGGCGGCGGGGTCGGCACCGTCACCGTGGCCGGGCTGCCCGTGGAGAAGCGCCACCTCGCCGAGATCCGGCGGCGGGTCGGAATCGTCTTCCAGGACCCCGACGACCAGCTGTTCATGCCGACCGTGCGCGAGGACGTCGCCTTCGGCCCGGCGGCCGCCGGCCTGCGCGGGGCCGAGCTGGAGGCACGGGTCCGCGAGGCCCTCGAACAGGTCGGCATGGCCGGCTTCGCCGACCGCCCGCCGCACCACCTGTCCTTCGGGCAGCGGCGCCGGGTGGCCGTGGCGACCGTACTGGCGATGCGGCCGGAGATCCTCGTCCTGGACGAACCCTCCTCCAACCTCGACCCCGCCTCGCGGCGCGAGCTGGCCGACATCCTGCGCGCACTGGACGTCACCGTGCTGATGGTGACGCACGACCTGCCCTACGCCCTGGAGCTCTGCCCGCGCTCGGTGATCCTCAGCGAGGGGGTCATCGCCGCCGACGGACGCACCCGGGACCTGCTGTGCGACGAGGAGCTGATGGGCGCGCACCGGCTGGAGCTGCCGTTCGGCTTCGACCCGCGCTCGGTGGCCGCGGCGTAGTCCCGGCGCGCGGCCCGGGTGCGCTCCCGGACCGCCCGGGACCGCCCGGTGCGGCGGGGGCGCGGCATAAGCGCAGGTCCTCGGTTGTTGGTGTGCTCGTGAACATCCAGGGTGTGGTGACCGAGGGCTTCGAGCCCGTACGAGAGGCCTTCGCGCGCAACTTCGAGGTGCTCGGGGACCGGGGCGCGGCCGTGGCCGTGTACCGCGACGGCCGCAAGGTCGTCGACCTGTGGGGCGGCACGAAGGACGCGAACGGCACCGAGCCCTGGACCGAGGACACCGCGACCATCGTGCGCTCCGCGACCAAGGGCGTGGCGGCGGCCGTACCGCTGCTGCTGCACCAGCGCGGGCTGCTGGACCTGGACGCTCCCGTGAGCGCGTACTGGCCGGAGTTCAAGGCGGGCGGCAAGGAGCGCGCCCTGGTGCGCCACCTGCTCGCGCACCAGGCCGGCGTTCCGGCGCTGGACCGCGGCCTGACGACGGCGGAGGCGGCGGACGGCGTGTCCGGGGCGCGGGCGGTCGCCGCGCAGCAGGCGTTCTGGGAGCCGGGCCGTGCGCACGGGTACCACGCGCAGACCTTCAGCTGGCTGGTGTCCGAGCTGGTGCTGCGGGCCACCGGGCGCACCGTCGGCGGGATCCTGGCCGAGGAGATGGCCGAGCCGCTGGGGCTGGACTTCTGGATCGGGCTGCCGGAGGGCGAGGCGCGCCGGGTGGGCCGGGTGGCGCCCGTCGAGCCGCCGCCGAGTGCGGGACTGCTGAGGACGCGGCCGAGGAGAAACGTTTCTGAGGCGTACGCCGACCCCGAGTCCCTCACCCGCCGCGCCTTCGCCGCCATCGACCCCCAGCCGGACGAGAACGACCCCGTCTACCAGGCGGCGGAGCTGCCGGGCTCGGCCGGCATCGGCACCGCGCGCGCCCTGGCCCGCTTCTACGCCGCGACCATCGGGGTGGTGGAGGACGGGGCCCGGATCTTCACCCCGGCGACCACCGCGCTGGCCGGCACCGAGTTCGCGGCGGGGCCCGACCGGGTGCTGGTCGTGGGCACCCGGTTCGGCCCGGGCTACATGCTGCACGGGCCTTCGTCCCCGCTGCTGTCCCCGGCCTCCTTCGGCCACCCGGGCCGCGGCGGCTCGCTGGCCTTCGCGGACCCGGAGGCGGGCATCGGCTTCGGCTACGTCACCAACGCGCACGCCAAGTCGGTCACCGCCGACCCGCGTGCGCAGGCGCTGGTGCGGGCGCTGCGCTCCTGCCTTTAGCGATGTGTCGCTTCAGCTCTTTTCGTCGGGTGTCGCCGTCAGCTCCGCTCGCGCACGTCGGCCAGTTGGGCGGCGGCGTGCGTGACGAGTTCGCGCGGGGGCATCGGGAACACGGTGTGCGGGGTGCCGGCGGCCGCCCAGACGACGTCGTGCCGCAGGAGGGACCGGTCCGCGAGGACGCGGGTGCGGGTGCGGTGGCCGAAGGGCGGGACGCCGCCGATGGCGTAGCCGGTGGTCTCGCGGACGACCGCCGCGTCCGCGCGGGTGACTTCCGAGGCGTCGAGTTGACGCCGTACCGCCTCGACGTCGACGCGCGAGGCCCCGTCCATGAGGACCAGGACCGGGACGCCGTCCGCCGCGAAGATCAGTGACTTCACGATCTGGCTGAGCTCACAGCCGATCGCGGCGGCGGCGTCGGCGGCCGTCCGGGTGCCTTCGGGGAAGGTGCGGATGGCGAGGTCGAGGCCCAGGTCGGCGAGGGCCTGGGCGAAGAGAGGGTGCGGGGTGCTCGTCGTCATGCCGGGACGCTAGCGCCGCGCGCGGCCGGGGGCGAGGCGTTTTGTCCCCCGCAGCTGTCCCTGGCCTCTGGCCTCGGCCCCAACGCCCGGCCTTGGCCCCTGGCTCTGGCCTCGGCCTCCGGCCCGCCCCGTCCCCGGCCTCTGGCCTTGGCCCCGGCCCCTTGCCGCCAACCCCCGGCCCGCCCCGGCGGCCCCGGGTCAGGAGGCGTTGAGGACCGCGGCGACGACGGGGCCCGCCGCGTCGGCGCCGTGGCCGCCGCCCTCGACCATGGCCGCCGCCGCCACGTCGCCGCTGAAGCCCGTGAACCAGCTGTCCGGGGCCGCCGCGCCGTCGACCTCCGCCGAACCGGTCTTCGCGCCCTTGTCGGAGCCGCCGACCGCCGCCATCGCCTTGGCCGCCGTGCCGCTCGTCGCCGTCTGCCGCATCATCCGCACCAGCTGCGCCGACACCCCCGGTGCCAGCGACCGGGGGGCCGTCGCCAGGGTGCGGCCGTCCAGCGAGGCCTTGACCAGCACCGGCTGGCGGAACGTCCCGGTGCGGGCGGTCGCCGTGACCGAGGCCATGTTCAGCGGGTTCATCAGGATCGGGCCCTGGCCGATGTACTCGGCGGCGGCGGCCGAACCCGAGGTCACCGGGACGGCGCCGTCCTGCGAGGGGATGCCCGTCTTCCAGTCCAGCCCGATGCCGAAGGCCTCCTTGGCCACCCGCGGCAGCGCGCCGTTGTCCTTCACGTCGTCGATCAGGCTGATGAAGGCCGTGTTGCAGGACCTGGCGAAGCTGGTCGAGAAGGGCTGGCCCTGAAGGGAGAAGCCGCCCTGGTTGCGGAAGGCCTTGCCGTCCCACGTGGCGCTCGGCGGGCACGCCGCCGGCCGGTCGGCCGCCACGAGCCCCTTCTCCAGCAGCATCGCCGCCGTCACGATCTTCATCGTCGAGCCGGGCGCCCGCCGCCCCAGCATCGCCGCGTTGAAGCCGTCCTGGCGGTGGTTGGCCACCGCCAGGATGTCGCCGGTGCTCGGCTGGACCGCGACGACCGAGGCCTCGGCGTACTGCGCCACCGCCTTCTCCGCCGCCGCCTGCACATCGGCGTCGAGCACGGTCCGCAGCTGCCCGGGCGTGCCCTCGACCAGGGTTGCCAGGGTCCGCTTGGGGGCGTCGGCGGTGGCCGGTTCGATCCACACCTCGACGCCGGGGGTACCGCCCGCCTTCTCCCCGTACGTCTTGCGCAGCGCATCCAGCACCGGCCGCAGCGACGGGTACTGCTCGGGCGCCAGCTCCTTGCCGTGCCGGTCGACGGCCTTGAGGGGCGGGCTGGCCGGGGTGCCCGCGCGCAGCCGCTCGTCCTTCTGGAGCTGCGGGTGGACCACCGAGGGCTGCCAGTCCACGAGCGGCTTGCCGCTGCCGGCGCCGCGCACGACGGTGAGGCGCGAGTCGTACGCGAAGGTCTTGGGCGTTCCCGCGTGGGTGATCTCGGCCTCGACCTTGAACGGCACGCCGGTGCCGTCCGGGGTGCCGGGCGTGATGACGGCCTTGGAGACCAGCGCCTTGGACCGGAAATCGGCGAGCGCGGGCTGCGCGGCCTGCGCGTTGTTCGTCAGGTCGGCCGCCGCGCGGGCGTCGCCGGCGGCCCACGCGGCCAGGAAGGCCTTCGCGACCTGGGCCGTCTCCTGCTCGGTGACCGGCCCGGCCGCCCGCTGCGAGGTCACCGCGCCGGTGCCCGCGGCCCCGTTCCCGCCCGCGCCCGAGCGGCCTTCGCCGCTGTCACCCACGAGGGTGACCACCCCGTACGCCGCCCCGCCGGCCATCGCCAGGAACACCCCGCCGACGATGGCACCCTTCGCCGCCCCGTTCATTACGTCCCCTCCCCAGGAGCCACAGCCCTCTGAACGTGTTCAAAGAGTCTGAGCGGCCCACCTTACGCGCGGGTAAGGGGTCAGATCCACGTATCCAGCCACATCCGGCCACGCCACGAGTCCATGGGCAGGGTCTCACCGGTGTAGATCGGCCAGAAATAGATGAAGTTCCAGACGATCAGGAGCACCAGCACCCCCGCCCCGATCGCCCCCAGGGTCCGCCGCCGCTCCGAGGAGCCCGACGGCCCCAGCAGGGCGCCGATCATCATCGCCACCGCCAGGCACAGGTAGGGGACGAAGACCACCGCGTAGAAGTAGAAGATGGTCCGCTCCTGGTAGTTGAACCAGGGCAGCAGGCCCGCGGCCAGCGCGCACGCGATCGCGCCGGCCCGCCAGTCGCGCCGGAAGAACCAGCGCCACAGCACGTACGCCAGGGCGAAGCAGCCCGTCCACCACAGCAGCGGCGTGCCCAGCGCCAGCACCTCGCGGGCGCACTTGCCGGCCTCGGTCGCCGGGCAGCCGTCCGTGCCGGGCGCGGGGGACTCGTAGAAGTAGGAGACGGGCCGGCCCAGGACCAGCCAGCTCCACGGGTTGGACTGGTAGGTGTGGCCCGAGGTCAGGCCCACGTGGAACTTGTAGACCTCCGTCTCGTAGTGCCACAGGCTGCGCAGCCACTCCGGGAGGAAGGACAGCGCGCTGTGCTGGTCGTTCTTGGCGGCCCAGTCGCGGAAGTAGCCGCCCCTGCCGTCGTCCGGGCTCAGGATCCAGCCGAGCCACGAGCCCAGGTAGACGGCGATCGCCACCGGCACCGTCGACAGGAAGCCGGGCAGCGCGTCCCGGCGCAGCATCGCCGCGTACGGGGTGCCCGCGCCGGCGGTGCGGCGCGCGGCCGCGTCCCACAGCACGGTGAGGACCCCGAAGAAGGCCAGCACGACCAGGCCGTTCCACTTGGTGCCGAAGGCCAGGCCCAGGCAGACGCCGGCCAGCAGCCGGTACGGGCGCCAGCCCAGCCGCAGGGTCTCCGCGACGGCCGAGTCCGGGCGGGTGCGGCCCTCCTCGTCGACCGGGAGCGCCGCCGCGAGCCGGGCCCGCGCCCGGTCGCGGTCGACGAGCAGCGCCCCGAAGGCGGCCAGCACGAAGAACATCAGCACCAGGTCGAGCAGCGCGGTGCGGCTCATCACCAGGTGCAGGCCGTCGACCGCGAGGAGCGCGCCGGCCAGGCAGCCGAGGAAGGTGGAGCGGAAGAGGCGGCGGCCGATGCGGCAGAGCATCAGCACGGACAGGGTGCCGAGCAGCGCCGTCATGAAGCGCCAGCCGAACGGGTCGAAGCCGAACATCCACTCGCCGAGCCCGATCACCCATTTGCCGACCGGCGGGTGCACGACGTAGCCGGGATCGGTCGGCAGCGGCACCGCGTCGGGGTTGGCGAGGATCGACTTGTCGACATCCTTGGGCCAGCTGGCCTCGTAGCCCTGCCGGATCGTGGCCCAGGCGTCCTTGGCGTAGTACGTCTCGTCGAATATCACCGCCTTCGGGCTGCCCAGGTGGGTGAACCGCAGCACACCCGCGACGAGCGCCACCAGCAGCGGCCCCGCCCACGCCATGACCCGCTCCCAGGTCTGCCGGCTCGCCTCCGGGATCCCGAGCGCCGCCCAGAGCTGGGCGGACGGCCGGGCGTACGGGGGTACGAGGCGGGTACGGAGGTCGGCCGCCGGTGCGGCGGGCACGTAGCCGAACCCCCGCAGGCGGCGCAGCCACACGGGCGGCTCGTGCTCGGAGCCGCGTCCGCCCGGCGGGACGGGCGGGGCCCCCGCGGGGCTGGGCGGCGGCGTCGCGGTACTGGTCACCGGGTCATCGTAGGGAACGCCCCTGTGCGAGCCCCAGCCCCCACGAGCCCCAATGAGAGGATGAGGCGGTGACAGCAGACCAGCCCCGCGGCGCGCAATCCCCCTCCTCCCACGGCGTACTCGTCCTCGCCGGGACCCCGATCGGCGACCTCGCCGACGCCCCGCCCCGGCTCGCCGCCGAGCTGGAGCGGGCCGATGTGATCGCCGCCGAGGACACCCGGCGGCTGCGCCGGCTCACCCAGGGGCTCGGCGTGCACACCACCGGGCGGGTCCTGTCGTACTTCGAGGGCAACGAGTCCGCCCGCACCCCCGAGCTGGTCGAGGCCCTGGAGTCGGGCCGGCGGGTGCTGCTGGTCACCGACGCCGGGATGCCCTCGGTCTCCGACCCCGGCTACCGCCTGGTCGCCGCCGCCGTCGAGAAGGACATCAAGGTCACGGCCGTGCCCGGGCCCTCCGCCGTCCTCACCGCGCTCGCGCTCTCCGGGCTCCCTGTGGACCGCTTCTGCTTCGAGGGGTTCCTGCCGCGCAAGGCGGGCGAGCGCCTCGGCCGGCTCCGCGAGGTGGAGGGCGAGCGGCGCACGCTCGTCTACTTCGAGGCCCCGCACCGGCTCGACGACACCCTCGCGGCGATGGCCGAGGTGTTCGGCGCCGACCGGCGGGCCGCCGTGTGCCGCGAACTCACCAAGACGTACGAGGAGGTCAAGCGCGGCGGGCTGGGCGCGCTGGCCGAGTGGGCCGCCGAGGGCGTCCGCGGCGAGATCACGATCGTGGTCGAGGGCGCCCCGGCCGCCGGGCCCGCCGACCTGGACGACGAGGAGCTGGTGCGCAGGGTGCGGGTGCGCGAGGAGGCGGGCGAGCGGCGCAAGGAGGCCATCGCGGCGGTCGCGGCCGAGGCCGGCGTACCCAAGCGCGAGGTCTTCGACGCGGTGGTCGCGGCAAAGAATGCGGCACAGAAGATGCCGTAAGTCGGTAAAGGGATAACCTGAAAAGCAAAGCTCAGACCGCGCACCGGCCGCTTTGAGACATGACTGGCCCAAAGACCGTCCAACACTGGACAGGGCCTGATGCGCTCCCGCCCGAAGAGGCGTCCACTGGCAATGGCACCAGTGGAACAAGAGGAGCTGGCATGAGTGAGATCGCAGACACCCCGGTACCCGTCCCCGCCGCAGGTCCTGCCGCCGTTACCGCCCCCGACGTGCAGATCGTGCACGAGGCCTACTCCTTCGCGTGCATGAAGTGCGGGTACGGATGGGAGCAGTCCTACGCGATCGAGCACCACACCGACGGCCAGGGCCAGCCGTTCATCATGTACACGGTGAACCGCGAGCGGGTGCCCTCCCCGCTGTCGAACCCGACCTGCCTGAACTGCGACGGACACGTCGTACGGATCATGCGGGCCGGCCAGGTCTCCCAGGTGAACGCGACCATCGACCGGCTCTACCACCACCGCATAGCCCCCGGGATCGCCGGGCCCGTGCCGGCCGGCGAGAACCCCCCGCGCCCGCCGAAGCCGCGCAGGCCCTCGCACGACTCCCCGGGACCCGTCGCGGTCAACGAGCCCGGCAGGCGCCGCGGCCTGCTCTCCCGACTCCTGGGGCGGCTGCGCCGGTCATAAGATCGGCCCATGAGCCCCAGCCCTTCCTCCGCCGCCAAGGACGCCCCGCCCCCGCTGCCCGAACCCCTGCGGGTGGCGGTGGCGGACTCGCACACCCATCTCGACATGCAGTCCGGCACCGTCGAGGAGGGTCTCGCGAAGGCCGCCTCGGTGGGTGTGGCCACCGTCGTGCAGGTGGGCTGCGACGTGAAGGGCTCGCGCTGGGCCGCCGAGACCGCGGCGGCCCACGCCAACGTCCACGCGGCGGTGGCCCTGCACCCGAACGAGGCGCCCCGCATCGTCCTCGGCGACCCGGACGGCTGGTCGCGCCAGGGCGCCCGCGCGGGTGGCGGTGAGGGCGCCCTGGACGAGGCGCTCGCCGAGATCGAGGCGCTGGCCGCACTCGACCACGTCAAGGCGGTCGGGGAGACCGGGCTGGACTACTTCCGGACCGGGCCCGAGGGCATGGCCGCGCAGGAGCGTTCCTTCCGCGCCCACATCGAGATCGCCAAGCGCCAGGGCAAGGCCCTGGTCATCCACGACCGCGACGCCCACGCGGACGTGCTGCGCGTCCTGCGCGAGGAGGGCGCGCCCGAGCGGACGGTCTTCCACTGCTACTCCGGGGACGCGGAGATGGCCCGGGAGTGCGCGGCCGCCGGGTACTACATGTCCTTCGCCGGCACCGTCACCTTCAAGAACGCGGCGCCGCTGCGCGAGGCCCTGGCCGTGGCCCCGCTGGAACTGGTGCTGGTGGAGACGGACGCCCCCTACCTCACCCCGGCGCCCTACCGGGGGCGCCCCAACGCGCCGTACCTGATCCCGCTGACGGTGCGGGCGATGGCGGCGGTCCGCGGCATCGACGAGGACGCCATGGCCACGGCCCTCGCGGCGAACACGGCCCGCGCCTTCGACTACTGACCGGCCGGCCGCGGGCGCTCCCCGCGCCGGGCGCGCCGCTCGCGTGCCGCGCACGCGGCAGTGCCGACATGGGGATACGGAGACATGCCGTCATGGCGATGTGCCGACATTTCGGTACGGCCGTGGCGACACCTTCGGCACATCCGTTCGTTCGACACACTGGGTAGTCGAACGGCTTTGGTGCGTGACGGCCGCTCCCGTTAGGGTGCCGTGCCCGAACCAGCCGGGCCGGACCAGTGGAGCGAGCGACGTGAGCGATACGCAGGGCAGTCACCGCCGTGTCTCCTGGCCGGAGGCCGAGCCGGACGCGGGCCCGGTGCCGGGCCGGGACCCCGGCACGGGCCCCGACTCCGGCGTCCCCGCCCCCCGTGCCGAGGGCCGGCGGGCCGCACGCCGCCGCGCGGCCGGAGCGGTGCGCACCGATCCGGCCCCGGCCGCCGCCGGCCAGAGCAGCGCCGGCCAGAGCAGCGCCGGCAAGGGCAGCGCCGGCCAGGGCACCGGCAGGCGGCGCGCCGGCGCGGGCCCCGCCGGCGCCGGCCCCGCCGCCCGGCCCGGCACGGACCCCGCCGCCACCCCACCCCCCGCACCGGCCCAGGCGCCCGCCCGGCGGCCCGGCGGAGGCGGAGGCGGACGCCGCCGGGCCGCGGCCCCGGCCGACCCACCCCCACCCCCAGCCGCCGCCACCCCATCCCCGCCCGCCACCGCCCCCGCCGACGGCCGCCGCCCCACCGGCCGCCGCCGCGCCGCCCCCCGGCCCGACGCCGCCCCCGCCGTCCCCGACGGTGCGGCCCCCGCCGCCTCCACCGGCCTCGCCGCCCCCACCGGCCGCCGCCGCGCCGCCCCCCGGCCCGACGCCGCCCCCACCGTCCCCGACGGTGCGGCCCCCGCCGCCCCCACCGGCCGCCGCCGGGCCGCCCCCCGCCCCCCGGCCGACACCGGAACCGGAACGGGGGCCGCGCCCGGAACCGGGGCCGCGCCCGGAACCGGAGCCGCGACCGGAACCAGAAACGACACTGCAACCGCCCCCCGCACCTCCCCCCGCACCACCGCCGGCGACGGCCAAGGCGCCCCCCAACCCGCCCCCGGCCGGCGCCGCCGCCCCCGTACCGCCGCCGTACAGAGCGCCGTCGTCCGCGACGGCTGGCGGCGCCTCGTCCCCCAGGCCCTCGTCGTCGCCGTCCTCGCCGGCGGAACCACCGCCTTCGTCGCCGCCGACAAGTCCGTCCACCTCACCGTCGACGGCGAACCCCGCACCCTCCACACCTTCGCCGGCAGCGTCGAGGACCTCCTCGACGCCGAAGGCCTCGGCGTCGGCCCGCACGACCTCGTCGCCCCCGCCCGCGACTCCGCCCTGGAGGACGGCGAAGAGGTCGTCGTCCGCTACGGCCGCCCCCTGCGCCTCACCCTCGACGGCACCAGCCGCCAGATGTGGACCACCGCCCCCACCGTCGACGCCGCCCTGCGCCAGCTCGGCGTCCGCGTCGAGGGCGCCTTCCTCTCCGCCCCCCGCACCGCCACCGTCCCCCGCACCGGACTCACCCTCAGCGTGCGCACCGAACGCGGCGTCACCTTCATGGCCGACGGCCGCGAACGCACCATCCGCACCAACGCCGCCACCGTCCGGGAGGCCCTCGACCAGGCCGGCATCACCCTGCGCGGCGAGGACACCACCTCCGTCCCCCCGGACTCCTTCCCGCGCGACGGCCAGACCGTCACCGTCCTGCGCATCACCGGCACCCGCGAGGTCCGCGAGGAGCGCATCCCGTACGAGACCGAACGCGTCGAGGACGACACCCTGTTCGCCGGCACCGAGGTCGTCGAGCGCTCCGGGCACGCCGGCGCACGCCGGGTCACCTACGGGCTGCGCACCGTCAACGGGGTCCGCCAGCCCGCCCGCAAGATCGCCGAGGAGGTCGTCCGCGAGCCCGTCAGCCAGCTCGTCAAGGTCGGCACGAAGCCGCTGCCCACCTCCGTCGCCGGGGCCGACGGCCTCGACTGGGGCGCGCTCGCCCAGTGCGAGTCCGGCGGCCGGCCCACCGCCACCGACGCCTCGGGCACCTACGGCGGCCTCTACCAGTTCGACGTGACCACCTGGCAGGCCCTCGGCGGGAGCGGCCGCCCCCAGGACGCCCCGGCCGCCGAGCAGACGTTCCGCGCGAAGAAGCTCTACGTGCAGCGGGGGGCGAGTCCGTGGCCGCACTGCGGCCGTAGGCTTTACCGGTGAGCACCGCAGAGCAGCAGCAGCCCCACGGGACCCCCGGGACCCCTTCCGACGCCCTCCTGGGGCCGGCCGACATCCGAGAGCTGGCCGCCGCCCTCGGCGTGCGCCCGACGAAGCAGAAGGGCCAGAACTTCGTCATCGACGCCAACACGGTCCGCCGGATCGTGCGCACCGCCGAGGTCCGCCCCGACGACGTCGTCGTCGAGGTCGGCCCGGGCCTCGGCTCGCTGACGCTCGCCCTGCTGGAGGCCGCCGACCGGGTCGTCGCCGTCGAGATCGACGACATCCTGGCCGCCGCGCTGCCCGCCACCATCGAGGCGCGGATGCCGCGGAAGAAGGACCGTTTCGCGCTCGTCCACTCCGACGCCATGCTGGTGACCGAGCTGCCCGGCCCCGCGCCGACCGCGCTCGTCGCGAACCTGCCGTACAACGTGGCCGTGCCGGTGCTGCTGACCATGCTCGACCGCTTCCCCAGCATCGAGCGGACCCTCGTCATGGTCCAGGCGGAGGTCGCCGACCGGCTCGCCGCCCGCCCCGGCAACAAGGTGTACGGGGTCCCCTCCGTCAAGGCCAACTGGTACGCGGACGTCAAGCGCGCCGGGTCCATCGGCCGCAACGTCTTCTGGCCCGCCCCGAACGTCGACTCCGGACTGGTCTCGCTCGTCCGGCGCTCCGAGCCGATCAGGACCAGCGCATCCAAGGCCGAGGTCTTCGCGGTCGTCGACGCCGCGTTCGCACAGCGGCGCAAGGGCCTGCGCTCCGCCCTGGCCGGCTGGGCCGGCTCGGCCGCCGCCGCCGAGGCCGCGCTGACCGCCGCCGGGATCAACCCGCTGGCCCGCGGCGAGTCGCTGACGGTCGAGGAGTTCGCGGCGATCGCCGAGCACAAGCCCGCCGACGCGCAGAAGCCCGCGCTGTGAGCGCCGCGCCGCGCCGGGCGGTGACCGTACGGGTCCCCGCGAAGGTCAACGTGCAGCTGGCGGTGGGCGCGGCCCGCCCCGACGGCTTCCACGACCTGGCCAACGTCTTCCTGGCCGTCTCCCTGTACGACGAGGTGACCGCGACCGCGACCGACGGCGACGGGCCCACCGTCGGCTGCGAGGGCCCCGACAGCGACCAGGTGCCGCTGGACCGCACGAACCTCGCGGCGCGGGCCGCCGAGCTCCTCGCCGCCCGGGCCGGGCTCACCCCGGCCGTCCACCTGCACATCGCGAAGAACATCCCCGTCGCGGGCGGCATGGCCGGCGGCAGCGCGGACGGCGCGGCGGCGCTGCTGGCGTGCGACGCGCTGTGGGGGCTCGGCACCCCGCGCGAGGAGCTCCTGGAGATCTGCGCGGAGCTGGGCAGCGACGTCCCCTTCAGCCTGGTGGGCGGCGCGGCGCTCGGCACCGGGCGGGGGGAGCTGCTCACCCCGGTCGGGGCGGGCACCTTCCACTGGGTGTTCGCCGTGGCGCACGGCGGGCTGTCGACACCGGCGGTGTTCCGCGAGTTCGACCGGCTGACGGAGGGCACGGACGTACCCGTCCCGCAGGCCTCCCCGGAGCTGCTCGCCGCGCTGGCCTCGGGCGACCCCGACGCGCTGGCGGCGGTCCTGCCGCGGTCCAACGGGCTCCAGCCGGCGGCGCTGTCGCTGCGGCCGGAACTGGCGCGGACGCTGGAGGCGGGGGTCGGGGCCGGTGCCCTGGCCGGGCTGGTGTCCGGTTCCGGGCCCACGACGGCGTTCCTGGTGCGGGACGCCGAGGCCGCCGTCAAGGTCGCGGCGGAGCTGGAGGCCTCCGGCACCTGCCGGGCGACCCGGGTCACCGCCTCGCCGGCGCCGGGGGCCACGGTCCTGGCGTAGCCGGTCCCGTGCCGGGCGCGGGGGCGGGCGCCCGCGGCGCCGCTCCCCGCCCCGCACAGCGGGACCGGCCCCCGCCCGGTCCCGGTACCTAGGCCGCGGATGAGTAGCCGCGCCCTGTTCCCGCGCCGGCCGGGCCGCGAGCGTAGGGGCATGACAGCCAGCGCACGCGACCTCGCCGACGCCACCCCCGCCTCGCGGGACCGGTACGTGGACCTGCTCCGCGTCGCCTCCCTCGGGACCGTCGTCCTCGGCCACTGGCTGATGGCCGCGGTCAGCGCCGACGGCATGGGCAACCTGCTCGCCCTCGTGCCCCCGCTCCAGGTGCTCACCTGGGGGCTCCAGGTCATGCCCGTCTTCTTCTTCGTCGGCGGTTTCTCCCACGCGCTCTCGTACCGCTCCCTGGAGCGCCGCTCCGCCGGCCGGCCCGTCTACGCCGCCTTCGTGCGGGCGCGGCTGCGCCGCCTGCTGCGGCCCACCCTCGTGTTCGTCCTCGTGTGGGCCGCGCTGGCCCTCGGCGCGCAGCTCGCCGGCGCCGACCGCGGGCCGCTGGCCGGGGCCGCGCTGCGGATGGTGACGCAGCCGCTGTGGTTCGTCGGGATCTACCTGGCCATGGCGGCCTTCACCCCGCCCCTGCTGCGGGCCCACGCCCGCTGGGGCTGGGCCGCCTTCGCCGCCCTGGCGGGCGCCGCCGCGCTCGTCGACGTCCTGCGCTTCGCGCTCCACGTCCCGTACGCGGAGTTCCTGAACTTCGCCTTCGTCTGGCTCGCCGTGCACCAGCTCGGCTTCCTGCGCGCCGACGGCCGCATCCGCCGCCCCGCCCTCCTCGGCGCGGCCGGCCTCGCCGGGGCGGTGCTCCTCGTCGCCGCCGGCCCGTACCCGCTGTCGATGGTGGGGATGCCCGGCGAGAAGGTCTCCAACATGGCCCCGCCCACCCTCGCCCTGCTCTGCCACGGCATGTGGCTGGTCGGCGCCGTCCAGCTGGCCGCCCGGCCCGCCGCGGCCCTGCTCGCCCGGCCCCGCGTCTGGCGCGGGGTGGTCGCCGCCAACGGGGTGGCCATGACCGCGTTCCTGTGGCACCTCACCGCCATGCTCGCCGTGTACGCCGCCCAGCTCGCGGCCGGCCTCGCCCTGCCCGAGCCCGCCACCGCCGCCTGGTGGGCGCAGGTGCCGGTGAGGATCCTGGCGGCGGCCGTCCTCACGGCCCTGCTCGTGGCCGGGTTCCGCCGCTTCGAGGCGCCCTCCGGGGCGGACGCCGCTCCCGGCAGCGGACCCGCCGCCGCCGTCGGGGCCGCCCTGAGCCTCCTCGGGATCCTGGGCCTGTCCATGACCGGCCTCGGCGGGCTGCTGGAGGGGCACACCGCCACCCTCGTCGCCCTCCCCGTCACCGCGCCCGCCGCCATCGGCATGGCCGTGGCGGGCGCCTGGCTGGTGGAACGGTCGCCGTCGGCGCGGAGGGTTAGGCTGAGGGGCTGATCCACCCCCTCACCGGACTCCGTTCCGGGGACCCACCTGGAGCGCGTCTGATGGCCGTCAATCTGGTCAATGTCGAGGCAGTCAGCAAGGTGTACGGCACCCGTACCCTGCTCGACGGCATCTCCCTCGGCGTATCCGAGGGCGACCGGATCGGCGTGGTCGGCCGCAACGGCGACGGCAAGACCACCCTCATCCGGATGCTCGCCAAGCTGGAGGAGCCCGACAGCGGCCGGGTCACCCAGAGCGGCGGCACGCGGATGGGCGTCCTGACCCAGCACGACTCCCTCGACCCCGCCGCCACCATCCGGCACGAGATCATCGGCGACATGGCCGACCACGAGTGGGCCGGCAACGCCAAGATCCGCGACGTGCTGACCGGGCTCTTCGGCGGGCTCGACCTGCCCGGCTTCGGCCAGGGCCTGGACACCGTCATCGGCCCGCTCTCCGGCGGCGAGCGCCGCCGCATCGCGCTCGCCAAGCTCCTCATCGCCGAGCAGGACCTCCTCGTCCTCGACGAGCCCACCAACCACCTCGACGTCGAGGGCATCTCCTGGCTGGCCGGCCACCTCCAGACCCGCCGCAGCGCCCTCGTCTGCGTCACCCACGACCGCTGGTTCCTCGACCAGGTCTGCACCCGCATGTGGGACGTCCAGCGCGGCTCCGTCTACGAGTACGAGGGCGGATACAGCGACTACGTCTTCGCCCGCGCCGAGCGCGAGCGGATCGCCGCCACGGAGGAGGTCAAGCGGCAGAACCTGATGCGCAAGGAGCTGGCCTGGCTGCGGCGCGGCGCCCCCGCCCGGACCTCCAAGCCCCGCTACCGCATCGAGGCCGCCAACGAGCTGATCGCCGACGTGCCGGAGCCGCGCGACAAGTCGGAGCTGATGCGCTTCGCCAACGCCCGCCTCGGCAAGACGGTCTTCGACCTGGAGAACGTCACCGTCCAGGCTGGCCCCAAGACCCTCCTCAAGCACCTCACCTGGCACCTGGGCCCCGGTGACCGCGTCGGCCTCGTCGGCGTCAACGGCGCGGGCAAGACCTCCCTGCTGCGGGCCCTCGCCGAGGCCGCCCGCACCCAGGGCGAGGCCCAGCCGGCCTCCGGCGAGATCACCGTCGGCAAGACGGTCCGCCTGGCCTACCTCTCCCAGGAGGTCGGCGAGCTCGACCCGTCGCTGCGCGTCCTGGAGGCCGTCCAGCGCGTCCGCGACCGCGTCGACCTCGGCAAGGGCCGCGAGATGACGGCGGGCCAGCTGTGCGAGCAGTTCGGCTTCACCAAGGAGAAGCAGTGGACGCCCGTCGGCGACCTGTCCGGCGGTGAGCGGCGCCGGCTGCAGATCCTGCGCCTGCTGATGGACGAGCCCAACGTCCTGTTCCTCGACGAGCCCACCAACGACCTCGACATCGAGACCCTCACCCAGCTGGAGGACCTCCTCGACGGCTGGCCCGGCTCGATGATCGTGATCTCCCACGACCGGTTCTTCATCGAGCGCACCACCGACACGGTGATGGCGCTGCTCGGCGACGCGAGCCTGCGGATGCTGCCGCGCGGCCTGGACGAGTACCTGGAGCGCCGCCAGCGGATGATCGAGGCCGCCGCCCCGGCGCCCGCCCCGGCCGCCGCGGCCAAGTCGACGTCCTCCGGCGACTCGCGCGCCGCGAAGAAGGAACTCCAGAAGATCGAGCGCCAGCTCAACAAGATGGCCGACCGCGAGACGAACCTGCACGCGCAGATCGCCGAACACTCCACCGACTACGACAAGGTCGCCAAGCTCGACGCGGAGCTGCGCGAACTCATCTCCGAGCGGGACGAATTGGAGATGCGCTGGCTGGAACTGGCCGAAGAGGCCTGAGCCCCGGACCCGGTACGACCGGATAACGGGCTCGTCACAGGCCGGTCCGCCCTTGGGAACAGGGGTGCGACCGGCCCGTTGCGTACCGGCCCCGAGTGATAGAAAGGGTCGGTTCTTTTCGATCTCCGGGGGTCCCTCCCGGTTCACCGACCGCCTGAAGCCGAAGGATGCGCCGATGACCGAGCAGCCCCAGCCGCCGAACCAGCCGCCGCCCCCTTCCGGTTACGACCACCTCCCCGGCCCGCCGCAGCCGGGCTACGGCTACCCGCCCCAGGGCGGCAACCCGTACGCCCAGCAGCCGCCGACCGTCCCCCAGCCACTCCTGCCGCAGGGCGGCCCCGGCCACCCGCCGGCCCCCGGCACGCCGTCCGGCGGCCGCGGCAAGGGCACGGTCGTCATCGCCGCGGCCGTCGCGGGCGTCCTCGTCCTGGGCGCCGGAGCCTGGTTCGCCTTCGGCCGCGACGACGGCCCCGGCAAGCCGGCCGCGCAGGCCTCCACCCCCGCCGACCCCAAGCCCTCCGCCTCCCCGTCCGTGGACAAGGGCGACGGCAGCGGCAACGGCGCCGCCGAGCAGACCGACCTCAACGCGGGCCGCAAGCCCGGCGAGGACAAGGCGCTGTGGCTCAAGACCGTCAAACTCCAGGGCCCCGGCTCGGGCATCCCCACCGCGGGCCAGTGGGTGGTCGGCGACACCGTCGCCAAGACCGTCGGCACCGCCCTCGTCGGCTACGCCGTCACCGACGGCAAGGAGAAGTGGCGGATCGACACCCGCGCGGAGATCTGCGGGCTCACCGACCAGACCACCGCCGACGGCAAGACCGTCGTCGTCGTCAAGGACGGCACCGCCTCCAACGCCGCCTGCAACCAGCTGAAGCTGATCGACCTGAAGGCCGGCAAGGAGGGCTGGACGAAGGAGGTCGCCAAGGAGGGCATCTTCGACGGCGGCGGCCACGCCGCCGTGAGCCTCACCGGTGACACCGCGGTCGTCAACCGGCTCGGCGGCACCAGCGCCTACCGCATCAGCACCGGCGACAAGCTCTTCTCCGGCAACGTCCCCGAGGGCTGCCAGCCCACCCAGTACGCCGCCGGCAACAACAAGGTGCTCGGCATCGCCCTGTGCATGGACGACGACCACACCGTCGAGGTCCAGGACGCCGACCCGGTCACCGGGAAGAAGACCTGGGCCTACCGGCTCCCCAAGGGCTGGCAGGTCAAGGGCGTCTACTCCGTCTCGCCGGCCGTCCTCGACATCGGCAACCGCGACACCAAGGAACGCGCCGTCATCGCCCTCACCGCCGACGGCAAGAAGCGCTCCAGCATGGCCGCCGAGGGCTCCTTCCAGGTCAACTGCGGCGGCAGCAGCGTCGACGACCTCCAGGGCTGCGGCGACTCCGCCGTCGACGGCGACACCCTCTACCTGGCCACCGACACCAAGGGCGGCTCCGGCAACGAGATCGTCGCCTTCGACCTCGGCACCGGCAAGCCCAAGTGGCGCCAGGCCGCAGGGGACAAGCGGGGCCTGACCCCCGTCAAGGCCGCGAACGGACAGCTGACCGCCTACCGCACCGGCGCCCTCGACGAGCCCGGCGAGATCGTCTCGTTCCCGGTGGCCGGCGGCGCGCCCAAGACGCTGCTGCGCCTGCCCTCGGGCCCGTCCGCGAAGATCGAGGGCTCCTTCATGTTCGCCAAGAGGTCCTTCGAGGACGGCCGTTTCTTCCTGTCCGTGACCACGCTGGCCGGCAACAGCACGGACGAGAAGCTCCTGATGGCATTCGGCAAGTGAACGAGTCCACCGAGCCGCCCACCGAGAGGCAGTAGCAGCAGATGAGCACCCCGCCGCCCCCCAGCCAGCCGCCCTCCGGCGGTTTCGGCGGCCCGCCGCCGCCCGGCCCGCCGCCCGGGCAGCCCCCGGCCGCCCCGCAGCCGCCCCAGGTACCGCAGGCCGCGACCCAGCCCGCCCAGCCGGCCGTGCCCCCGCCGGGCGCCCAGCCCGGCTACGGCTACCCGCAGCAGCAGCCCGGCCAGGCCTACCCGCCGCAGCCGAGCACCCTCCAGGCCCCGGCCCCGCAGCCGTCCGCCCCCTCCGCGGGCGGCGGCAACGACGTGCGCAACCAGCTGATGATCGTCGGCGCGGCCGTGCTGGCGATGGCCCTCATCATCGGCGGCGGCTACCTCTACACCTCCGACGACGGCGGCGACACCCCGCCCGCCGCCTCGGCGAGCGGCTCGCCCGACCCCAAGGCCCCGGCCCTGGCCGGCAGCGAGAAGGCCCCGGCCAACCCCAAGTCGAAGACGCTGGTCAACGTCACCACCCAGCCGCCCTCCGACGTGGTCTCCGTCAAGGGCTCCTGGCTCACCGACACCACCTACGTCAAGTCCGACCTGGGCAAGGTCGTCGGCTACAACCTCACCGACGGCGGCAAGAAGTGGGAGCTCCCGCTCAACGCCAACGTCTGCGGCGCCAGCAAGCACGTCAGCGACAACAAGACCGCCATCCTCTTCGAGGAGGGCCCGGCCACCAACGAGAAGAAGTACCCCTCGTGCACCCAGGTCGGCGTCATCGACCTGAACACCGGCAAGCTGGCCTGGTCCGCCACCGCCAAGTCCGCCACCGGCGGTGACAAGCCGGTGGCCTTCACCGAGGTCACCATCAGCGGCCAGACCGTCGCCGCCGGCGGCCTCTACGGCGGCGCCGCCTGGAACCTCGCCGACGGCAAGCCCCTGTGGACCCCCAAGACCGACGCCGAGGGCTGCTACGACCTCGGCTACGGCGGCGGCGAGGCCCTCGCCGTGCTCCGCAAGTGCGGACGCGCCGCAGAGGAGACCCTCTACGCGCAGGCCCTCGACCCCGTCACCGGCGCGCCGAAGTACTCGTACAAGCTGTCCGCGGGCATCGAGTGGGCCGGCATCCTCTCCACCAAGCCGCTCATCGTCGCCGCCAACGTCGGCAACACCGCGAAGAACGCCACCAACGTCAGCGACCTCTTCGTCCTCGACGACGCCGGCCAGCTCAAGACCCGCATCGGGCTCTCCGCGGGCAGCTACGCGCCCAGGTGCCCGGCCACCGAGGTCGAGCAGTGCACCAACATGGTCGTCGGCAACGGCAAGGTCTACCTGCCCTCGTACGAGCACCAGGGCGCGTCCCCCACCGGACGCACCAACGAGATCGTCTCCTTCGACCTGGAGACCGGCAAGGCGACCAGCGACCGCGCCGACGCGGGCGAGAAGTACGTCATGTACCCGCTGCGCATGGACGGGTCGAACATCATCGCCTACAAGGTGCCCCCGTACGACGGGGGCGGCCAGGTCGTCAGCATCGACGGCAGGACGATGAAGGAGACCCTCCTGATGCAGAACCCGCCCGGCACCCGGAGCCTGGAGGCCGGCTTCTCGCCGGACCGCTCCGAGATCCGCTACCACAACGGGCGCCTGTTCATGGCCGAGACCCTCGCGAGCAAGCCGTACTCCGACAAGGAGAAGGACTACCTGTTCGTCTCCTTCGCGGCGAACTGACGTCCGCGCGCACACGGCGCGAACAGCGGCGAGAGCCCCCGGCCGGCACCCACCGATCGGGGGCTTTCGCGCGGTAACCCCCGCGCCCCGTCGAACAAGCGTGTAGCTTGCCGGGTCAGAAGGATCTGGGGTGGGAGCCTTGATGGGCGTACGCGTCATGGTGGTCGACGAGCACCGTCTGCTGGCCGAGGCGCTCGCCTCGGCCCTGAAACTGCGCGGGCACCGCGTGCTCGCGGCGGCCGCGCCGGCGGCCGGAGCCGCCGAACTGGTCATCAGCCGTGCCCCGGAGGTGTGCCTGCTCGGCACCGCCACCCCCGCGGAGCCCGGCGTCTTCGAGCCCGTCGTGCGCATCAAGCGCGAGCGCCCGCAGATCGCCGTGGTGGTCCTCGGCCCGGTGCCGAGCCCGCGCGGGATCGCCGCCGCCTTCGCCGCCGGAGCCTCCGGCTACGTACGCCAGGACGAGCGCATCGAGGGCGTCGAGCGGGCCCTGGCCAAGGCGCGGGCGGGGGAGGCCGCCATCTCCCCTCAGCTGCTCCAGGGCGCCTTCGCCGAGCTCCTCAACCCCTCCGCGCAGCCCGACGACGAGGGGAGCCGCCTGCTGCGGCTGCTGACCCCGCGCGAGGTGGAGGTGCTGGTGCGGGTCGCCGAGGGCGAGGACACCCGGCTGATCGCCGCCGGCATGGACATCGCACCGAGCACCGCGCGCACCCACGTGCAGCGGGTCCTGATGAAGCTGGGCGTAGGCTCCCGGCTGGAGGCGGCCGCACTGGCCGCCCGTACCGGACTGCTCGACCGGGCCGCGCCGCCCGCACAGCGGCCGCCGCAGGAGCCGCAGGACCGGCCGCAGCCGGCCGGGGGCTGAGCCCCCGGCGGGCCGGGGGGCCGGGCCTCCGGGCCCGCGATTTCCCCGGAAGCGCGGAATCCGGTAAGCCAGACACCAGACACCAGCACGCGCAGCCGCGTGCTTCCGCGAGAGGTAGGAGTACGAGTGAGCAAGTACCTGGTCACCGGTGGTGCGGGATACGTGGGAAGCGTCGTCGCCGCCCATCTCCTGGAGGCCGGACACGAGGTCACCGTCCTCGACGACCTCTCCACCGGCTTCGGCGAGGGCGTCCCCGCCGGCGCCACCCTGGTCAACGGCCGCATCCAGGACGCCGCACGGTACCTGGACGCCTCCTACGACGCCGTCCTCCACTTCGCGGCCTCCTCGCAGGTCGGCGAGTCCGTGGTGAACCCCGGCAAGTACTGGGACAACAACGTCGGCGGCACCCTCGCCCTGCTCACCGCGATGCGCGAGGCAGGGGTCCGCACCCTCGTCTTCTCCTCCACCGCCGCCACCTACGGGGAGCCCGCGGAGGGCGCGCTGACCGAGACCTCGGTGACCGCCCCCACCAACCCCTACGGCGCCTCCAAGCTGGCCGTCGACCACATGATCGCGGGGGAGTGCGCGGCGCACGGCCTCGCGGCGGTCTCACTGCGCTACTTCAACGTGGCCGGCGCCTACAAGGAGTTCGGCGAGCGCCACGACCCCGAGACCCACCTGATCCCCCTGGTCCTCCAGGTCGCCCTGGGCGAGCGCGAGGCCATCTCCGTGTTCGGGGAGGACTACCCGACCCCCGACGGCACCTGCGTGCGCGACTACATCCACGTCGCCGACCTCGCCGAGGCCCACCTCGCCGCGCTGCGCGTCGCGGCCGAGGGCGAGCACCTCATCTGCAACCTCGGCAACGGCAGCGGCTTCTCGGTGCGCGAGGTCATCGAGACGGTCCGCAAGGTCACCGGCCACGACATCCCGGAGGTCGTCGCCCCGCGCCGGGCCGGCGACCCCGCGGTGCTGGTCGCCTCGGCGCGCACGGCGCACGAACGCCTCGGCTGGACCCCGACCCGCTCGGACCTCACCGGCATCGTGACGGACGCCTGGAACTTCGCCCGCGGGCACCGCTCCTGACGCTCCGGCCCCGAGCGGGGCCGCGCCCCCTGCGCCCCCGTGCGCCGGTCCGCCGACGCCCCGCCGCGCCCCCCGCACCGTCCGGTGCGGGGGGCGCACGCCTGTCCGGCGGGCGCGGCCGACGGGCGCCCTGCGCGGGCGCCCGGCGTGCGTACGCCGGGTGAAACCGACCCCGCGCAACTGCCGGGGGCACACGCCGGCCGGGACCTCGCGCTCCCGGGCTTCCGGACAGTCGAAATCCGGCCATGCGGAGGGCCGTTGCGGACCCGGCGACCCGAAAATCGCTCGGAAAACTTCTGCTATTCGGCCAACCACCGGACGCGGCCCGCTCTACGCTGAAGCGTGACGCCGGTGGGGGCCGGTGTTGATTCAGGGGTCGAGACACGCCGGGTACGGCGTCCGGTCCCGGGTAGGTGCACAGATGTCGCGGCGGCGGCCGCGGCGGCCTGTGGGCCCCCGGCCGGGCGTCGTACCCGTAGTCGTCCGTTCCCCGACCCTTGGGGGTTTTGTGGTTCGTATCCGGGTCCTGGTGGTCGACGACCACCGCATCTTCGCCGAATCTCTCGCGGCCGCGCTCGCGGCCGAGCCGGACGTGGACGTGTCCGCGGCCGGCAGCGGTCCCGCGGCCCAGCGCTGCCTCGAACGCGCGGCGGCGGAGGGCCGCCGCTTCGACGTGCTGCTCGTCGACGCCGACCTCGGCGCGGCCGGCGCACCGGGCGCGCCCGCCGGTGCCGGTCCGGGTGCCGGTGCCGGGGCGGTCCTGCCCGTACCCGGCCAGCGCGCGCCGGCCGCCCAGGCCGCCCCGCCGGACGGGATCGCCCTGGTCGCCGGGGTGCGCACCGCCCACCCCGGTGTGCGCACGGTGGTCCTCGCCGAGCGGGACGACCCCCGCCGGGCGGCCCTGGCGCTCCAGGCCGGGGCCTCCGGGTGGGTGGCGAAGGACTGCTCGCTGTCGCGGCTGCTCGCCGTGATCCGGGGGGTGCTGCGCGAGGAGACGCACCTGGCGCCGGCCCTGCTGACGGGGGTGCTGCGGGAGCTGACGGCCGCCCGCAAGCACCGCACCGACAGCGAGCGGCTCGTGGAGTCCCTCACCCCGCGCGAGCACGAGGTGCTGCGCTGCATGGTGGCGGGGCTGGGCCGCAAGGACGTGGCGGCGCGGCTGTTCCTCTCCCCGCACACCGTCCGCACCCACATGCAGAACGTGCTGGGCAAGCTCGGGGTGCACTCCACCCTGGCGGCCGTGGCGCTGGCGCGGCGGGCCGGCGTACGGCCGGCGGAGCTATCCGGGGATGTTGTCGAACGGAGCGGTCAACTGGCGTAGCAGGCCCGCGAGGTCGACGCGCTGGGCCGCGGAGAGCTGGGCCAGGATCGCCCGTTCCTGGGCCAGCAGTCCCGCCAGGGACTGGTCGGCGCGGTCGCGGCCCTCGGGGGTCAGCCGCACCAGCACCCCGCGCCGGTCGCTGGGGTCCGGCAGCCGTTCGACGAGGCCCTTCTTGGCGAGCCGGTCGATCCGGTTGGTCATCGTGCCGGAGGTGACGAGCGTCTGGGTCAGCAGTTGTCCGGGGGAGAGCTGGTACGGGGCTCCTGCGCGCCGCAGCGAGGTCAGGACGTCGAACTCCCACGGTTCGAGGCCGTGCTCGGAGAAGGCCAGCCTGCGGGCGCGGTCGAGGTGGCGTGCGAGCCGGCTCACGCGGCTGAGCACTTCGAGCGGTTCCACGTCGAGGTCAGGGCGCTCTCGCCGCCATGCCGCGACCAGTCGGTCGACCTCGTCCTCCATGCGGATCAGTGTACGGGGTCTGTCGACATGAAGTCTCTTCAAATCGAGAATCTTGACATCGAGATATACTCTGGACGAGCATGGGGCATGGAGGGGGCCGGAACAGCTTCCGCTTCCGACCGCCCCACCAGTAGGGAGGCTCGAACATGCATTCCGACACCGCGCCGGCCATGCGCCCCCGCGCCATGGACGGCTCCACCCCCTCCGCGCCCGTCTGGGATCCCCACCAGTACCTGCGGCACGCCGGCCACCGGACCCGGCCCTTCCTCGACCTGCTGACGCGCATACCGGAGCTCCCCACCCGGCCCGCGCGCATCGCCGACCTCGGCTGCGGCCCCGGCAACGTCACCGCCCTCCTCGCCGACCGCTGGCCCGAGGCCCACATCACCGGCTTCGACCTCTCCCCCGAGATGCTCCGCCTCGCCGACGCCGAGCACGCCGGACCCACCCCCGGCGGCGGCCGCCTCGACTTCCGCCCCGGCGACATCGCCGACTGGATGCCCGAGGAGACCTACGACCTGATCGTCTCCAACGCCGCCCTCCAGTGGGTGCCCAGCCACCCCGGCTCCTTCGCCGCCTGGATCAACGGCCTGCGGCCCGGCGGGACCTTCGCCTTCCAGATCCCCGGCAACTTCACCGCCCCCAGCCACCGGCTCCTCGCCGAGCTCTGCGACACCCCGCGCTGGCGCGAACGCCTCGGCGGACACGGCGCCCGCTACATCCACATCCTCGAACCCGCCGAGTACCTCGCCCGCTTCACCGAGCTCGGCTGCGCCGTCGACGTGTGGGAGACCACCTACTACCAGATGCTCCAGGGCCCCGACCCCGTCCTCGACTGGGTCAAGGGAACCGCCCTGCGCCCCGTCCTCACCGTCCTCGGCGACGACCGCGACTCCGCCGAGCGCTTCCTCGCCGAATACCGCGAAGCCCTCCGCCTCGCCTACCCCAGCGGCCCCCGGGGCACCGTCTTCCCCTTCCGCCGCATCTTCGCCATCGCCCGCAAGGAGGCATGACCGTGCTGACCGCCGTCGACCACGTGCAGCTCGCCGCACCGCCCGGATCGGAGGACAGGCTCCGCGCCTACTACCAAGGCGTCCTGGGCATGACAGAGATCTCCAAACCCCCCGTCCTCGCCGCGCGCGGGGGCTGCTGGTTCGCCGCGGGCGCGGTACAGCTGCACCTGGGAGTGGAAGAGGACTTCCGGCCCGCCCGCAAGGCCCACCCGGGACTGCGCGTGAGCGGCATCGAGGAGTACGCCGGCAGACTCCGCGAGCGCGGAGCGGACGTCGTCTGGGACGACAACCTGCCGGGCCACCGGCGCTTCTACTCGCACGACCCCGTCGGCAACCGGCTGGAGTTCCTGGAACCCCTCACCGGCCACTGAACACGGCCGCCGCCCGGGGCGGCGGCCCCCGCACGCACGACGGCGCCCCGTCCACCGGAATCCCGGTGGACGGGGCGCCGCCCGCGCGCGTACGGCGGGCCCTCAGCTCTTGCGGTGGCCCACCAGCCGCGGCCGCGCCTCCAGGTGCTCCAGCCCGTGCCAGGCCAGGTTCACCAGGTGCGCCGCCACCTCCGCCTTCTTCGGCCGCCGCGTCTCCAGCCACCACTGCCCCGTCAGCGCCACCATCCCCACCAGCGCCTGCGCGTACAGCGGCGCCAGCTTCGGGTCGAACCCCCGCGCCTTGAACTCCAGGCCCAGGATGTCCTCCACCTGCGTGGCGATGTCGCTGATCAGCGACGCGAACGTACCCGTCGACTGCGCCACGGGGGAGTCCCGCACCAGGATCCGGAAGCCGTCCGTGTAGTTCTCGATGTAGTCCAGCAGGGCGAAGGCCGCCTGCTCCAGCAGCTCCCGCGGGTGCCCGGCCGTCAGAGCGCCCGTCACCCCGTCCAGCAACTGGCGCATCTCGCGGTCCACCACCACCGCGTACAGGCCCTCCTTGCCGCCGAAGTGCTCGTACACCACCGGCTTGGACACCCCGGCCTTGGCCGCGATCTCCTCCACCGACGTGCCCTCGAACCCCTTCTCGGCGAACAGGGTGCGGCCGATGTCCAGCAGTTGCTGGCGCCGTTCGGCGCCCGTCATCCGGACCCGGCGTCCTCGCCTGGGCTTGTCGCTGCTGGTGCTGCTGCCGTCGATCGCCACGTCCCCCATCATGCCGCGTTCGCGGTCTTTTCCCTGCGCCGGGCGTCGATCCGCGCCCCCGACGGCCACCGCACGTCCCAGGCCCAGCCCGCCAGCTCGAACCAGCGGATCAGCCGCGCGCTCGAATCGACCTGCCCGCGCAGCACGCCGTGGCGCGCCGACGTCGGATCCGCGTGGTGCAGGTTGTGCCAGGACTCCCCGCACGACAGCACCGCCAGCCACCACACGTTGCCGCTGCGGTCCCGCGACCGGAACGGCCGCTTGCCCACCGCGTGGCAGATCGAGTTGATCGACCACGTCACATGGTGCAACAGCGCCACCCGCACCAGCGAACCCCAGAAGAACGCCGTGAACGCCCCCCACCAGGACATCGTCACCAGACCGCCCACCAGCGGCGGCACCGCCAGCGACACCATCGTCCAGTAGACGAAGTCACGGCTGATCCGCCGGATCGCCGGATCCTTGATCAGATCCGGCGCGTACTTCTGCTGGTCCGTCTGCTCCTCGTCGAACAGCCAGCCGATGTGCGCCCACCACAGGCCCTTCAGCAGCGCCGGCACCGTCTCCCCGAACCGCCACGGCGAATGCGGGTCGCCCTCGTGGTCCGAGTACTTGTGGTGCTTGCGGTGGTCCGCCACCCAGCGCACCAGCGGACCCTCCACCGCCAGCGAGCCCATCACCGCCAGCGCGATCCGCAGCGGCCGCTTCGCCTTGAAGGAGCCGTGCGTGAAGTAGCGGTGGAAGCCGATCGTGATCCCGTGGCACGCCAGGAAGTACATGAACGCCATCAGGCCGAGGTCCAGCCAGCTCACCCCCCAGCCCCACACCAGCGGCACCGCCGCCAGCAGCGCCAGGAACGGCACGGTGATGAACAGCAGCAGCGCGACCTGCTCCACGGAACGCTTCTGCTCACCGCCGCGGGTCGCGGACGGCGCCGAGAGGGGGGAGGGCGCCGCAGCGTCCTCCATCAGATCGGGACTGAGGGTCATCGGGGATCCCCTGGGGGGTGAGAAGAAGCCGGCGGGTGCCCCGGTCACGGCCCCGCAGACCTACGGACCCGTAACCTACGGCAACGTAAGTATGGCAAAACCGCCCCGCCCGGCAAGGCCCCCGCGCACACCGCGCCCCGAGCCGCCCCCACCACACCCCCGAGCCGCCCCGACCCCACCCCCGGACCGGCCCCCGTGCCCCACCCCCGGACCGGCCCCCGCGCCACGCCGCCGCACCGGCCCCGGCGCCACGCCGCCGCACCGCCCCGCACCACGCCGCCCCGCCACACACGGGCCCGCTCTGCCGGGGCACAGGGGCGCTCCACCTATCCTGGTGTCGTCGGACAGCGCGGTCCGCACGGGCAGCCCGGGCTGCGCACCACCGTCGGCACCGCCGGACGCGCACTCCCGGGAGCCCACAGCCCAGTAGCGCTCGAACACTGCAAGGAGCCGCACCTGTGAGCAGTGCTGACCAGGCCCCCCAGGCCCCCGTCACCCAGCCCGCCGCCCCGTCCGACCGCAAGGACGCCGCACAGACGGCCAACGCGGAGCTGCGCGCGGACATCCGCCGCCTCGGCGACCTCCTCGGCGAGACCCTCGTACGCCAGGAGGGCCAGGACCTCCTCGACCTCGTCGAACGCGTCCGCGCACTGACCCGCACCGACGGCGAGGCCGCCGCCGCACTGCTGGGCGACACCGACCTGGAGACCGCCGCCAAGCTCGTACGCGCCTTCTCCACCTACTTCCACCTCGCCAACATCACCGAGCAGGTCCACCGCGGCAAGGAACTGCGCGCCCACCGCGCCACCGAGGGCGGGCTCCTCGCCCGCACCGCCGACATGCTCAAGGACGCCGACCCCGAGCACCTGCGCGAGACGGTCAAGAACCTCAACGTCCGCCCCGTCTTCACCGCCCACCCCACCGAGGCCGCCCGCCGCAGCGTCCTCAACAAGCTCCGCCGCATCGCCGCCCTCCTCGAAGAGCCCGTCACCGGAGCCGGCGACCGCCGCCGCCACGACCTGCGCCTCGCCGAGAACATCGACCTCGTCTGGCAGACCGACGAACTGCGCGTCGTCCGCCCCGAGCCCACCGACGAGGCCCGCAACGCCATCTACTACCTCGACGAGCTCCACGCCGACGCCGTCGGCGACGTCCTCGAGGACCTCGCCGCCGAACTCCAGCGCGTGGGCATCGAACTCCCCGCCGGCACCCGCCCCCTCACCTTCGGCACCTGGATCGGCGGCGACCGAGACGGCAACCCCAACGTCACCCCCGACGTCACCCGCGACGTGCTGATCCTCCAGCACGAACACGGCATCTCCGACGCCCTCGAACTCATCGACTTCCTGCGCGGACTGCTCTCCAACTCCATCCGCTACACCGGCGCCACCGAGGAACTCCTCACCTCCCTTCAGGCCGACCTCGAACGCCTCCCGGAGATCAGCCCCCGCTACAAGCGCCTCAACGCCGAAGAGCCCTACCGCCTCAAGGCCACCTGCATCCGCCAGAAGCTCCTCAACACCCGCGAGCGCCTCGCCAAGGGCACCCCCCACGAGGAAGGCCGCGACTACCTCGGCACCGCCGAGCTCCTCACCGACCTCACCCTCATCCAGACCTCCCTGCGCGAACACCGCGGCGCCCTCTTCGCCGACGGCCGCATGGACCGCACCATCCGCACCCTGGCCGCCTTCGGCCTCCAGCTCGCCACCATGGACGTGCGCGAGCACGCCGACGCCCACCACCACGCCCTCGGCCAGCTCTTCGACCGCCTCGGCGAAGAGTCCTGGCGCTACACCGACATGCCCCGCGACTACCGGCAGAAGCTCCTCGCCAAGGAACTCCGCTCCCGCCGCCCCCTCGCACCCACCCCGGCCCCCCTCGACGCGGCCGGCCAGAAGACCCTCGGCGTCTTCTCCGCCATCAAGGACGCCTTCGAGAAGTTCGGCCCCGAGGTCATCGAGTCCTACATCATCTCGATGTGCCAGGGCGCCGACGACGTCTTCGCCGCCGCCGTCCTCGCCCGCGAAGCCGGCCTCCTCGACCTCCACGCCGGCTGGGCCAAGATCGGCATCGTGCCCCTCCTGGAGACCACCGACGAGCTCCGCGCCGCCGACGTCATCCTCGACGAGATGCTCAACGACCCCTCCTACCGGCGCCTGGTCTCCCTGCGCGGCGACGTCCAGGAGGTCATGCTCGGCTACTCCGACTCCAGCAAGTTCGGCGGCATCACCACCAGCCAGTGGGAGATCCACCGCGCCCAGCGACGCCTGCGCGACGTCGCCCACCGCCACGGCGTACGCCTGCGCCTCTTCCACGGCCGCGGCGGCACCGTCGGCCGCGGCGGCGGCCCCTCCCACGACGCGATCCTCGCCCAGCCCTGGGGCACCCTCGAAGGCGAGATCAAGGTCACCGAACAGGGCGAGGTCATCTCCGACAAGTACCTCGTCCCCTCGCTCGCCCGCGAGAACCTCGAACTGACCGTCGCGGCCACCCTCCAGGCCTCCGCCCTGCACACCGCGCCCCGCCAGTCCCCCGACGCCCTCACCCGCTGGGACGCGGCCATGGACATCGTCTCCGACGCCGCCCACTCCGCCTACCGCGAGCTCGTCGAGGACCCCGACCTGCCCGCCTACTTCTTCGCCGCCACCCCCGTCGACCAGCTCGCCGACCTCCACCTCGGCTCCCGGCCCTCCCGCCGCCCCGACTCCGGAGCCGGCCTCGACGGACTGCGCGCCATCCCGTGGGTCTTCGGCTGGACCCAGTCCCGCCAGATCGTCCCCGGCTGGTACGGCGTCGGCTCCGGCCTCAAGGCCCTGCGCGAAGCCGGCCAGGACGACGCCCTCGGAGAGATGGGCGAGAAGTGGCACTTCTTCCGCAACTTCCTCTCCAACGTCGAGATGACCCTCGCCAAGACCGACCTGCGCATCGCGCGCCACTACGTCGACACCCTCGTCCCCGACGAGCTCAAGCACGTCTTCGCCCGCATCGAGGCCGAACACGAGCTCACCGTCCGCGAGGTCCTGCGCATCACCGGCGGCGAGGAGCTCCTCGACTCCCAGCCCGTCCTCCAGCAGACCTTCGCCGTCCGCGACGCCTACCTGGACCCCATCTCCTACCTCCAGGTCTCCCTGCTCGCCCGCCAGCGCGCCGCCGCCTCCCGCGGCGAAACCCCCGACCCGCTGCTGGCCCGCGCCCTGCTCCTGACCGTCAACGGCGTCGCCGCCGGCCTGCGCAACACCGGCTGACCCCGCCCGCACACGACGGAGCCCCCCGCACCATCCGGTGCGGGGGGCTCCGTCGCGTGCCGCCCTACGAGTTGTACGCGGACTGCGCCCGCTCCAGACCCTCCTGGACCAGGCACTCCACCGCATCCGCCGACCGGTCCACGAACCAGTCCAGCTCCTTGCGCTCCGTCGACGAGAAGTCCTTCAGCACGAAGTCCGCCACCTGCATCCGCCCCGGCGGCCGGCCGATGCCGCACCGCACCCGGTGGTAGTCCGCACCCATCGCCTTCGTCATCGACTTCAGCCCGTTGTGGCCGTTGTCCCCGCCGCCCAGCTTCAGCCGCAGCGTCGCGTAGTCGATGTCCAGCTCGTCATGGACCGCCACGACCCGCTCCAGCGGCACCTTGTAGAAATCGCGCAGCGCCGTCACCGGACCGCCCGACAGGTTCATGAACGACATCGGCTTCGCGATCACCACCCGCCGGTTCGCCGGCCCCGGAGCACCGATCCGGCCCTCCAGCACCTGCGCCCGCGCCTTGTGCGCCTTGAACCTGCCGCCGATCCGCTCGGCCAGCAGGTCGGCCACCATGAAGCCGATGTTGTGGCGGTTGCCGGCGTACTCCGCTCCCGGGTTACCGAGACCGACGATCAGCCAGGGTGCCGCGTCGTCCGACATCAAAAGCTCCTTAAGGCCTTGCCTTGCCATGCCGTGCCATGCCTTGCCATGAACGAAGACGACCGCCGTCCCGCTCCAGTGGAGCCGGACGGCGGTCGGTCAGCAACTGCTGAGGAGGAAGGGCGAGGCTCAGGCCTCGTCGCCCTCGGCCGCCTCGGCCGCCGGCTCCTCGGCCTGCGGGGCGACGACCTGCAGGACGGCGGTCTCGCCGTCGACGGCCAGCGTGGTGCCGGCCGGCAGGACCAGGTCGGAGGCGTGCACGGTGGCACCGGCCTCCAGGCCCGCGATCGAGACGGTGACCTCGGTCGGGATGTGGGTGGCCTCGGCCTCGACCGTGATGGTGGCGAGGAGGGTCTCCAGCAGGTTGCCGCCGGCGGCCAGGTCGCCCTCGGTCACGACCGGAACCTCGACCGTGACCTTCTCGCCCTTCTGGACGATCAGGAAGTCGACGTGCAGGATGTTGCGCTTCAGCGGGTGGCGCTGGACGGCCTTCGGGATGACCAGCTCGGTGCCGTCGCCCGCGATGTCCAGGGAGAGCAGCGCGTTCGGGGTCTTGAGGGCCATCATCAGGGCGTGGGCCTCGACACCGACGTGCTTCGGGGCGGTGCCGTGACCGTAGATGACACCCGGGGTCAGGGCCTCGCGGCGGGCCTGACGGGCCGAGCCCTTGCCGAAGGACTCGCGGAGCTTCGCGGAAAGCTTGATCTCGGACATGTTCACTCCTCGTGGGGTGACGAAAACGGACAGGAGTCACCCGGCCGAAACGGCCTGCTACGAAGAGCGCGTCGATAACGGAGCACCCGTACCGGAAAACAGGTACGGCCTCCCTCGCCGAGCAACTCGTCGAGTGTACCCGGCGGGGAGGCCGCGCCCAAAAGGATCTACCGCAGGACCCTCAGGCCCTTACTGCTGCTCCTCGAACAGGCTCGTCACCGAACCGTCCTCGAACACCTCGCGCACCGCGCGGGCGATCATCGGGGCGATCGACAGGACCGTGATCTTGTCGAGCTCCAGGTCGGACGGGTCGGGCAGCGTGTTCGTGAAGACGAACTCGCTGACCTTCGAGTTCTTCAGACGGTCGGCCGCGGGACCCGACAGGATGCCGTGCGTCGCCGTCACGATGACGTCCTCCGCACCGTGCGCGAACAGCGCGTCGGCCGCGGCGCAGATCGTGCCACCCGTGTCGATCATGTCGTCGACCAGCACGCAGACGCGGCCCTTGACCTCGCCGACGACCTCGTGGACCGTCACCTGGTTGGCGACGTCCTTGTCACGGCGCTTGTGCACGATCGCCAGCGGCGCGTCCAGGCGGTCGCACCAGCGGTCGGCCACGCGCACGCGGCCGGCGTCCGGGGAGACCACCGTCAGCTTCGTGCGGTCCACCTTGGCGCCCACGTAGTCCGCGAGGACGTTCAGGGCCGAGAGGTGGTCCACCGGGCCGTCGAAGAAGCCCTGGATCTGGTCCGTGTGCAGGTCGACCGTCAGGATGCGGTCCGCACCCGAGGTCTTCAGCAGGTCCGCGACCAGACGCGCCGAGATCGGCTCGCGGCCCTTGTGCTTCTTGTCCTGACGGGCGTACCCGTACGACGGGATGATCACCGTGATGGAACGAGCCGACGCGCGCTTCAGCGCGTCGATCATGATCAGCTGCTCCATGATCCACTTGTTGATCGGAGCCGTGTGGCTCTGGATCAGGAAGCAGTCCGCGCCACGCGCCGACTCCTGGAAGCGGACGTAGATCTCACCGTTCGCGAAGTCGAAAGCCTTGGTCGGCACCAGGCTGACCCCCAGCTGGTGCGCGACCTCCTCGGCCAGCTCGGGGTGGGCGCGGCCGGAGAAGAGCATCAGCTTCTTCTCGCCGGTCGTCTTGATCCCGGTCACAGCACTGTCTCCTCAGACGTGTGAAAAGCTGCTCGCCCCCGTGTACGTCCGTCCCGCACACGGTGAGCCAGCCGAATTGCGTGCACTATCACGGTACGCCGTCCCGGGCGTACTCGTTTCCGGTCAGTTCACCTCAGTGCTGGCCGGAGTCCTTCTCGGTCGAGGACTGGGCCGCCGTCGCGGCCGCGCTCCCGGGCCGCTTGCGGGCCACCCAACCCTCGATATTCCGCTGCTGGCCGCGTGCCACGGCCAGTGCGCCCGCCGGGACGTCCTTCGTGATCACCGATCCGGCGGCCGTGTAGGCGCCGTCCCCGATCGTGACCGGAGCCACAAACATGTTGTCCGAACCCGTCTTGCAATGTGAGCCGACGGTGGTGTGGTGCTTGTGCTCGCCGTCGTAGTTCACGAAGACGCTCGCGGCGCCGATGTTCGTGTACTCGCCGATCGTCGCGTCGCCGACGTAGGACAGGTGCGGGACCTTCGTCCCCTCGCCGATCGTCGCGTTCTTCATCTCGACGTACGTGCCGGCCTTCGCCTTCACGCCCAGGTTCGTCCCCGGACGCAGGTACGCGAACGGGCCGACCGTCGCCTGGTCGCCGACGACCGCCCCGTCCGCCACCGTGTTGTCCACACGGGCCCCCGCGCCCACGCGGGTGTCCTTCAGGCGGGTGTTCGGGCCGACCTCGGCCCCCTCGCCGACGTGCGTGTCGCCCAGCAGCTGGGTGCCCGGGTGGACGAGCGCGTCCTGCCCGAAGGTCACCGTCACGTCCACGAACACGCTGCCCGGGTCCACGACCGTCACGCCCGCGAGCATGGCCCGCTCCAGCAGGCGCGCGTTCAGCAGGGCGCGGGCCTCGGCCAGCTGCACCCGGTTGTTGATCCCGAGGATCTGGCGGTGGTCGCTGCCGACCGCCGCGCCGACGCGGTGGCCCGCCTCGCGCAGGATCCCCAGCACGTCGGTGAGGTACTCCTCGCCCTGGCTGTTGTCGGTGCGGACCTTGCCGAGCGCGTCGGCGAGCAGCGCGCCGTCGAAGGCGAAGACCCCGGAGTTGATCTCCCGGATCGCGCGCTGCGCGTCGGTGGCGTCCTTGTGCTCGACGATGGCCGTGACGGCGCCGGTGGCGGGGTCGCGGACGATGCGGCCGTAGCCGGTGGAGTCGGGGACCTCGGCGGTGAGGACGGTGACGGCGTTGCCGTCGGCCTCGTGGGTGGCCGCGAGGGCGCGCAGGGTCTCGCCGGTGAGCAGCGGGGTGTCGCCGCAGACGACGATGACGGTCCCGTCGACCGTGCCGCCGAGCTCTTCGAGGGCCATCCGGACGGCGTGCCCGGTGCCGTTCTGCTCGTACTGGACGGCGGTGCGGACGCCGGCGTCGATGCCGGCGAGGTGCGCGGTCACCTGTTCGCGGGCGTGGCCCACGACGACCACCAGGTGGGTCGGGTCGAGCTCGCGGGAGGCGGCGACCACGTGACCGACGAGCGAGCGCCCGCAGATCTCGTGCAGGACCTTGGGAGTGGCCGACTTCATGCGGGTGCCTTCACCCGCTGCGAGTACGACGACGGCTGCCGGGCGGGTTGCGCTCACGGGTGTGCCCTTCGGCTTCGGGGGTGGACCCGTGAAGGATAGCGGGGGGTCACAGGTCGGAAACGAGGCCGGGTCCCGACCATGAGGTCAGGACCCGAACGTGTGGAGCTCCCCCGCCAGGATTCGAACCCGGACCTAATGGCACCAAAAGCCACTGTGCTGCCAATTACACTACAGGGGATAGTATCCAGCTAAATCGGACACTATGTCTTAGTGATCGAACCGACGCCCCCTACTATGCCGCACCAGGCGCCTTCGATGCGACGGTGAAGCTCCGAGCCCTGCAAGACGCTCACGGTGAGGCATCCGCGGTAGCCGATACCGGTGTTCCTGCGGTTGGTTCTGGGGTTGTGGCGCTTGAGGGCCGTCTTGTAGAAGTGCGCGGCGCCGAGTCCGACGATCCCTTCCCAGTAATCCTCGGCCGCCGCGATGTCGGCGGATTCGTGGATCTGGAGGGTGAAGCGGAGCCGGTCGTCGGTCACGCCCATGAGGCGCAGCCAGGCAAGGAATGTCCTGATCATGTCCGGGTCGCTGTTCACGCATTCGATCTGGGGGTGCGGCTTGGCCTTCGCTCCTTCCGCCCAGTAGAGGGCGACGCCCACCAGGAACAGCTCCCTCTCGCTGAGGGCGCCGATCTCGGCCGCCGCCGAGTGGCGTGTGGCCGCATGTTCCGCGAGGCGGCGCCCGTGCGCCTCTCGTCGGCCGGCCTGCGCCCGGGTCGTGTCGATGGCGACGGGGCGGATGCGGCGCTCCGGCTTCGGGAGGTCGCGGACCCAGAGGGAGATCGAGCTCTTCGAGCAGCCGAGCTCGACCTGGATCTCGTCGTACGTCATGCCCTCGATGCGGAGCTCGCGAGCCTTCGCGCGGAGGGCGTCCTTGGCGCGGGGGCGCTTGGTCCATTCGGGTGGGGGCTCGCCCTTGACCGGGGCGTTGAGGATGTTGTTGTTGTGGACGCCGAGGCGGTCACGGATCTGGCGGAGGCTGAGGCCCTCGCGCCGCAGGGCGACGGCCTGCTCTCGGAGGGCTTCGAAGGTCGTGGCCCCGCTGTGGAGGCCGCCTGTGCCGTCGCCGGGGCGACGTCGGATTTCGCTCATGCCGCCACCCTCGTCCGGAATGTGGGATTCAGGTCTCGGATCGCGGGTGATTCAGTCGTACGTGCGATTACCCCGCGTTCGCGGGAATTGTGGTCGCCCTCGTGCCGGGGGCGCTGCGTACGCTGGTCGGCATGACCGGTACGGGGGACGAGTGCGACGGGGCGGGGCGGGACGGGCCCTGGTGGTGGGAGCGGCGGCGGGGGGCCGTGCTCGATGTGGGGCTGGGGGTGGTGTCCGCCGTCGAGTGCGCCTTCGAGGGGATTCCGTTCGCGCACGAGGCCGGGCTGCCGGTGGGGCTCGGGGTGCTGTTCGGGGTCCTGGTGGGGGCGGTGCTGGTGTTGCGGCGGCGGTGGCCGATCGCCGTGGTGCTGGTCGGGATCGCCGTCACGCCGGCGGCGATGGGGTTCCTGCTCGGGGTGGTGGGGCTGTACACGCTGGCCGCCTGTGAGGTGCCGCGGCGGATCACCGCCACGCTGGCCGCGATGTCGCTGGCCGGGACGTTCGTCGTGACGTACCTCAGGACCCGGGGGGACGTCGACGGGGAGGGCGCGCTCGTTTTCGTGCTGTCCGCGTTCATGGCGGTGGCGCTGACCGTGCCGCCGGTGCTGCTCGGGCTGTACGTGGGGGCGCGGCGGCGGCTGATGGAGAGCCTGCAGGAGCGGGCGGACTCGCTGGAGCGGGAGCTGTCGCTGCTGGCCGACCGGGCGGAGGAGCGGGCGGAGTGGGCGCGGCAGGAGGAGCGGACGCGGATCGCGCGGGAGATGCACGACGTGGTGGCGCACCGGGTGTCGTTGATGGTGGTGCACGCGGCGGCGTTGCAGGCGGTGGCCGGGAAGGATCCGGAGAAGGCGGTGCGCAACGCGGTGCTGGTGGGGGACATGGGGCGGCAGGCGTTGACGGAGCTGCGGGAGATGTTGGGGGTGCTGCGGGCGTCGGAGAAGCCGGTCAGGGCGGTGGCGCCGGTGGCCGCGTCGGTGGCGTCGGTGCCGGTGGGGGAGGAGGGGCCTTCGCTGGCGGAGCTGGAGGCGCTGGTGGGGCAGTCGCGGGCGGCGGGGATGTGCGTGGAGATGGTGGTGCAGGGGGAGCGGGGCGCGTATCCGGGGGAGGTGGAGCAGACGGCGTACCGGGTGGTGCAGGAGGCGCTGACGAACTGCCACAAGCACGCTCCGGGGGCGCGGGTCGTCGTACGGCTGGCGCACCGGGAGGGGGAGGTGGCGATGCAGGTGGAGAACGGGCCGTGCGAGGGGGAGGCGCGGGGTGCCGATCTGCCCAGCGGGGGCAACGGGCTCCTGGGGATGCGGGAGCGGGTGCTGGGGCTGGGCGGGGTGTTCGTGTCGGGGCCGACGGACGGGGGCGGGTTCCGGGTGTCGGCGGTGCTGCCGTTCGGGTAGTCCCGCCCCCGGGGTGTCAGGGGGCGGCGGTGGTGAGCCGGGCGGGCTGGAGGCCGGTGAGGAGGAGGGTGAGGGCCTCGTCGGGGCTCGCGCCGAGGTACCAGTCGCCGGTGTGGTCGACGAGGTAGGTGCGGTTCTCGCGGTCGATGGCGAGGTGGGCGCCGCCGGCGGTGTCGGAGCCGAGGGGGCAGAGCTGGGTGGAGAGGGCCCGTCCGAGGTCGGCGAAGGTGCGGGCGAGGTGGAGTCCGGTGAGCGGGTCGAGGCGGACCGGGGTGGGGGCTATCTGGCGGCCGGGGCCGGGGGCGGTGATGGTGAGGCCGCCGAATTCGGCCCAGGCTTCGACGGCGGCCGGGAAGACGGTGTGGCGGTGGCCGGCGGGGGTGGTGTGGTCGCGGAGGGCGTCGGCCCAGTATTCGGCTTGTTTGATGTCCCACCGGCCGGGTTCCCAGCCTGCCGTGCGCAGGGCGGCGTCGACGCCGACGGGGAAGCGGTTGGCGGAGGAGCGGCCGTAGGAGGCCGATGCGGCCGAGGGGGTGGCGGAGGCCGAAGAGGCTGAGGAGGCGGTCATGGTGGCTACTCGGGCTGGGTGAGGTCGACGGGTCGTACGCCGAAGTGGTTGAGGAGCGCGTCGCAGGAGCGGCAGGGCGGTGCGTAGCTGCCGTGGAGCGGGTCGCCGTCCTCGCGGATGCGGCGGGCGGTGATCTTGGAGTGCTTCAGGGCGCGGCGGGCTTCGCTCGCGGTGAGGGGTTTGCGGGAGGCGCGTCTGCTGCGGGCGCCTTCGACGGTGGTGAGGTGGCGGGAGAGGAGTATGGCTTCGGGGCAGCGGCCGGTGAAGCGCTCCCGCTGGCCGCTGGTGAGGGTGTCGAGGAAGTCCTGGACGAGGGGGTGCAGGGCGGGTGGCTGGTCGCCCTTGCCGGCGGTGCCGGTGAGGGTCTCGCCGCGGACGGAGAGGGCGGCGGCGACGGTGGGCAGGATGCCGTCGCGGCGGAAGCGGAGTACGGGCGGCGTGTCGGGGCCGGCCGCGGTGCTCCAGCGCAGGCGCGGGTCGCCGGCGGGGCCGGGTTCGGTGTTCTGTCCGCGGTCCGCGCGGGGTGCCGTGTGGGGCGTGCCCGCGGTGTGTGTGGTCGCTGTCTGCATGGTGCCTCTTCCCTCCCGTGCGGCGGTGGTGGCCGCTGTGGCGCACGCCCCCGTGCTGCGGGGACAGCCTGTCAAATGTCCGCTGTCACGTGGAAGCGGGGTCGAATATTCGTATCAATTCGGATGTTCCCGCCCCGTGCGCCCCCGCCGGGGTCGGGGGCGGTCGAGGGTCTTGCCGGAGCACTTAGGCTGTGGTGAACCGTCCAGATCCAGCAGGGGGCCACCACCATGACGACAGGTCGGCTCGGGCAGCAGGCCGTGCCACCCAACGCCGCGTACTCGGGGCAGGTCGTGCATTTCCCGGACCCTGTCCGGGCCGCTCGGCATCCCCATGGTGTGCGGATGGACGGGGACGGTCATCCCGACTTCTCGCGGTACGCGCGCGCGGCCGTGGAGATCGCCGAGCCCCCGGAGGGCTTCGGCGCGGACGAGCTGCGGCTGACGGACTGCGTGTCCGCCAACGCGGCGATGCACGCGGCGGGTCATCCGCTGTGGGACACGGTCGGGCCGGTGGCGACGCCGCACGGCTGGACCTGGCACCACGTGGCGGGTTCGCGGCGGATGGAGCTGGTCCCGGTCGAGGTGAAGGCGCTGCTGCGGCACCATGCGGGGCTGGCGACGGCTCCGGTGGACCACGACAAGCGCGGCGGGCGGCCGCTCCAGGAGGTCCGGCCGGTCCACCTGGGGCTGCCGAAGTCGCTGGTGTCGGTGTCGGAGTCGCAGGTGCAGGGGGTCGAGGAGGACCTCGGGTACCGGCTTCCGGAGGCGTACCGGTCGTTCCTGAAGGCGGCGGGCGGGTGCGCGCCGGTGGGCGCGGGGCTGTTCGTGGAGCTGGGGATGCTGGTGGACCAGCCGTTCTTCACGGTGCGTGAGGAGGCGGCGGTCAACGACCTCGTCTACATCAACAAGTGTCTGCGGGACCACCTGACGAAGGACTACCTGTGCGTGGCCTTCGTGCAGGGCGGGCTGCTCGCGGTGAAGGTGCGGGGCGAGGGGGTCGGTTCCGTCTGGTTCTCCCCGTACGACGACGCGCGCGACCGGGACGGCTGGTCGGTGCAGGAGCGCGTGGAGCGGCTGTTGCTGCCGTGCGGTGCCGATTTCGATGCCTTCCTGGAGCGTGTGGCGGGGAATCCGCCGGAGCTGGAGACGGTGGCCGGTCTGATGGTGGACGGCGGTTTCGCGCGTTCGGTTCCGGTGGCTGACACCGGCATGGGTGAGGGGTGAGCGCGTCGTGGTGACGTTCGCGCAGGCGCAGGAGCGCGCCGAGGAGTGGATCAACGGAGACGTGCCCGGCTACCAGCACCGCGAGGTGCGGGTGCGGGAGTTCGGGCTGGGCTTCGTGGTGTGGGCGGAGGACCGGGCCGGGGGTCCGGTGTCGGGTGGCGGCCGTCAGCGGCTGGTCATCGCGCGGGACAGCGGTGAGGTGACGCTGTGGCCGGGGCTGCCGGTGGGTGAGGTGATCCGGCGGTACGAGGAGGAGTACGGGGCGGCCGCGGCGGCTGCCTCGGAGGCTTCGGTCCCGCCGCCGCGGATCGACTCGGAGCAGACGTCGTTCATGCTGAGCCCGCCGGAGTGGCTGCAGGAGGCCGCGGACCGGGCGGGGATCCCGCCGGTGGTGGGTGCGGGGTCGGGGTCTTCGGGGTCCGGTGCTGCCGGGGCCGGGTCGGCCGGGTCTTCGGGGTCCGGGGTCGCCGGGTCTGCCGGTGCTGCCGGCTCCGCGGGTGCTGCCGGTTCTTCCGGTTCGGCCGGTGCGGGTGTGCCGGACGCGGTGCCGGCCGGGTCCGGGTCGTGGGCCGGTACGGACGTGAACCCGGGGGCCGGTTCTTCCGGTTCTTCCGGTTCGGCCGGTGCGGGTGTGCCGGACGCGGTGCCGGCCGGATCCGGGTCGTGGGCCGGTACGGACGTGAACCCGGGGGCCGGTGACGGTGACGGCTCCGTGCCGCTGCCCGCGACGGTGTTCGCGCCGGCGCTGTCGGGATCCGACCTGGACGACGCGCCGGCTCCCTCCGGGGCGGGTGCGGAGGCCAAGACCACGCTGATGGCGGGCGGCAGCCAGCTGCCGAGGACCGCGATCGCTCCGGCTCTGGCGCTCCAGGCGGAGGCCGCGGGCGGCGCCGGCGCGGCGGGCGGGGTGCCGCAGGGCGCCGGCCCGGTGCCGGGGGTTCCGGCTGCGGGGCCCGGGGCACCGGGTGCGCCCGGGGCTCCTGGGATGCCCGGGGCTGCTGTGCCGGGTGGTCCTGGTGCGCCTGCGCCTGCCGGTATGCCTTCGGCTCCCGGTATGCCCGGTGCCCCCGGTACGCCTTCGGCTCCCGGTGCGCCGGGTATGCCTGGCGCTCCCGGGGCTCCGATGCCGTCTGCGCCGCCTGTTCCGCCTGCGCCCGCCGGTATGCCTTCGGCTCCCGGTGCGCCCGGTGCTCCGGGGTCGTCCGGGGGTGGGGCGTACGCCGCGACGATGCTGGCCGGGCCCGGCACGGTTCCGCCGCCCGGGCCGCCCGGGCCGCCCGGCGCGCCGACGCCGCCTCCCGCGCCGCCGGCCGCTCCCGGTTCCCTCGGCGGCGGGCTCGACCACGCCGCCACGATGCTGGCCGGTCCCGCGGTCGTGCAGGCGCCCAACCCGCCCGGTCCGCCCAACCCGCCCGGTCCTCCGGCGCCTCCCGGTGCGCCCGCCGCGCCCGCGCCTCCGGGGCCTCCCGGCGGTTCGCTCGGGGGCGGGCTGCAGCATGCGGCGACGATGCTGGCGGGTCCGGCCGTCGTGCAGCCGCCCGCGCCGCCCGGGCCTCCCGGTGCGCCGACGGCCCCGCCGGCGCCCCCCGGCGCGCCCGGCGGCTCCCTCGGCGGCGGGCTCGACCACGCCGCGACCATGCTGGCCGGTCCGGCCGTCGTGCAGCCGCCCGCCCCGCCGGGGCCTCCCGGTGCTCCTGGTGCGCCCGCGGCCCCCGGGGCTCCCGGTGCGCCCGGGGGCGGGATGCAGCACGCCGCGACGATGCTGGCCGGTCCCGGTACCGTTCCGCCGCCCGGTCCGCCCTCCGCGCCGCCCGGCGGTCCGGCGGGGCAGCCGCCGGCCCCGTCCGGCGTGCCCACGGTCGGCCCCGGCTACCAGGCCGTGCTCCGCTACCGTGCGCCCGACGGCTCCGAGCAGCAGCTCATCCGCCGCTCGGCGCCCGGTACCCCGCACCCCGAGTGGCAGATCCTGTACGAGCTCCGCGCGATGAACGTGCCGCCGCAGCAGGTGCTGGAGCTGCACACCGAGCTGGCCTCCTGCGAACTGCCCGGCGGTTACTGCGCCCGGATGATCCGGGAGACCTGGCCGCAGGTGCGGATCACGAGCGTGGCCCCGTACGGGACCGACCACGCGGGACGTCAGCAGGGCATGCGGCACCTGCTCACCCATCAGGGTGAGCTGCACCAGGTGGCGGACGGCCCGGCGCGTCCGGCGCCGGTCCGGGCGCCGCTGCCGCAGGTCCCGCTCCAGCCGGCGATCCCGATGGACGCGATCGCGCAGGAGCTGGCGGGTGCCTTCGGGCCGCAGGGGATCTTCCGCTTCGACCAGCGGGCGGTATCGCGCCAGGGTGTGCCGGAGATCGTGGCGCAGACGCTGATGTGGGCCGGTCTGCCCGTCGATTTCGGGCCGTTCTTCTGGGCGCAGGCCGTGCCCGGGCAGCCGGTGCCGACGCTGGCCGAGCTGGCCGCGCAGCGGCAGGTGCAGCCGGCGTCGGACGCGGGCTCGTACCTGGTCATCGGCAGCGACTTCGGCAAGGCGCTGTGCGTGCAGTACGGGACGGCGCACATCGTCGCGGTGCCGGTGGAGGGCGGCCCCGGCGGGGCGCCCGTGCCGCCGCAGTTCGTGAACTCGAGCCTGCCGCAGTTCGCTCGGTCGCTGGCGATGCTGGGTCACATGTGGCGCCTGCGCCAGCATCTGACGCCGGAGCAGGCGGGGCGCTGGACGGTCGACTTCCAGGCGAACCTGGCGGGGCTCGACAGTGCGGCGCTGGCGTCGCCGGAGAGCTGGTGGTCGGTGCTGCTGGAGCAGATGTGGGACGGACTGCTCTGAGCGGTTCGCCGATCGGATGAATGGCCGGGCCGGGACCCCTCCGAAGGGGGTCCCGGCCCGGCCATTCAGGCTTCTGGCCTCAAATGACGCATCCTTGACGGGAATCCCCGCGAGAGAGGCGCTTCCAGGATGAGTGCACCGATGTCACCTCACGGTCCCCAGGGTTTCTCGACCGTGCGCGGCGGCCGCGGCTACCGGCCGGAGGACGTCGACCGGTACGTCGCCCGGCTGGCCGGCAGCCGGGACGAGGCCTGGGAACGGGTGGCGCGGCTGACCGTCCTGGCGCGGCAGATGGAGCAGGAGGCGGAGCGGCTGCGGGCCGCGGTGGCGGCGCTGGCGCCGCAGACGTACGACGAGCTGAGCGAGCGCGCCCGGCGGATCCTGTCGCTGGCCGAGGAGGAGTCGGAGATCCTGAGGGCCGACGCGCGGGCGGACGCGGTGGAGGCGGCGGGCGCGGCGGAGGCGCACGCGGACCGGGTGGCGGAGCTGGCGCGGCACGACGCGGAGGCGGTGCGCGAGCAGACCGAGGTGCGGGCGCGGCAGGGGCTGTTGCAGGCGCAGCGGGAGGCGGACGGGCTGCGGGCGAAGGCGCGCGAGGAGGCCGCGCAGTGGCGGGCCGACGCGCAGGCCGGGCTGGCGGACACGCGGCGGCGGGCGCAGGCGCTGCTCGCGGAGCGGGAGCAGGAGCAGGTGGAGCGGCGGGACGCGGCCGAGCGGGAGGCCGCGGCGCGGACGGCCGAGCAGGAGGCGCGGCTCGCGGAGATGGAGCGGCACGCGCAGGCGCGGCTGGCGGAGGCGCGGCGGGGGTTCGCGGAGGCGGAGGAGTCGGCGCGGCACGGCCAGGAGGATGCGGAGGCGCGGGCGGCGGAGCTGGTGGCGCAGGCGCGGGTGCGGCAGGAGCGGGTGGGGCGGGAGACGGATCGGATCCTGCGGGAGCACGAGGAGGCGCAGGAGGAGATGCGGGCCCACATGAACCACGTCCGCTCCAGCCTGGCGGCCCTGACGGGGCGGGCGCCGGCGGAGGGGTAGGGGTCGCCGCCCCCGGCCCGGGTCGGGGGACGGTCAGGGGCGGGTCAGGAACGAGTCGATCAGCGGGGCGATCTCGTCGAGGTGGGTTTCCAGCGCGAAGTGCCCGGCGCCTTCGAAGACGTGGACGTCGGCGCCCGGCGCGTCCCGCAGGTACGCCTTGGCCCCCGCGGGGGTGAAGAAGGGGTCCCCCGCGCCCCAGACGACGAGCACCGGTACCGCCGAGTCGCGGATCCAGGCCTGCCAGGCCGGGTAGTGGGCGAAGTTCGAGGCGTAGTCGAAGGCGAGGTCGGCCTGGGCGTCGGTGCGGCCGGGCAGGCCGAGGTAGTGGACGTCGAGGGTCCAGTTGTCGGGGGAGATCAGGGCGGGGTCCGCGACTCCGGTCTCGTACTGGAAGCGGGTGCCTTCCGGGGTGAACAGCCGCCGCACCCGTTCCTCGTTGCCCGGCACCTCCCGCCGCAGTGCGGCGAACCCGCGGGCTTCGTCGGAGAGTCCCTCGTCGTAGGCGTTGCCGTTCTGGACGATGAGGCCGGTGATCCGTTCGGGGCGCCGGGTGGCGAGCCGCAGGCCGACGGGGGCGCCGAAGTCGAAGACGTACAGCGCGAACCGGTCCAGGGCGAGGGCGTCGGTGAAGCCCTCCACGATGTCGGCGAGGCGGTCGAAGGTGTAGGTGAACCCGGGCGGGGTGTCGGTGCGGCCGAAGCCGGGGTAGTCGGGGGCGATCAGCCGGTACGGGGTGTCGCGGAGGGCGTCCATCAGGCGGGTGAACTGGTGCGAGGCGGTGGGGAAGCCGTGCAGGAGCAGCAGGACGGGGCCGTCGGCGGGGCCGCTTTCGCGGTAGGCCACGGTCACGCCGGCGACGTCGACGGTGCGGTGCGCGATCATCACATGCCTCCATGTCGTCAAGTGGCATTAGTCTCGGGCAGCACCTCTAATGCGTCAAGGGCTGTTGGTAGCATTAGCGGGTGACGTTCTTTCCGCTGACCGGCGAGCCCCTCGCGCTCGATCTGCTGAACACCCGGCCGGCCGACGCCGGCGACCTCGTCGCCGACCGGGCCGGTCTCGCCGCCTGGCTGGCGGTGGAGGGCGAGCGGCTGAGCCGTGTCGCCGAGGTGGGGGAGGCCGAGGTGGCCGCCGTGCACGCCGTGCGGGAGGCCGCCGGACCGCTGCTGGAGGCGGCCCGGCGCGGTGAGCGGCCGCCGGCCGGCCCGCTGGACGCGCTGAACGGGATCCTCGCCGCGGCTCCCGCGCACCGGGAGCTGTACTGGTCGGCCCTGACCGGGCCGATGGCCTCCCCGCACCGCGGGGCCGCCCCGGCGGCGCGGCTGGCCGCGGAGCTGGCGGAGGCGGTGGTCGACCTGCTGACGGACCCGCGGGTGGCGTCGGTGCGCGCGTGCGAGGCGGAGGACTGCGTGATGCTGTTCCTGCCGGCGCACCCCCGGCGGCGCTGGTGCGTGGCGTCGGCCTGCGGGAACCGGGCCCGGGTGGCCCGCTACTACGCCCGGCACAAGGGGGAGGCTTCCTGACGGACCCCGCCCGGAGGGACGACAGGTTCTAGCCCGCCGGCCGGGCGGTGGCCGGTGCGGGTGCGGCGCCGTAGCGGTAGGGGTCGCTGCGCAGGCCGCGGGAGGTGACCACCAGGGTGAACGGGGGCTTCGCGTCCGGCGGGAGGGTGGCCGTGAGGGTGCCCGTCGCCGGGTCCTGGGCGGTCGTGAGCGGGGTGTCGTCCAGCGTGAGGCGGGGGTCGGTGAAGCCGCCGCCCTCGACCGTGAGCGAGCCGTCCGCGGTGACGGCGGCATGGGTGATCACCGGGTTGCCGCGGGTGGCCATCTTGTTCACCAGGTACGCGCCCGCCGGGGCGCCGGTCAGGGCCCAGATCTCGGAGGGGAGGTCGGGCAGGCCGCCGCCCACGTCGGAGAGGAAGAAGAGGACGACGTAGAGCATCGTGACCGCGCTCAGGGCCACGTACTGGAGGTCCACGAGGTCGGTGCGGCCGCTGTCGTTGGCGATCAGCTCCCGCAGCGGCCGGCGCCCGGTGGCGGTGGGCCTGGGCGCCGGCTTGGCCAGGGTGCCGTTCTCCACGCGGATCCCGACGACCGTCTTCGCCGCGATCAGCGCGATGTACGGGCCGCCGAGCAGCGGGAGGTAGACCGGGGTCAGGGCGGCGAGCGGGCCGTGCTCGCCGCGGAACCAGGCGACCCCGCCGCCCGCCGTCAGCCCGTAGCCGAGGATGGCGAGCAGCAGCCAGACCAGGATCACGGTCCAGGCCAGTGCCAGGGTGGTCGAGGTGGAGAGCCGCCCGTCGCGTCCGGTGACGAAGTCCGGCCTGCGGTACAGGCGCAGTGCGACGGGTCCGGCCAGGGCGGCCAGTAACGCCAGTGCGAAGAGTGCGGATGCCATGTGGTCCCCCCGGATGCGGTCCTGGGGAGAGCCTCACCCAACCAGGCGGGGCATGACAAGTTGTCAAGCGGCCGTCATTCGTGTTCCGGCAGGACCGGGAACCTCCGGGGCGCCACCAGCAGCAGGACCAGCAGCGCGGCCACCCCGGCGGCCGTCGCGCCGAGGAAGATGTGGTCCACCGCGGCCGCCACCGCCCCCCGCAGGTGCTCCGAAGCGGCCCGCGAGAGGCTGCCCGGCTCGGCCAGGGCCCGTGACACGTCGTCCAGGCGGTGCGGCAGCCCCGGCAGCGGCTCCCGCGCCAGCCGGGCGGCGACGGTCGCGTTGGCCACCGCCCCCATCAGCGCGGCGCCCACGGCCTGGCCGACGGTGCGGCAGAACAGTACGGAGGCCGTCGTGGTGCCGCGCTCGGCCCAGTCGACCGTGGACTGCACCCCGACCACCAGCGGCAGCTGGAACAGGCCCAGCGAGGCCCCCAGCAGCAGCATGATCAGCGCCGGCTGCCAGGTCCTGGCGGGATACGGCAGCAGGTGGAAGGCGAACAGGACCACCGCCGCCAGCCCCATCCCGAGGGCGGCGGTGTCGCGGAAGCCGATGCGCCGGTACACGTGCTGGCAGACGGCGGCCGACAGGGGCCAGCTGAGCGTCATCAGGGCCGTCACCAGCCCCGCCCCGACCGGCCCGAGGCCCAGCACGGACTGGGCGTAGGTCGGCATGAACACCATCGGGGCGACCATCAGCAGCCCCAGCGCCCCCATCGCCAGGTTGACGGCGGCGATGGTCCGCCGGCGCCACACCCACCCCGGCAGGATCGGGTCCGCGGCCCGTCGCTCCACCCGGACCACCACCGCCGCCAGGACCGCGCTCGTGCCCAGCAGCCCCAGCGAGGGGGCGGACAGCCAGGGCCAGGCGACCCCGCCCTGGACCAGGGCGAAGAGCAGCAGCCCGCCGCAGGCGAAGATCCCGAGCGCCCCCGCCCAGTCGACCGGGCCGCGGTGGGCGGGCGCGCGCCGGGGTTCGACGAGGTGGCGGGCGGTCAGCCACAGGGCGAGCCCGGCCATCGGCACGTTGATCAGGAAGGTCCAGCGCCAGCCCGCGTAGCCGGCGATGAGGCCGCCGAGGGCCGGGCCGACGAGGGCGCAGCTCGCCCACACGGTGGTCATGCGGGCCTGGATGCGCGGGCGGTCGCGCAGCGGGTAGAGGTCGGCGGCCAGGGTCTGCACGGTGCTCTGGAGGGCGCCGCCGCCCAGCCCCTGGACGATCCGGAAGGCGATCAGCGCGCCCATGTTCCAGGCGGAGGCGCAGAGCACCGAGCCGGCCAGGAAGAGGGCGGTGCCGAAGAGCAGGACGGGCTTGCGGCCGAAGGTGTCGCTGAGCTTGCCGTAGACGGGGAGGGTGACGGTGACGGCGAGGAGGTAGCCGGAGAAGAGCCAGGAGAAGACGGCGAAGCCGCCGATGTCCCCGACGATCTGGGGGACGGCGGTGGAGACGATGGTGGTGTCGAGGGCGACCAGGGCCATGGACAGCATCAGCGACGCGACGACCCGCGCCGGAGGCCGGCCCTGGACGGGTATGCCGGCCTCCGCCCCCTCGGCCGAAACCTTTCCTCCCGGGGTGCCGGCCGGCTCCCCGCCGGAGGCCGAGCCCCCGGTTTTCTCCGTCTCCATCGCGTTCCCCCTTCGTCCGCGCAGACACCCTCTCACCGGGGTGCGCCCGGCGGAATCCCCATCTCACGCGGGGTGTGCCGGGCGGTGCCCCCTACGTCCGGTCCGCCGAACGGCGGACGTCCCCTAGGGGTCCCTCAGCATTTGGGCCCAGGGGACGTTCGTCCCGGCGGAGGAGGCCGAAGGTCCGTCCGCGTCCTTAACTGGTTCACATGGGCGGGGCCACGGGGGCGGGGTGGGGTTAACCCCCCGCCGGATACGGCGACGGGCACCAGGGTGGCGGACACCCCCCGTTCAGCAGACTTCACGACGGCGACGCACGTACGCGGTACGCACGCAGTACGCACACCAACAGGGGAGAGAACACCGTGACAACGGCGATGACCGAGACCAGGCACGGAAGCGGCGGGGGGCACGGATCCGTGGCCGCCCGGGCCCGCCAGGTCGTCAAGGCGTACGGCTCCGGCGAGACCCGCGTCGTCGCCCTCGACCACGTGGACGTGGACATCCACCGCGGCCAGTTCACCGCGATCATGGGCCCGTCCGGCTCCGGCAAGTCCACGCTCATGCACTGCCTGGCCGGCCTGGACACGGTGACCAGCGGGCGGATCCACCTCGAGGACACCGAGATCACCGGCCTCAAGGACAAGAAGCTGACGCAGCTGCGCCGCGACAGGATCGGCTTCATCTTCCAGGCGTTCAACCTCCTCCCGACGCTGAACGCCCTGGAGAACATCACCCTCCCGATGGACATCGCCGGCCGCAAGGCGGACCCGCAGTGGCTGGACCGGGTCGTGCAGACCGTCGGCCTCGCCGGGCGCCTCAAGCACCGCCCGACCGAGCTGTCCGGCGGCCAGCAGCAGCGCGTGGCCGTGGCCCGCGCCCTCGCCGCCCGCCCGGCGATCATCTTCGGCGACGAGCCCACCGGGAACCTGGACTCCCGGGCCGGCGCCGAGGTGCTCGGCTTCCTGCGCCAGTCGGTGGACGAGCTCGCCCAGACCATCGTGATGGTCACCCACGACCCGGTCGCCGCCTCCTACGCGGACCGCGTCATCTTCCTCGCCGACGGCCGCATCGTCGACGAGATGTACGGGCCCACCGCCGACCAGGTCCTGGACCGGATGAAGGACTTCGACGCGCGCGGGCGGACCTCGTGACCGTCATGAAGACCGCGCGGCGCAACTTCTTCGCACACAAGGGCCGGATGGCGCTGTCCGCCATCGCCGTGCTGCTCTCGGTCGCCTTCGTCTGCGGGACCCTGGTGTTCACCGACACCATGAACACCACCTTCGACAAGCTGTTCGCCGTCACCAGCTCCGACGTCACCGTCAGCCCCAAGGAGCCCGCCGACGGCGAGGGCGACCCCAACCGCGGCCGCCCGCAGGTGCTGCCCGGCTCGGCCCTGGAGAAGGTGCGCGGCGCCCAGGGCGTCAAGTCCGCCGAGGGCGGCGTCCTCTCGACGGCCGTCACGGTGGTGAACGCCGAGAACGAGAACATGGGGTCGACCACCGGGGCCCCGACCATCGCCGGCAACTGGACCGACGGCGAGCTCAAGTCCATGAAGATCACCTCCGGCCGGGCCCCGCGCGGTCCGACCGAGATGATGGTCGACGCCGACACCGCCGACAAGCACCACCTGAAGCTCGGGGACGAGCTGCGCACCATCGCCATCACCGGCGACGTCCGGGCGAGGATCAGCGGCATCGCCTCCTTCACCGTCACCAACCCGGGCGCGGCCGTCGTCTACTTCGACACCGCCACCGCCCAGGAGAAGCTGCTCGGCGAGCCCGGCACCTTCACCCACGTCAGCGTCACCGCCAAGGACGGCGTCAGCGACGAGCAGCTGAAGAAGAACGTGGCAGCCGCCGTCGGCGCGGACACCTACAAGCTGCAGACCGCCAAGGAGGCCACGGCCGCCAACAAGAAGGACATGGGCTTCCTCGACGTCATGAAGTACGTGATGCTCGGCTTCGCCGGCATCGCCTTCCTCGTCGGCATCTTCCTGATCTTCAACACCTTCTCGATGCTGGTCGCCCAGCGCACCCGTGAGATCGGCCTGATGCGGGCCATCGGCTCCGACCGGGGCCAGATCAACCGCTCGGTGCTGCTGGAGGCCCTCCTGCTCGGTGTCGTCGGCTCCGCCGCCGGTGTCGCGGCGGGCGTCGGCCTGGCCGTCGGCCTGATGAAGCTCATGGGCCAGATGGGCATGCACCTGTCCACCGGCGACTTGACGGTCCGCTGGACCACCCCGGTCGTCGGCCTGGTCCTGGGCACCGTCGTCACCGTCGTCGCGGCCTACATCCCGGCCCGCCGGGCCGGCAAGGTCTCCCCGATGGCCGCCCTGCGCGACGCCGGCACCCCCGGCGACCGCAAGGCCGGCGCGGTCCGCGCCGTCCTCGGCCTGGTCCTCACCGGCATCGGCGGCGCGGCCCTGTTCCTCGCCGCGGCCGCCGACAAGGCCTCCGCCGGCTCGCTGTGGCTGGCCGTCGGCGTCCTGTTCAGCCTGATCGGCTTCATCGTGATCGGCCCGCTGCTGGCGGGCGTCGTGGTCCGGGTACTCGCCGCGCCCGTCCTGCGGCCCTTCGGCTCCGTCGGCCGCCTCGCCGAGCGCAACGCCCTGCGCAACCCGCGCCGTACGGGGGCCACCGCCGCCGCGCTGATGATCGGCCTGGCGCTGGTCGCCTGCCTGTCGGTCGTCGGGTCCTCGATGGTGGCCTCCGCCACCGACGAGCTCGACCGCACGGTCGGCGCGGACTACATCGTCGCCTCCCAGGGCGGCCAGCCGCTGATGCCGCAGGCCGAGCAGGCCATGCGCGGGGTCAAGGGCCTCGACCACGTCACCGCCTACCGCGAGGTCCAGGCGAAGATCACCGCCCCGGACGGCACCACCGCCCAGGACTTCCTCAGCGCCACCGACCCCTCCTACGCCCAGGACGTCCGCCGCAAGACGGTCGCCGGGCAGCACAAGGACGCGTACGCCCCCGGCTCGATGGCGGTCGGCTCGAAGTACGCCGACGAGCACCACGTGAAGGTCGGCGACGAGCTGGGCGTGGCCTTCGACGGCGGCAAGACCGTCAGGCTGAAGGTCGCCGCGATCACCTCGGACGAGGGCAACCTCGACAAGGGCGTGAAGTACGTCAGCACCGCCACCGCCGAGGCCAACCTGCCCGCCGACCTGCTGCCGCGCCCGTTCATGCTGCTGGCCAAGGCCGAGAAGGGGCAGGCCGACAGCGCCTACACGGCGCTCAAGGCGGCCATGGCCGAGTACCCGCAGTACAAGGTGCTCAACCAGACCGACTACAAGAAGGACCTCAAGGACCAGGTCGGGCAGCTGCTCAACATGGTCTACGGCCTCCTCGCCCTGGCGATCATCGTCGCGGTGCTGGGCGTCGTGAACACCCTGGCCCTCTCGGTGGTCGAGCGGACCCGTGAGATCGGCCTGATGCGGGCCATCGGCCTCTCGCGCCGCCAGCTGCGCCGGATGATCCGCCTGGAGTCGGTGGTCATCGCCCTCTTCGGCGCCCTGCTGGGCCTGGGGCTGGGCATGGGCTGGGGCGCCACGGCGCAGCAGCTCCTCGCCCTGCAGGGCCTGAAGGTGCTGGAGATCCCCTGGCCGACGATCATCGCGGTGTTCGCCGGCTCGGCCCTGGTGGGCCTGTTCGCCGCACTGGTCCCGGCGTTCCGGGCGGGGCGGATGAACGTCCTGAACGCGATCGCCAGCGAGTAGCCGCCGGCGGTCGTACGGGGGAAGGAACGGGGATCCCCACGGGGGAGGTACGGGGATCCCCACGGGGGACACGGGGGAACGCGCCGGTCCCGGACCGTCCGGGAGGGCGGCCCGGGACCGGCGCATCGCGTTGCACCCCGGCAGGCCCGGCAGGCCCGGCAGGCCCGGCAGGCCCGGCAGCCCGGCGGCCCCGGCAGGCCCGGCAGGCCCGGCGGCCCCGGCAGGCCCGGCGGCCCCGGCCTGCGGCTACAGCTGCCGCTCCAGCAGGACCACCCCGTCCGCCTCGCCCGCCGGCACGAACCGCGACCCCGGGTGCAGCCGCCCCGCGTACGCGACGGGGTCCCCGGCCCAGCCGGAGGCGTTGTCGAAGACCAGGTAGGCCGGGCGCACCCCCTGCGTGCCGCCGATCCAGAACACCCGGCAGCGCGACGTCAGCCGGGTCAGCGCGGGATAGTCGGCCTCCACCGCCACCCCGTCCGGGATGCGTGCCAGCAGCCGCTCGACCGCGGTGACCCGTGCGGGCTTCGTGTACGTGGCCCGCTCCCCGAGCCGGGCCAGCGGCAGCCCGGTGGCGCTCAGCGCGAGCGCGGCGGCGAGCAGGGCGCCGGGCAGCTGGTGGGCGTACGCGCGCACCCACGGCCGGGGGCTGCGCCGGGCGCTGTCGAGGGAGTCGGCCAGCGCCAGGGCGGCGGCCGGCATCAGCACGGCGCTGTAGTGCCAGTCGGTGGACCAGTAGTGCGGGTCCGCCGAGGCGAACCGCCAGCCCAGCGTCGGCACGGCCACCCACAGCAGCGGGGAGCGCAGCGCCAGCAGCCCGGTGGTGGGGACCAGTACCCAGGCCAGGGTGGTGAGCTTGGTGCCCAGGCCGCGCAGGGCGCCGCCGGGCCCGCCGATCTTGTCCCAGTAGGCGTACCCGTCGGGGGCGAAGGCGGGGACCACCACCGTGAACACCAGTGCGGCGGCCGCCACCGCGGCGACGGCCACGGCCACGGCGAGCCGCGCCGCCCGCCGGTCGGCGGGGCGGGCCCGCACGGCGACCACCAGCGCCAGCGCGGCGAGGGTGATCCCGAGGTCCTCCTTCACCAGCAGCAGCGGCAGCCCCCAGGCCAGGGCGGCCCGCCACCGCCGCGCCAGCAGCGCCTCCAGGGCGAAGGCGAGCAGCGGCACCGCGAAGCAGATCTCGTGGAAGTCGAAGTCGACGGCCCGCTGGATCCCCCACGACAGCCCGTACGCCGCCCCGAGCGCGAGACCCCGTGCCGGTCCGAGCAGCCGTACCGAGGCCCGGGTGACGGGCAGGGCCGACAGCGCGAACAGCGCCGCCTGCACCACCAGCAGGGTGACCGGTCCGGGGCAGAGCCGGTAGAGCGGGGCGATCAGGGCGATGACGGGGCTGAAGTGGTCGCCGAGGACGTTGAAGCCCGGCCCCTTCAGGTCCACGACCGGCGCCTGGAAGCGGGCGTAGGCACGGACGGCCTGCTCGAAGATGCCCAGGTCCCAGGAGCTGTCCTCCATCCGCCGGTGGCGGGCCACGGAGAGCACGGCGTACGCGCAGAACAGCGCGGCGGCCAGCGCGTGCGGCGCCCGCGCCCGGGCCCGTGCGGCGGCCCGGGCCCGCAGGCCCGCGCGCCCCTGCCCGCGGGCCTCCGCCACGGCCTCCGCCACGGCCGGTGCGGCCGGGGTCGTGGCGGCGGGCGCGGCGGCGCCGTCGGGCGGGCGTGCGGATATGGGCATCGGGACAGACTGCCATCCGGATGCGGAAGCGCCGCCTCCGCCCCTTGTCCCCGACGGGGCCCGCGTCCCCCGCGCCCGGTGGACGCTCCGCGGACGACCGTACGGGAGCCGTACACGGCCCGGATCCCGCGCGCGGGTGACGCACCCGCGGCATAGGGTGGGAACCCCCGGCCCGTTCACGTGTCGGGTGCTTCGCGTTGCCCGCCCGCCCCCTCCACCGGATGGAAAGCCGCCTTCATGAGCCTGCACGGACTGCTCGACGCCGTCACCCGGGACCCCGCCCTGGCCGAGGCGGTCACCGCGGCCGGGGACGGCAACCGCATGCACGTGGACCTCGTCGGCCCGCCCGCCGCCCGGCCCTTCGCGATCGCCGCGCTGGCCCGCCGTACCGGGCGGACCGTGCTCGCGGTGACCGCCACCGGGCGGGAGGCCGAGGACCTCGCCGCCGCGCTGCGCTCCCTCCTGCCGCCCGACGAGGTCGTGGACTACCCGTCCTGGGAGACGCTGCCGCACGAGCGCCTCAGCCCGCGCAGCGACACCGTCGGCCGCCGCATCGCCGTCCTGCGCCGGCTCGCCCACCCCAGCACCGACGACCCGGCCGCCGGCCCCGTCTCCGTGGTCGTGGCCCCCATCCGCTCCGTGCTCCAGCCGCAGGTCAAGGGGCTCGGCGACCTGCTGCCGGTCAGCCTGCGCCAGGGCGTGACCGCCGACCTCGGCGCGGTCACCGAGGCCCTGGCGGCGGCCGCGTACGCGCGCGTCGAGCTGGTGGAGAAGCGCGGCGAGTTCGCCGTCCGCGGCGGCATCCTCGACGTGTTCCCGCCCACCGAGGAGCACCCGCTGCGCGTGGAGTTCTGGGGCGACGAGGTCGAGGAGATCCGCTACTTCAAGGTCGCCGACCAGCGCTCCCTGGAGATCGCCGAGCACGGCCTGTGGGCCCCGCCCTGCCGCGAGCTGCTCCTGACCGACCAGGTGCGCGAGCGCGCGGAGGCCCTCGCCGAGGAGCACCCGGAGCTCGGCGAACTGCTGAACAAGATCGCCGAGGGCATCGCGGTCGAGGGCATGGAATCCCTCGCCCCGGTCCTCGTCGACGACATGGAGCTGCTCCTGGACGTCCTGCCGGCCGGGTCCATGGCCGTGGTGTGCGACCCCGAGCGGGTCCGCACCCGGGCCGCCGACCTGGTGGCGACCAGCCAGGAGTTCCTGATGGCCTCCTGGGCGGCCACCGCGGGCGGCGGCCAGGCCCCCATCGACGTCGGCGCGGCCTCGCTGCGCGGCATCGCCGACGTCCGCGACCACGCCCGCGAGCTCGGCATGATGTGGTGGTCGGTGTCCCCCTTCGCGGCGGACGACGCCGACCTGTCCTCGGACACCCTCAAGCTCGGCATGCACGCAGCCGAGGCCTACCGGGGCGACACCGCCCGCGCGCTCGCCGACACCAAGGGCTGGATCGCCGACGGCTGGCACACCGTCTACCTCACCGAGGGCCACGGCCCCGCCGCCCGTACCGTCGAGGTGCTCGGCGGCGAGGGCATCGCGGCCCGCCTGGAGGCGGACCTGGGGGTCCTGGAGCCCTCGATCGTCCACGTGTCCTGCGGCTCGCTCGACACCGGCTTCGTCGACCCGGCGCTGAAGCTGGCCGTCCTCACCGAGACCGACCTGACCGGCCAGCGCACCGCCACCAAGGACCTCGGCCGGATGCCCACCCGGCGCCGCAAGTCCATCGACCCCCTCACCCTGGAGGTCGGCGACTACATCGTGCACGAGCAGCACGGCGTGGGCCGCTACATCGAGATGGTGCAGCGCACCGTGCAGGGCGCCACCCGCGAGTACCTCCTCGTCGAGTACGCGCCCGCCAAGCGCGGCCAGCCCGGCGACCGGCTGTACATCCCCACCGACCAGCTGGAGCAGGTCACCAAGTACGTGGGCGGCGAGGCCCCGACCCTGCACCGGCTCGGCGGCGCCGACTGGACGAAGACCAAGGCGCGGGCGAAGAAGGCCGTCAAGGAGATCGCCGCCGACCTGATCAAGCTGTACAGCGCGCGCATGGCGGCGCCCGGCCACACCTTCGGCCCGGACACCCCCTGGCAGCGCGAGCTGGAGGACGCCTTCCCGTACGCGGAGACCCCCGACCAGCTCACCACCATCGCCGAGGTCAAGGAGGACATGGAGAAGTCCGTCCCGATGGACCGCCTGATCTGCGGCGACGTCGGCTACGGCAAGACCGAGATCGCGGTCCGGGCCGCGTTCAAGGCGGTGCAGGACGGCAAGCAGGTCGCCGTCCTCGTCCCCACCACCCTGCTCGTGCAGCAGCACTTCGGGACCTTCTCCGAGCGCTACAGCCAGTTCCCCGTCAACGTGAAGGCGCTGTCGCGCTTCCAGTCCGACACCGAGTCCAAGGCCACCCTGGAGGGCCTCAAGGAGGGCTCGGTCGACGTGGTCATCGGCACCCACCGCCTGTTCTCGCAGGAGACGAGGTTCAAGGACCTGGGCCTGGTCATCGTCGACGAGGAGCAGCGGTTCGGCGTCGAGCACAAGGAGCAGCTGAAGAAGCTCCGCGCCAACGTCGACGTCCTCACCATGTCGGCGACGCCGATCCCGCGCACCCTGGAGATGGCGGTGACCGGCATCCGCGAGATGTCGACGATCACCACCCCGCCGGAGGAGCGCCACCCGGTGCTCACCTTCGTCGGCCCGTACGAGGAGAAGCAGATCGGCGCGGCCATCCGGCGCGAGCTGCTGCGCGAGGGCCAGTGCTTCTACATCCACAACCGGGTCGAGTCCATCGACCGGGCGGCCGCGAAGCTGCGCGAGATCGTGCCGGAGGCGCGGATCGCCACCGCCCACGGCCAGATGTCCGAACAGGCCCTGGAACAGGTGGTCGTGGACTTCTGGGAGAAGAAGTTCGATGTCCTCGTCTCGACGACGATCGTCGAGTCGGGCATCGACATCTCCAACGCCAACACCCTGATCGTGGAGCGCGGCGACAACTTCGGCCTCTCCCAGCTGCACCAGCTGCGCGGCCGCGTCGGCCGCGGCCGCGAGCGCGGGTACGCCTACTTCCTCTACCCGCCGGAGAAGCCGCTGACGGAGACCGCGCACGAGCGCCTGGCCACCATCGCCCAGCACACCGAGATGGGCGCGGGCATGTACGTGGCGATGAAGGACCTGGAGATCCGCGGCGCGGGCAACCTGCTCGGCGGCGAGCAGTCCGGCCACATCGCGGGCGTCGGCTTCGACCTCTACATCCGCATGGTCGGCGAGGCGGTCGCGGACTACCGGGCCGCCGTCGAGGGCGGGGTGGAGGAGGAGCCGCCGCTGGAAGTGAAGATCGAGCTTCCGGTCGACGCGCACGTCCCGCACGACTACGCGCCCGGCGAGCGGCTGCGCCTCCAGGCCTACCGGGCGATCGCCTCGGCCTCCTCGGAGGCCGACATCAAGGCGGTGCGGGAGGAGCTCACCGACCGCTACGGCAAGCTGCCGGAGCCGGTGGAGAACCTGCTGCTGGTGGCGGGCCTGCGGATGCTGGCCCGGGCCTGCGGCGTCGGGGACATCACCCTCCAGGGCCCCAACATCCGCTTCGGGCCGGTGGAGCTGCGCGAATCCCAGGAGCTGCGCCTCAAGCGCCTCTACCCGGGGACGGTCCTCAAGCCGGCCACCTCCCAGGTGCTGGTCCCGCGCCCGAAGACGGCCCGCGTCGGCGGCAAGCCGCTGGTCGGCCGCGAACTCCTGGCCTGGACGGGCGAGTTCCTGACCACGGTCCTCGGCTCGTAACGCCCCTGCCGCCACGGACCGCCCGCGCACCCGGCGGAGGTCCGTGGCGGGCCCGTGCCTACCATCGCCGGATGATCGTTCCTGCCGTCGCGCTCCGCGCCCCCTCGTCTGCGGGCCTGCCCGCGCTGCTCCTGCGGCCCTGGCGGGAGGAAGACGTACCGGCGCTGGTGGAGGCGTGCCGGGACCCCGCCATGAGGCGGTGGATCCACCAGCGCGCCGACGACGGGGCCGAGGGCCTGCGGTGGCTGGAGGAGCAGCGTCGGGGCTGGGCGTCGGGTGTGCGCTTCGCCTTCGCGGTACTGGAGGAGGAAGCCGCCGCGTCCCGGCGGCTGGTGGGCAACGCGGTCCTCAAGATGCCCCGGCCGGACGCCCCGTCGTCCGAGGTCGGTTACTGGACCACCGCCCATGCCCGCGGCCGCGGCGTGGCCCCCCGCGCCCTGGAGGCACTCACGGCCTGGGCGTTCGACACCTTCGCCGCCTCGGGCCTGGAACGCCTGGACCTCTTCCACCAGCTCGCCAACGAAGCCTCCTGCCGCGTGGCCGAGAAGTGCGGCTACCCCCTCCACACCACCGTCCCGGCCTCCCCGCCGGCCCATCCCGCACCCGGCCACCTCCACGTCCGGCGGCTGGCCGCCCTCGACCCTGCCGTACCGGATCCCAGGACCGGCTGTCGCTGAGGGCAGCGACGCCCCTGCTGGGGCGGGAGAGAGGGTCCATTTCCTCGACCACCTCCGGGAAACGGCCGAGGTGGCACGGCAGCCGGGGGGTGACGCTCTGCTCCACCGCCAAGCCCTCTATCTGGCCTCGTACGACCGCAGCCCGGGGGCGGCATCCTGGACCGCACACGCGCTGCACGCGGGACGGGGCTACCTCGCCCGCCGGGGCTGGTCGGAGCACTGGGCACAAGCCCGCTCCACCACGACGGCACTGGCCCGGCCGGGAGTTCCTCAGCCGTTACTCGACTTCGTCTAAAGCTCGTTGGCGGACGACGACGCGGCCGAGGCAGCGAACCTGAACTACTGGGCTTACTGGCTCGGTGGTGCGCGCCTTACGCAGTCGGACGACGGGTTCAGTGCGGGACCGCGAGCTCACCGCCTGGGATCCGGTCACACTGCTGCGCGGTCTCACTTACGGGCTGCACGAGGCACCCGGCTGGGTCGATCTCTACGCCCATACCCTGTGGGCCCTGCTGACGGCCAGGCCGTGGCTGCTGCAGGCTTCGGGGCGGTTGGTGCGGGATCTGGCGGAGCGTACCCAGCTGCTCCTCGGCGGCGGAGGGATCTCGCAGAGGTCTCGCCGCGAGCTCAATGCCGTGCACTACGTTCTTCTTGATCGGACTTGAGACCGGAGGTCAGCGGATGGCAGACGAGACGGTGAACGCGCAGGGCACGGCCGGATTCATCTTCGAGATGGGTGTGCTGAAGAACGCCAAGCGCACCGGGTGGTGGTTCACAGGCAACAACAACCCCGAGTCGATCGCCGAACACAGCTTCCGCGTGGGCGTCATCGGTGCCGTGCTGGCCATGATGGAAGGGGTGGACCCGGCGAAGGTGGCCCTGATGTGCCTCTTCCACGATATGCAGGAGACCCGGATCGGGGACATCCCGCACGTCGGCCGCCGCTACATCGACGCCGCCGCCAACCAGGCCGTCACCGCCGACCAGGTCTCGGCCGCACACCCGGCCGTACGGGCCGGGGTGCAGCGTGTGGTGGAGGAGTACGAAGCCAACGACACCCCTGAGGCGATCGTGGCCAAGGACGCCGACAAACTGGAGTGTCTCGTTCAGGCCGTCGAGTACCGGGCTCAGGGCAACACTCTCGTACAGGACTGGATCGACACCTCGCTGAACAGCCTGAAGACCGCCTCCGCGCAGGCCCTCGCCGAGGCGGCGCTGACCATGTCGCCCCTGGAGTGGCGCAAGACCTTCCTCGGTTAGCCGGCCTGCTGCACGTTCTTGTACTCCACGCTCGCCGGGTTCCGGCCGTTCTCCCAGTGGGCCAGGAGGTACGGCTTGCCGTCCAGGTAGACGTGGTCGGTGATCTCGGTGCCGTCGGGGCCCTTCGACAGGAGTACGGCGACCGGCCTGGTGTTCAGGTAGGTGTCCGGGCCCCGGTGGAGGCCGGTGCGTTCCGCCGGGAAGGCGCGGGCGGGGGAGCCGTCCTTGCACAGGGTCAGGAGGTGGGCGACCGAGGGGTCGCCCGGCCTCAGGTCGATCCAGCCGTCCTCCGTGTCGGCGGACTTGGCGGGCAGGTCCCTGAACTGGTCCTGGAGGAAGTCGGCGTCGCCCCGCAGGGAGACCTTGGCGTCGTTCACGAGGATCTCCCCCGTCCCGTGGCGGTTGACCTTGACCTCCCCGAAGCAGCTGCCGTCGCCCTCGAAGGTCAGTTTCGCCGTGATCTCGCGTGCGCCGATCCGGCGCGAGATGACCGCGGTCTTGGACTCCGCCCGCTCCGTCTCCTCGTACGCGGCGCGCAGCACGGCGGCCGGGTCCCGGCCCGCGAGCGGGTCGTGCGCCGGGGCGGAGGAGGAGGGCTCGGGCGCCGCGTCGGTGGAGCCGGGGCCGCAGGCGGTGGCCGCGGCGGTCAGCAGGGCCGCGCAGGTGAGCGCGGCCGTGGTCGTGGTTCTGGGCATGCGGGTGCGCATGACGGGTCCCCCCCTGGGATCGATCAAGAGAGGAGAGGGTAGCCCGGGGGCGGGGAGGGCCGCTGGAGGGGGGCCGGGGCGGGGGCCGGGCGCCAGGGCTTCCGGCTGCCCGGGATTCCGCTCGCCGAACAGCGGCGCCACGGAGCCCGGTTCCGCGAGCCCGCCGGGTTCGAGGACGGGCTGCGCCGGGCGCGGCGCCGGGGGAGCGGCTCGTACGGGGCCTGGACGACGGGCTGTCGGACGGCAGCGCCACCCCCGGCCGGCTCCCGTCCGGCTCCCGGCCGACCCGCGCCCGGGCCGTCCGTGCTGCGACCCTGCAACGGTTGCGCGCATACCCTCACGGGCGGCCGGAAACGCTGTATACGCTTCCAGCCGTCACCCTTTCCGCACGGCCCGTCAGGAGCAGCGATGCACGGCCCCGGCATCCCGCCGCAGCAAGGCCCCCACGGCCACCGGCCCTTGTCCGGGGCGGCGATGACGCTGCGCGTGCTGTTCACGGCGCTGCCCCTGCTCACCTGCGGGTTCTTCGCCTGGGGCTCGCTGCTGCGGATCGCCCTGCTCACCCGCAAGTCCCGCGACTGGGTGCTGCTGGTGCTCGGCGGGGTGCTCTCCGTCGTGTGGATCACCTTCATCGAGCTCGACCCGACCGCGGAGACCAACGGCTGGCAGGGCAACCTCGGCGCCGGTGGCTCGATCTTCACCGGTTTCGCCGTCTGCGTGTACTACATCGTCGCGGACATCAGGCACCACGAGGCGAAGGCCGCCCTGCCCCCGGCGGCGGGCGCCGCGCCCTGGTACCCGGCGCAGCAGTCCCCGTACGCCCAGCCGCAGCAGCACCAGCCCCCGCAGCAGACCCGGCCCTCCTACGGCTACCCGCCCGTCCAGCCCGCCGTCCCGCCGCAGCAGGCCCCGGCCCCCGTCCAGCCCCCGCGCATCGGGCAGGTCCGCGCCGAACTCGACGAGCTCAGCGAACTCCTGCGCAAGCAGACCCCGCAGCACCCGCCCCGGCCCCCGCAGCCCGGCGGCCCGTACCAGGACCCGAACAGCACGGCGATCCAGGACCCGCAGCAGTGACCGGGAGCGAACGGCTCATCGGCGAGCGCTACCAGCTCGCCACCGTCCTCGGCCAGGGCGGCATGGGCCAGGTGTGGACGGCCTACGACCGGCGCCTGGACCGCCGCGTCGCCGTCAAGCTGCTGCGCCCCGACAAGGTGGCCGGCCCCGGCACCGTCGCCGAGGAGCTGCGCCGCCGCTTCGTGCGCGAATGCCGGGTCACGGCCCAGGTCGACCACCCCGGCCTGGTCACGGTGCACGACGCGGGCAGCGACGGCGACGAGCTGTACCTCGTCATGGGCTACGTCGAGGGCTCCGACCTCGCCGACCACCTCGCCGAGCACGACCCGTACCCCTGGCCGTGGGCGGTCGCGGTGGTCGCGCAGCTGTGCGCGGTGCTGTCCGCCGTGCACGCGGTGCCGATCGTCCACCGGGACCTCAAGCCCCGCAACGTGATGGTCCGGCCGGACGGGACCGTCCTCGTCCTGGACCTCGGAGTCGCCTCCGTGATGGACACCGACACCACCCGCCTCACCAGCACCGGCACTCCCATCGGCAGCCCCGCCTACATGGCGCCCGAACAGGCCATGGGCGGCGCGGTGGGCCCGTACACCGACCTGTACGCCCTCGGCGTGCTGCTCTACGAACTCCTCAGCGGCACCGTCCCCTTCGCCGGGACCACCGCCCTCGGCGTCCTGCACCGCCACCTCTACGAGCCCCCGGCCCCCGTACGCGACCAGCGCCCCGACATCCCGCAGGAGCTGGAGGCGGTGCTGATGCGCCTCCTCGCCAAGGACCCGCAGGACCGCCCCGGCTCCGCGCAGGAGGTCTACGAGGCCCTCGCGCCGCTCCTCCCGGCCCCCGGCAGCCGCCCCGTCGCCGGCCCGCTCGACCCGACCCGGCCCTTCCTGCGCCCCCAGGCGCCCTGGCCGGACCGGCCGGCCGCGGTGATCCCGCCCATGCCGGCCGCGGCCCCCTCCCCGCCCCGCCCGGACATCCCCGGAGCCGTCGACGAGGCCCGCAAGCTGCTGGACCAGGGGCGCCTCACCCAGGCCGTGGACATCCTCGGCGGCATCCTCCCGGCGGCCGCCGCCGAGCACGGCGAGCGCTCCCCGGTGGTGCGCAGCCTGCGCAAGCAGTACGCCGCCACGCTGATGGACGACGGCCAGTACCGCCGCGCCCTGCCCGAACTGCGCCGCCTCGCCGACGAGTTCCCGGCCGGCGACCCGCAGGCGCTGCGCTTCCGCTACGACGCCGCGCAGTGCCTGGAACAGCTCGGCGAGCCGGCCGCGGCCCTCGCCGAGTACCGCTCGCTGCTGCCGCTGTTCGAGAACCACTACGCCAACCCGGATCCGGGCCTGCCGCTGGAGGTCCGCCGCCGGATAGCGCACCTGCTGCTCTCCCTCGGCGACCGCCCCGCGGCCCACGACACCCTGGTCCGGCTCCTGTACGACGCCGACCGGGTGCACGGCCCGGCGCACCCCCTCCCGGTGGAGATCCGCCGGACCCTCCAGTGGCTGGGCCAGGTGCGCTGAGGGCGGCCCCCCCTCAGCCGCGCCGGACGAGCCGCCGGAGCCCCGCCAGGTACGCCGGGCGGCGCCCGAGGACCGCCCGCGCGGCCACCGCCAGCCCCGCCAGCCCCGCCAGCCCCGCGCCCGGGAGCAGCCCCGGCGGGGTGAACCCGCAGTGCAGGGTGGTGGTGCGGCCGTCCAGGGGCACGGCCAGCAGCCCCAGCCGCGACCCGGCCGGGCGCCCCTCGCAGCTCCAGCCCGCGACGGCCGGGACCGCCACGACCGCCGTGCCGGTGCTGCCGGCCGGCAGGGTGGCGGTCAGGCCCGCGTCGGACACCCGTACCGAGGTGGCGGCCGAGGCGCGCAGGGCGGCCACCGCCGCCGTGAGCTTCGAGCGGTCCAGGCAGCCCAGCGTCCACCGGTCGGGGGCCCGGCGGTCGAAGACGAGCTGTGAGGACGGGCCGTGCGAGCGGCCCAGCGGCTGGAGCGCCGCCCGGTTCTTCGGCTGGGTCCCGTTCATCCGGGAGGGCCGGCCGTCCGCGAGACTGGCCGAGCCGCTGTACTCCGGCGCCCACAGGAACGGGTCGGTGCCCGACCGGCAGACCCCGGGCGCGACCGGCTCCTCGTACACCCTCGCCCCCAGCAGCAGCTCCTGGTTGGCGAACGGGGACTCGCCGAACTGCGGCGGCGGCCCGGCCGGCCGGACGGTGACCAGCGGCAGCGCCTCCGCGCGGACCACCTTCCCGTCCGCCTTCAGCCGCGCCCCGACCGAGAACAGGGCGTCCGTCACCGGGTTGTCCAGGCTCTGCACGCTGCGCCCGCGCGAGGTCCAGCCCGCGCCGAGCGCCGCCATCGTGCGGGTGAACACCTCCGGGGTGTGGCTGCTGTAGTACGAGCCGCCCTCGCCGCCCAGCAGCAGCGGGTCGTTGCCCGACAGCGCGGGCCGGCCCGCGTCGGTGCGGTAGGCGGGCCAGCCGTCGGCCCGGGTCAGCGCCCGTTCGCGCGAGGTGTTCGCGCGGCCCCAGGAGGGGTAGTCGTCCAGCCCCGCCAGCTTGCCCTTGTGCCCGTACGCCGTGGTCGCGGCGGCCTGCGCCACCAGCGCCGCCGCCAGCACGGCCGCCGCCGGCAGCACCAGCCGCCGGTGGCGCAGCGCCCACCAGGCGCCCGCCGCCAGGGCCAGCCCGCCGCAGAACAGGGCGTACCCCCAGCCCGTGGACAGCGCGCTGCCGGCCGCCCAGGCGGCGGCCGCCGCCAGTACGCCGGCCCCGGCCGCCAGCGCCCGTACGCCGGGGAGCCCGGCCGCGAGCCCCGTCCAGGCGGCGATCACCGCTATCCCGGCCAGCACGAAGGTCTGCCGGTACGGGCTGCCGTTGGGCGTCGCGAAGACGTGCCAGGCCAGATGGGTCGGCGCCCACTGCAGGGACAGCAGCACCGCCGCCACCAGACCCGCCCACCACAGCCGGGTGCGCAGCGGCAGCGCCCGGTGGAAGGGCAGGGCCGCCACCAGCAGCAGGGTCCCCGTGCCGACGAACAGGGCGGGGGAGCCGAAGGAGTACGTGGCCGGCATCAGCCGTGCGAAGAGGTCCGACCAGGGCACCGGGGAGAACTCCTTGGACCACCCCGGATAGGCCTGCTTCGAGCTCAGGAACAGCGGCACCAGCAGCGGCGCGGTCAGGGCCGTGCCGAGCACGGTCGTGACCGCCGCCCGCCCGACCACCCGGGCCCGCTCCCGCGCCCCCTCCCGCGTCAGCACCACCCGCACCACCAGCACCAGCGCCGCGCCCAGCGTGGCCATGTAGGCGGTGTAGAAGTTCGCCGTCCAGGAGACGGCCACCACCAGCACCCCCAGCAGCGGCCGCCGTGCGCGCAGAGCCCACTCCCCGGTCAGGCACAGCAGCGGGAAGGCGACCAGCCCGTCCAGCCACATCGGGTTGTAGGAGGCCTCGATCACCGACCAGCCGCACAGCGCGTACGAGGCCCCCAGCAGCCCCGCCGCCCACCACGGCCCCGGCCGCTGGGTGCGCAGCAGCCAGGCCATCGCGGCGGCCGCGGCCGTCATCTTGAGGACGGTGACCACGTACACGGCGAGGTCGATGTCGTGGCGCGGGAAGAGCCCCACCAGCAGGGCGAAGGGGCTCGTCAGGTACGTGCCCAGGTCGGGCAGGAAGCTGGTGCCGTAGCCCGACTGCCAGTTGAACAGGAGTCCGCCCCGCGCCCGCCCGTGCAGCAGGTCCCACAGGTGCGCGTGGAAGGGCACGAACTGGTTGCCGAGGTCGTTGACGCTGCGGTGGCGGGATCCGTAGGGGAAGACCCGCGCGACGGCGTCCCCGGAGCACACGGCCACGGCCGTGACCAGGGCGGCGAACGCCGAGCCGAGCAGTCCGGGACGGCGCCCGGAGCGGCGGACGGGGGCCGGAGCGGGGCGCTCCGGACTGTGGTGCGGAGCGAGCTGCGATGTCGACATGGTGAGGCGACCTTCGCAGGAGCGTCGGGCCCGGCGGTAGCCGGGGGGTGAACGCGCACCCCCAACACCCCGGGAATCGTTGGTCGAAGCAGTGGCTCGGGCCACTCCGACTGCATACCATCGATCACCGCACGGCCTTGTGCACCGACGCACAATCCCCCGGCCCTGGAGGCTCCTTTGCACCGTCGCACAGCGCTCTCCGTATCCGTCGCCCTGCTCGCGGCGGCTCCCCTGCTGGCCGCCTGTTCGGGCGGGACCCGTCCCGGTACCGCGGCCGTCGTCGGCGGCGAGCGCATCACCACCACCGCGCTCCAGACACAGGTGAAAGACGTGCGCGCCGCACAGAACCGCTCCGAGCAGGGGGCCCGGCTGATCGCCGCGACCGCCGGGCTGGAGCGGCTCAAGCTCAACAAGATGATCCAGACCGCGGTGCTGGAGCGGGCGGCGGACGACGCCGGGCTGGGCGTGAGCACCAAGGAGATCGAGGACGTCCGCAAGGCGCAGCTCCAGCAGGTCGGCGGTGAGAAGGCGCTGGCCGCGGCGGCGCTGGAGCAGGCCCAGCTGGCCCCGGACCAGATCGACGCCGACACCCGCTTCAAGCTGCTGCGCGACAAGCTCTTCGCGCACTACGGCAGCCAGGACAAGGCCCTGGTGAAGCTGGGGGAGGCCGCCCGGGCCCTGCACATCGAGGTCAACCCGCGCTACGGCCGCTGGGACGAGAAGCAGATCCTGCTCGGCGACCAGCAGACCCCGTGGATCACCCAGAGGACGATGCCCGAGCAGGCGGCCCCCGCCGGAGCCTGACGCCCCGGGGCGGGGGTAGGTTCGGAGGGTGACCGACCACACCGCCGCACCCGCCCCCGAACCCGCCGACACCTCCGCCTCCGCCGCGATCCCCGCGTCCCCCGCCTCCGCGGAGGGCGCGGGGGACGCCGGGCGGATCGTCCTGCTGACCGCCAGCCACCGGGTCGCCCCCGGACTGCTGTCCTGGCCGGCCTGGCAGGCCCTGCACGCCGCGGACCGGGTGCTGTGCGCGGACCCGGGCCACCCGCAGCTTCCGTACCTGCGCGAAGCCGGGGTGGACGTGGCGCACGAGGCCCCCGACGCACACGCTCTCGTCGATGCCTGCGCCGGGGGCCGCACCATCGTGGTGATCCCGGGCGGCGAGGGCGACCGGCGGCTGACCGACGGCCTGGCCCGGCTCGCCGGCTCGGGCCGGGTGGCCATGCCGGACCTGGAGCTGCTGCCCGGTTCGTACGACCTGCCGGGCGCGCGGCTGCTCGACCTGGTGCAGGTCATGGACCGGGTGCGGCGCGACTGCCCGTGGACCTCCCGGCAGACCCACGAGGGGCTGGTGAAGTACGCCATCGAGGAGGCGTACGAGCTGGTGGAGGCGATCGAGGACGGCGACCGGGACGCGCTGCGCGAGGAGCTCGGGGACGTCCTGCTCCAGGTGGTCTTCCACGCGCGCATCGCCGAGGAGGGCGGCGGCCCGGACGCCGGGGAGGAGGGGGAGGAGGGGGAGGACGCGGAGGCGTTCTCCATCGACGACGTCGCCGGCGACCTGGTCGACAAGCTGGTCCGCCGCCACCCCCATGTCTTCGGGGACGCCACGGCCGAGTCTCCGGAGGACGTCAGCGCCCACTGGCAGGCGACCAAGGCGGTCGAGAAGCAGCGGGAGTCGGTCACCGACGGAATCCCGCTGGGCCAGCCCGGTCTGGCGCTCGCGGCGAAGCTGGCGGGCCGGGCCCGTGCGGGCGGGGTGCCGGTGGAGCTGCCGCGGGGCGAGGGCGTCGGGTACGAGCTGCTGGCGCTGGCGGCGCGCGCGGAGGCGGCGGGGACCGACCCCGAGACGGCGCTGCGCGCGGCGGCCCGCGTCTACCGGGACGCGATCCGGGCGGCGGAGGGCGTGGCCGAGTAACGGCCCGCACCGGGGTCTCCCGTACGCGCCACATGCTTTCTGTTGGTGTGGAGGCGTTAGTTGCAGCCGCGCGGGCGCGCCGGTGGGTGTCACATGCTTTCTGTTGGTGTGGAGGCGTTAGTCGCGGCCGCGCGGGCGCGCCGGTGGGTGTCACATGCTTTCCGTTGGTGCGGAGGCGTTAGTCGCAGCCGCGCAGGCGTGCCGGTGGGTGTCACATGCCTTCCGGGGACGCACAGGCATGAGGCGCGGGGTGCGCGGTCTGCCGCCGCGCCACATGTCTTCTGGCGGTGCGGAAGCATTAGCCGCGCGGGGCGCGGTCCGACGGGTTGTGCCAGTGCGGGGCCGGGCGGTGCAGGAACCACTCGCCGAAGCCCAGCGGCCGCTCGCCCCGGGCGGCGCCGGTGACGGGGACGACGTCGTGGAAGAGCCGGTCGGGGCGGGCCCCGAGCTGCTCCAGCAGGCGTGCGGTCTCCTCCATGAACACGGGCGGGCCGCTCAGGTAGACGTCCTGCTCCGGCCACAGGGCCCGGTTGCCGAGCGCGGTGGCCAGCCGGGCGGTGGCCTGGTTGCGGTGGCGGCCGGGGGCGGGGGTGATGTAGGTGACGCCGAGCCAGCGGAAGGCGGCGGCGTACGCGTCGATCCACGGCCGGTCGTAGAGGTGCGCGCCGTCCCGGGCGGCCAGGAAGAGGCGTACGTCCTGATCGGGAGGGTGTTCCGCGAGCTCCTCCAGCATGGCCCGGACGGGGGCCCAGCCGGTTCCGGCGGCGATGAGGGTGACGGGCCGGTCCGCGCGGCGCAGGGTCAGCCGTCCGGCGGGGGCGCTGAGCCGCAGGGGCTCGCCGATCCGGATCTCGCGGACCAGGGCGGTGCTGAGCCGGCCGCCCTCGATCCGGCTGACGTGGAGGTCGACCGTGTGGTCGGGGCGGGGGGCGTTGCCGAGGGAGTAGGTGCGCCAGGCGGTGGGGACCCGCTCGCTGCTCACGCTCACGTACTGGCCGGGCCGGTAGGGGAGCGGGGCGTGCGGGGCCAGGGTCAGCACGCCGATGTCCTCCCCGTACCGCAGGTGGCGCACGACCTCCGCGTCCCACCAGGGCGGGTCCTCGCTCGCGGCGGCGCCGGCCGTCATGGCGTCGGCCATCACCTGGTAGGCCTCGCTCCAGGCCTTCTCGACCTCCGGGGTCCAGGCCGCGCCGGAGGTCGCGGCGAGGGCGGCGAGGAGGCTGGCACCGACGGCGGCGTAGTGCTCGGGGCCGACCAGGAACTTGCGGTGGTCGCGGCCGAGGTCGCGGAGATAGGGGAGGAGGGTCTCGCCCTCCAGGTGGGAGACGACATGGGTGAGCGCGGCGAAGAGGCGGTCGCGCTGGCGCTCCATGTCCTCGGAGGAGTCCGGGAAGAGCCGGCGGATCCCGGGGTTGTGCCAGAAGAGGTGGGAGTAGAAGAACTTGACCGCGTGCTCGGCCCGTCTCTCCACCACCGCGAAGCTGCTTTTCAAGATCCTCACATCCACAGGACGGAAGTAGGAATGTCCGACAAGCGGTCGTCAAGTGATGGCCGATCTGCGGACAGCCGCGACGAACCGGCCATAAGGGATGGCCGGTAGCGAGCCGGGATACCGTCGACGGGTGCACGAGCAGACTCCCGACACCCCGCCCGCCCCCTCCGTCCCCCCGGCGCCGACCCTCTTCGACTGGGAGTTCGCCACCGACCCCTACCCCGCCTACGCCTGGCTGCGCGAGCACTCCCCGGTGCACCGCGCCCAGCTCCCCAGCGGGGTCGAGGCCTGGCTGGTGACCCGGTACGCCGATGCCCGCCAGGCCCTCGCCGACCAGCGGCTGAGCAAGAACCCGGCGCACCACGCGGAGCCGGCGCACGCCAAGGGCAAGACCGGGATCCCCGGGGAGCGCAAGGCGGAGCTGATGACCCACCTGCTCAACATCGACCCGCCGGACCACACCCGGCTGCGCCGGCTGGTGTCGAAGGCCTTCACCCCGCGCCGCGTCGCGGAGTTCACCCCGCGCGTGCAGGAGCTGACCGACCACCTCATCGACGCCATCGTCGAAAAGGCCCAGGCCGCGGGAAAGGGGGAGGCGGACCTCATCCACGAGTTCGCCTTCCCGCTCCCCATCTACGCCATTTGCGAGATGCTCGGCGTACCGCGCGAGGACCAGGACGACTTCCGCGACTGGGCCGGGATGATGATCCGCCACGGCGGCGGTCCGCGCGGCGGGGTCGCCCGGTCGGTGAAGCGGATGCGCACCTATCTCGGGGAACTGATCCACCGGAAGCGGGACGATCTGGGCAATGACCTCATCTCCGACCTGATCCGGGCGAGCGACCACGGCGACCACCTCACCGAGGCCGAGGCGACGGCGATGGCCTTCATCCTGCTCTTCGCCGGCTTCGAGACGACCGTGAACCTCATCGGCAACGGCGTCCACTCCCTCTTCATGAACCCCGGCCAGCGTGCCCTCCTCCAGGACTCCCTCGCGGCGGGCGAGACCGCCCTGCTGGAGACGGGCATCGAGGAGCTGCTGCGCTACGACGGCCCGGTGGAGCTGGCCACCTGGCGGTTCGCCACCCAGCCGCTGACCCTCGGCGGGCAGGACATCGCCGTCGGCGACCCCGTCCTGGTGGTTCTCGCGGCAGCCGACCGCGACCCCGCCCGCTTCGCCGACCCGGACGCGCTCGATCTCTCCCGGAGTGACAATCAGCACCTCGGATACGGCCACGGGATCCACTACTGCCTGGGGGCCCCGCTCGCCCGCCTGGAGGGCCAGACGGCGCTCGCGACTTTGCTGAAGCGTCTGCCGGATCTGGAACTTGCCATTCCCCCTACGGACCTGCGCTGGCGCGGCGGACTCATCATGCGGGGGCTGCGCACCCTCCCCGTCCGCTTCACAGTCCCGAACGCCTGAGGCGCGTGCGAAGCCCGGCGGGGCGGCGGAACTGACCGGAATTCAGTCTTCGGCCCAACTTGTGACATCCGTTCGAAGGCGGCTAGGTTCTGCCGTTACCCCGCCGTTATACGAAAGGTGCAGGCACATGCTTCCCGGGAACGGCCGCCACAGACGACCCCGTCAGGTCCCCGCCATCGTCGTCACCGCCGGAGTCACTGGCTCCGCGCTGGCCCTGCCGCTGCTCGCCGCCACGGGCGCGAGCGCGGCCGACACCGCGACGTGGGACAAGGTCGCCGACTGCGAGAGCGGCGGCACGTGGAGCGCCAACTCCGGCGGCGGGACCTACGGCGGTCTCCAGTTCACCCTGGACCAGTGGAAGAACGCGGGCGGGCTCGAGTTCGCGGAGCGCCCCGACCTGGCGAGCCGCTCGCAGCAGATAGCCGTCGCCGAGCGGGTGCTGGAGTCCCAGGGCCCCGAGGCGTGGTCGCTGTGCTCCGCCTCGGCGGGGCTGTCCAAGAACGGGCCGAAGCCCGACGTGGACACGGGCAAGACGCCCGGGCCGGTCGCCCCCAGCCCGGTCCGGCCCGACTTCTCGGTGCCCGACACCGGCAAGGGCAAGTCCTCCACGGACTTCGGAGCGCCCACCCCGGCGCCCGGTGCGCCCGGCCCGAGCGTGCTGCCGGACTACCCGCTGGGTGCCACCAGCGGACTGCCCGTCATGCCGGAGCCGGACTACGCCGTGCCGCCCACCCCGAGCACCGGACCCACCGTCCCGCCCACCGGTCCGGCGAACCCGGGCAACCCGGGCAACCCGGGCAACCCGGGCAACGGGAACGGTCAGGGCAACCAGAACGGCCAGGGAAACCAGGGCAATCAGGGCAACTCCAACAACCAGGGCAACCCGGCCAATCCGACCACCCCGGGCACCCCGACCGCCCCGGTCGACCCGACGGCCCCGGCAACCCCGGGTGCCACGCCCTCCCCTTCGGCCACTCCCGCCCCCGGCGCGTCGGAGGGCAACGGCAAGCACCGCGGCCCCGCCGCGATCGAGGTGCCCGCGGCCCCTGGCACGGCGTCAGCCGCCGCCGCGGAGCCCGTGTACACCGTGAAGCCGGGCGACAGCCTCGCGGCCATCGCGGACGCCAACGGCCTCAAGGGGGGCTGGAGCGCCCTCTACAAGGCCAACGAGCAGGTCATCGGCACGGACGCGGACCTCATCAAGCCCGGCCAGAACCTGGATCTAACCAAGAAATAGGGGTAGTTCGGGCAGTCGATAAGGGCTGAATGTCTGTTATCGGCAAGTGAGACATGCATCTCTTCCGGACAACTGGCGTGTCTCATTCCGGAACTTCCGCAAACCCCGCTCCGACCTGCGCAAACGCACTCCCGAGGATGGCAAGTAGGCCGGTTTCTCCCCAAAATCACACGTTGAACATCGGGGAGAGACCTGCCTACCTTCTGAGTCGCCCGCCACCGCGGGCTCCTTCGACCGCATCGCCGAATCCTGCCGGCGGCCGGAGGGAACAGTCGTCGCGCAAGCGCCGTTGGCAGGAGCGGGGGAACCAAGGTAGGCGCCGGGAAAGGCCGTTGAGAGACGGTCCGCGTACCGGCTAGGGGTGAAGACGCGCAACTGCGCGGCCGGGCAACTCATCCGCCCGAACCCGACAGCTCACCTCGAAGGCGTCGGTGAGGAGAACTCCATGCTGCTTTCCGGCAAGGGCAAGCACCGCCGCGGCTCCAAGGCCGTCCGCATCGTCACGCTCGCCGGTGTCGCCGGTGTGGCCGTCGCCGCCCCGCTGATGGCCGCCGGCTCCGCCAGCGCCGCCACGGTCTCGGAGTGGGACAAGGTCGCCTCCTGCGAGTCCGGCGGCAACTGGTCCATCAACACCGGCAACGGTTACTACGGCGGCCTCCAGTTCTCCGCCTCCACGTGGGCCGCGTACGGCGGCAAGGCGTACGCCGCGCAGGCCAACCAGGCCACGAAGTCGCAGCAGATAGCCATCGCCGAGAAGGTCCTCAAGGGCCAGGGCAAGGGCGCCTGGCCGTCCTGCGGCGTCGGCCTGTCCAACTCCGCCTACAACGGCGGCGGCTCGACCACCACCCCGGCCAAGCCGAAGCCGGAGACCAAGCCGGCCCCGGCCAAGCCCGCCCCGGCGAAGCCCTCCACCCCGAAGGCCGACACCGAGACCAAGAGCACCGGCTCCGGCTCCGGCAACTGGACCCCGTCCAAGCCGGCCCCGTCGAAGCCGTCCGCCCCGAAGGGCGGCACCCCGGCGACCGGCAACGGCTCCTACACGGTCCAGGAGGGCGACACCCTCGGTACCATCGCGGAGGCCAACGGCGTCAAGGGCGGCTGGGAGAAGCTCTTCGACCTGAACAAGGACACCGTCAAGGACGCCGACCTCATCTTCCCGGGCCAGAAGCTGAAGCTCAGCTGAACTCCCGCGTAACACCCGCGCGCCGGCCCCCGGGGCCGGCGCGCGCTTGAGCACCACCCCCGGCACGGCCCGTGGCATCGACGCCCGGCGCGCATCCCTTCGCGCGCCGGGCGTCGTCATGTCCGGGCCGCGCCCGCGCGCCGCACGGACCGGGCCCCGCACGCCCGGGCCGCGCCCCCGCATGCCCGGCGCCGGGTCCCGTGAACCCGCGCCGCGGGAGGGCATGGCGCGTCAGAGGCCCGTCACGGCTCCACTTTTCCGGGGTCCTATGTCCTGGAAGGCGGGTATTCGGTCCCTTTTTCGTCCCAGGACCCGGGCGGTCGGCCGGCCGACCGCCCGGAGCCGGTTAGGCTCTAGTCGGCGAGGCCGTCCAAGGCCCCACGCCACCGCACACCCAGCGTCACATCCCAGAAGGAGATGCTCGTGCCGTCCATCGACGTCGTCGTAGCCCGGGAAATCCTGGACTCCCGAGGCAACCCCACGGTCGAGGTCGAGGTGGGCCTCGACGACGGCAGCACCGGCCGTGCTGCCGTTCCGTCCGGCGCCTCCACCGGTGCCTTCGAGGCCATCGAGCTCCGTGACGGTGACCCCAACCGTTACATGGGCAAGGGTGTCGAGAAGGCCGTCCTCGCGGTCATCGAGCAGATCGGCCCGGAGCTCGTCGGCTACGACGCCACCGAGCAGCGCCTGATCGACCAGGCCATGTTCGACCTCGACGCCACCGACAACAAGGGCTCCCTCGGCGCCAACGCCATCCTCGGCGTCTCCCTCGCCGTCGCGCACGCCGCGTCGGAGGCCTCGGACCTCCCGCTCTTCCGCTACCTCGGCGGTCCGAACGCGCACCTGCTGCCCGTTCCGATGATGAACATCCTCAACGGCGGGTCGCACGCCGACTCCAACGTGGACATCCAGGAGTTCATGATCGCCCCGATCGGCGCGGAGTCCTTCTCCGAGGCGCTGCGCTGGGGTGCCGAGGTCTACCACACCCTCAAGAAGGTCCTGCACGCCAAGGGCCTGTCCACCGGCCTGGGCGACGAGGGCGGCTTCGCCCCGAACCTGGAGTCCAACCGCGCCGCGCTCGACCTCATCATCGAGGCCGTCAAGCAGGCCGGCTACACCCCGGGCAAGGACATCGCGCTCGCGCTCGACGTCGCCGCGTCCGAGTTCTACAAGGACGGCAAGTACGAGTTCGAGGGCCAGTCCCGCTCGGCCGCCGAGATGACCGACTACTACGCCGAGCTCGTCGAGGCGTACCCGCTCGTCTCCATCGAGGACCCGCTGTTCGAGGACGACTGGGCCGGCTGGAAGACCATCACCGACCGCCTGGGCTCCAAGGTCCAGATCGTCGGCGACGACCTCTTCGTCACCAACCCGGAGCGCCTGGCCCGCGGCATCGAGGAGGGCTCCGCGAACGCCCTGCTCGTCAAGGTGAACCAGATCGGTTCGCTGACCGAGACCCTCGACGCCGTCGAGATGGCCCAGCGCAACGGCTTCAAGTGCATGATGTCCCACCGCTCCGGCGAGACCGAGGACGTCACCATCGCGGACCTCGCCGTCGCGGTGAACTGCGGCCAGATCAAGACCGGCGCCCCGGCCCGCTCGGACCGCGTCGCCAAGTACAACCAGCTGCTGCGCATCGAGGAGATCCTCGACGACGCCGCGGTGTACGCCGGGCGCAGCGCCTTCCCGCGCTTCAAGGGCTGAGTCCTCGCCTAGCCTCCCTACGTCCCCGCACTCGGTCCCGTACCGTGTGCGGGGACGTATTGCGTAGCGCGCACCAGGGGAGGCGGACCAATGGCCGGGAACCGGGATCGGTTCTCCACCTTCTCCACGGCGACCAGGCTCCGGCAGCTCGGCGAGCGGACCGCGGCCCACGTCTACCGCTCGCAGTCCCGCCGGCAGGTGCGCCGCAGCCGGCTCACCGGCCGGGCGGCGCTGCTGGTGCTCGTCCTCTGTACGCTGGTCGTCGCCCTCGCGTATCCGATGCGCCAGTACGTGTCCCAGCGCTCGGAGATCGCGGACCAGCAGCGGGCGGCCGCCACCGCGCGCAAGCGCCTCGAACAGCTCCGCGACGAGAAGGCGCGCTGGCAGGACCCCGCCTACGCGGAGCAGCAGGCGCGCAGGCACCTGCACTTCCTGCGCCCGGGGGAGATCGGCTACATCATGACCGACCCCGGGGCCGCGGCCGCGGAGCACCGCCGCGGCGGCCAGGGCGGGTCCGACCGCCCCTGGTACTCCAACGTCTGGGACGGCGTCGACAAGGCCGACCGTCCCGGCGACTGAACCACCCTCAAGACCGTCACGTACGACCGAACGAAGAGACTTCCTCCAGGCATGCAGACGCCCCCGCCCCAGACCGACCGGACCGAGCCGACCGACGCCGACATCGAGGCGTTCCAGCAGCAGCTCGGCCGCCCGCCGCGCGGGCTGCGCGCCATCGCGCACCGCTGCCCCTGCGGCCAGCCGGACGTCGTCGAGACGGCCCCGCGCCTCCCCGACGGCACCCCCTTCCCGACGCTCTACTACCTCACCTGCCCGCGCGCGGCCTCCGCGATCGGCACGCTGGAGGCCAACGGCGTGATGAAGGAGATGCAGGCCCGCCTGGCCGAGGACCCGGAGCTCGCCGCCGCGTACCGCAGGGCGCACGAGGACTACATCGAGCGCCGTGACGCCATCGAGGTGCTCCAGGGCTTCCCGAGCGCCGGCGGCATGCCGGACCGGGTGAAGTGCCTGCACGTGCTGGTCGGGCACTCGCTGGCGGCCGGCCCCGGGGTGAACCCGTTCGGCGACGAGGCCCTGGCGATGCTGCCGGAGTGGTGGGCCAAGGGCGCCTGCGTCACCCCGTGCGGGGAGAAGAAGGACGGGGAGCCGCAGGAGGAGTCCGCATGACCCGGGTCGCGGGCATCGACTGCGGTACGAACTCCATCCGCCTCCTCGTCGCCGACTGCGACCCGGCCACCGGCGAGCTGGTCGAGCTCGACCGCCGGATGACCGTCGTCCGGCTGGGCCAGGGCGTGGACCGGACCGGCCGGCTGGCCCCGGAGGCGCTGGAGCGCACCTTCGCGGCCTGCCGCGAGTACGCCGCCGTGATCAAGGAGCTGGGTGCCGAGCGGATCCGGTTCGTGGCCACCTCGGCCTCGCGCGACGCGGAGAACCGCGAGGACTTCGTCCGGGGCGTGCTGGAGATCCTGGGCGTGGAGCCCGAGGTGATCTCCGGCGAGCAGGAGGCGGAGTTCTCCTTCACCGGCGCCACCAGGGAGCTGACCGGCACCGCGCACCTGGAGAAGCCGTTCCTGGTGGTGGACATCGGCGGCGGCTCGACCGAGTTCGTCGTCGGTGAGGAGCACGTGCGCGCCGCCCGCTCGGTCGACGTGGGCTGCGTGCGGATGACCGAGCGCCACCTGGTGGTGGACGGCGAGGTCACCGACCCGCCGACCGCCGAGCAGATCGCCGCCATGCGCGCCGACATCGAGGCGGCCCTGGACCTGGCCGCCGCCACGGTCCCGCTGGGCGGGGCGCGCACCCTGGTGGGCCTGGCGGGCTCGGTGACCACGGTCGCCGCGATCGCCCTGGGCCTGGAGCGGTACGAGTCCGAGCGGATCCACCACTCCCGGATCTCCTACGAGCAGGTCCGCGAGATCAGCGGGCGGATGCTGACGGCGAGCCACGCCGAGCGCGCGGCGATCCCGGTGATGCACCCGGGCCGGGTCGACGTGATCGGCGCCGGCGCCCTCGTCCTCCTCGCGATCATGGAGCGCACCGGCGCCGCCGAGGTCGTGGTCTCCGAGCACGACATCCTGGACGGCATCGCCTGGTCCGTGGCCTGACCGGTCCACCGGCGGGGATGTACGAGGGGGCGTCCGGGTCCGGACGCCCCCTCGAGCCGTCCGAGGCCGTTCCTGCGGCGGTCGTCGTCCGGGGCTGTGGCCGAATCTCGCGTTCCACCCGATGAGTGGCTGGTGGGGCGGGGGAGCACGCCCGGTGCGGGGGCAGTGCGAGGGCAGTGCGGGGGCTCCCGGGAGGCCGAAAAGGCCCTCCTCGGCACCAGGTTCGTGAAGTTCTTCACAAGGAAAAAGGGCCACCGGCGTCAACAAGGGGGCCCTTCGAGGGGTTCTTGAGGGTCGCAGGGCCGTTTCAGCACCTGTTTGTGCGATGCGCGGGCGCCACGGGTTTCGTATCAGAGGTAAGGACGAAACCCAGTGGTCCAGTCCGGTTGAGGCCTTGGAGGCCAGTTCAGGGCGGGTGAACAACGAATCCCGTTACACCGTGGTTCCCGTTGCGTGCCATGATCTGGGTCACGCGGGGCGCGCAGTGTAGCAGAGGTCTCCCAGCTCCTTGTGAAGGGGCTCACGAGCATCACCCCTTGGGGTGCTGGATACTCATCTCATGAGCACCACGGAGCGTCCCAGGATCCTCGTTGTAGGAGGTGGGTACGTAGGCCTGTACGCAGCCAAGCGCATCATGAAGAAGATGCGCTACGGCGAGGCGACCGTCACGGTCGTCGACCCGCGCTCGTACATGACCTACCAGCCCTTCCTCCCCGAAGTGGCCGCAGGCAGCATCTCGCCTCGGCACGTCGTCGTCCCGCTGCGACGCGTGCTGCCCAAGGCTGAGGTTCTCACCGGCCGGGTCACCACCATCGACCAGGACCGCAAGGTCGCCGTCGTCACGCCGCTCGTCGGCGAGGCGTACGAGCTGCCCTTCGACTACCTGGTGATCGCGCTCGGCGCCGTCTCGCGCACCTTCCCGATCCCCGGCCTGGCCGAACAGGGCATCGGCATGAAGGGCGTCGAGGAGGGCATCGGCCTGCGCAACCACGTCCTCGAGCAGCTCGACAAGGCGGAGTCCACGACGGACGAGAACGTCCGCCGCAAGGCCCTCACCTTCGTCTTCGTCGGCGGCGGCTTCGCCGGCGCCGAGACGATCGGCGAGGTCGAGGACATGGCCCGCGACGCCGCGAAGTACTACTCCACGATCAAGCGCGAGGACATGCGCTTCATCCTGGTCGACGCGGCCGACAAGATCCTTCCCGAGGTCGGGCCCAAGCTCGGCACCTGGGGCAAGGAGCACCTCGAGTCGCGCGGCATCGAGATCTACCTCAACACGTCCATGGACTCCTGCGTGGACGGCCACGTGGTGCTGAAGAACGGCCTCGAGGTCGACTCCAACACCATCGTGTGGACCGCGGGCGTCAAGCCGAACCCGGCGCTGGCCCGCTACGGCCTGCCGCTCGGCCCGCGCGGCCACGTGGACACCGCCCCGACCCTCCAGGTCCAGGGCACCGACTACATCTGGGCCGCCGGCGACAACGCCCAGGTCCCGGACGTCGCCTCCCGCAAGGCCGGCGTCGAGAACGCCTGGTGCCCGCCGAACGCCCAGCACGCGCTGCGCCAGGCCAAGGTCCTCGGCGACAACGTGGTCTCCGGCATGCGGGGCTTCCCGCAGAAGGAGTACGAGCACTCCAACAAGGGTGCGGTGGCGGGCCTCGGCCTCCACAAGGGCGTGGCGATGATCGTCATGGGCAAGATGAAGATCAAGCTCAAGGGCCGTCTCGCCTGGTACATGCACCGTGGCTACCACGGCATGGCCATGCCGACCTGGAACCGCAAGATCCGCGTCTTCGCGGACTGGACCCTCGGCATGTTCCTCAAGCGCGAGGTCGTCGCCCTCGGCGCCCTGGAGACCCCGCGCGAGGAGTTCTACGAGGCCGCCAAGCCGGCGCCGGCTCCGGCCGCCGCCGCTGCCCCGGCCGCGAAGGCCAAGGCCTCCTGACCCGGAGCACTCCGCCGGGTTCCTGAGCACGACCCCGAAGGGGCCGCCCGCCATCCGTGGTGCGGGCGGCCCCTTCGGCGTGCCCGGACCCGGTCGCGAGCCCCCGCGCGGGCTCCGGCGCACGGCCCGGTCAAGGGGGGCTCAAGGTGCGGTCCAGGTGTGATTCGGCGGAGAATGGCCCCGTTCGGATATGGGTAGCCGGTTGGTCGGAACACCTTGGAGGTGCCTCGATGACCGACGCCGCGCCGCGGCTGGCAGCCCTTGCCGAGACCCTGCTGGGCGCCCCCCTGCCCGTCCGCATACGGGCCTGGGACGGCAGCGAGGCCGGCCCCGCCGCCGGCCCCGCCCTGGTCCTCAACAACCGGCGCGCCCTGCGCCACATGCTGTGGAAGCCGGGCGAGTTGGGCCTCGCCCGCGCCTGGGTGTCCGGTGACCTCACCATCGACGGCAACCTGTTCGACACGCTGGACAGGGTGGCCGGCCTGGTCTGGGAGCGCGAGCCCGCCGCCGCGCCCGCTCCCGCCCGCCGCCCCCGCGCCGGCCTGGCCAAAATCGCCGCGCTGCGCCCCCAGCTCGCCGCGCGCGCCTCGGGCGCCGCCGGCACCGCCGCGCTGCTGCGCGACCCCGCGGCCCGGGCCGCGGTACGGGAGCTCGTGGCCCTGGCCCGCCCGTGGACCCGGCCCGCACCGCCCCCGGAGGAGGCCGTCCGCCAGGGCGGGCTGCGCCACTCCAGGAGCCGCGACCGCCACGCCATCAGCCACCACTACGACGTGGGCAACACGTTCTACGAGCGGGTCCTGGGCCCGTCGATGGTCTACTCGTGCGCCTACTGGACCGGGGACGGCACGCTGGAGGACGCCCAGCGGGACAAGCTCGACCTGGTCTGCCGCAAGCTCGACCTGAGGCCCGGGCAGCGCCTGCTCGACGTCGGCTGCGGCTGGGGCTCCATGGCCCTGCACGCCGCCCGCGAGTACGGGGTCCGGGTCACCGGCATCACGCTCTCCCGCGAGCAGGCCGCGTACGCCCGCAAGCGGATCGCCGAGGAGGGCCTGACCGACCGGATCGAGATCCGCGTGCAGGACTACCGGGACGTCAAGGACGGCCCGTACGACGCGATTTCCTCGATCGGCATGGCCGAGCACGTCGGCTCCGAGCGCTACCGCGAGTACGCGGGCATCCTGCACGCGCTGCTGGCCCCCGGCGGCCGCCTGCTCAACCACCAGATCGGCAGGCCCCCGGAGCCCGACGAAGCGGCCTACGAGATCGACGAGTTCATAGACGCCTACGTCTTCCCCGACGGCGAGCTCTCCCCGGTGGGCTCCACCGTCGGCGAGTTGGAGAAGGCCGGCTTCGAGGTCCGCGACGTGGAGGCGCTGCGCGAGCACTACGCGCTGACCCTGCGGGCCTGGGTGGCGCGGCTGGAGGAGCACTGGGACGAGGCCGTACGGCTCACCTCGCCCGGCCGGGCCCGTGTCTGGCTGCTCTACATGGCGGCCTCCGCGCTGGGCTTCGAGCACGCCCGCCTCGGGGTCAACCAGATCCTGGCCGTCAAGCCGGGCGGCCGCGGGCTCTCGGGGATGCCGCTGCGCTCCCGGGTCTGGGGCGGCGCGTAGCCCCGTACGCCCGGCCGGGCGGGAACGGGAAGGGCCCCGGGGCGTGTCGCCCCGGGGCCCTTCCGTGTCGCCGTCCGCTCCCGGACTACTCGGTCTTGATGGCGGTCAGCATGTTCAGCCGGGCGGCGCTGCGGGCCGGCCACATGGCGGCCAGGACGCCCACGACGGCGGCCAGCAGGATGAAGACGCCGAGGCGGCCGTAGGGGAGGACCAGCTCGTAGTTCGGCACCGACTTGGCGAGGGTGGAGCCCACGGCCCAGGCCAGGAAGAGGCCGATGCCCATGCCGAGGACCGCGCCGAAGAGCGAGATCACCACGGACTCCAGGCGGATCATGTTCTTGACCCGGCTGCGGTCGAGGCCGATCGCCCGCAGCATGCCGATCTCCTGGGTCCGCTCGAAGACGGACATCGCCAGGGTGTTGACCACGCCGAGCACCGAGATGATCAGCGCCATGCCGAGCAGGCCATACATGACGTTCAGCATCGTGTTGATGATGCCGCCCATCTCGTTGCGCATGTCCTGCCGGGTGGCGACGGTCATCGCCGGGTTCTTGCCGAGGGCGTCGATGACGGCCTGCTGGCCCGCCTTGGAGTCGCCGGCGGTGGCGTTGACGTAGACCTCGCGGACGTACTGCTGGTCGGTGTGCGCGCTCAGGACCTTGTTGTCCATGACGTACGGGGACAGCAGGCCCTCGAGGTCCTTGTAGACCGCGCCGATCCTGAGGTCGCCCTTCTGGCCGTCCTCGAACCGGACCTGGAGCGTGGAGCCGGCGGTGAGGTCCTGCTTCTTCGCGGTGCTCTCGGCGACCGCGACCTCGCCCTTGCCGAGGCTGCCCAGGGAGCCGGCCGTGACCTCGATGTTCAGCAGCTCGCCGATGGTGGCCGGGTTGACGCCGGACACGGAGCGGAAGCTTTCGCCGACCTTGAAGTAGCCGTCGGCCTGCGGGGAGACCGCCTTGATGCCGGGGGCCTTGGCCAGGGTCTCGGTCACGGACTTGTCCAGGCCGCCGATGCCGCCGGCCATGGAGACCTTGTAGTCGGCCTTCAGCTTGTCGGTGCTCATCCGGTCGACGGCGGTGCCCATGGTGACGCCGAGCACCGACAGGGTGGTGACCAGGGTGAGGCCGATGGCCAGGGAGGCGGCGGTGACGGCGGTGCGGCGGGGGTTGCGCACGGCGTTCTGCGCGGCCAGCTTGCCGGGGACGCCGAACACCTTGTGCAGGAGCGGGCGGACGGCGCCGATGACCGGACGGGACAGCAGCGGCAGCAGCACGATCATGCCGATGAGCATCAGGCCCGCGCCGCCGCCGATGACCATGCGGCCGTCGCCGCCCATCGACACACCGAGGAAGACCACGCCGATGCCCGCGAGGCTGATGAGCGAACCGAGGACGTTGCGCACGACCAGGGACTTCGCCGTGGCCGGGAGGTGGGCGCTGCCCATGGCGGCGACGGGGGCGATCCGCCCGGTGCGCCAGGCCGGCAGCAGCGCGGCGACGGTGGTGACGACGACGCCGATGAGCAGGGCGGCGACGATCGTGCCCGGGGCGACGACGAGGTCCCCGGCGGGGATCTTGGCGCCGATGGAGTCCATCAGGGAGCGCATGCCGACCGCCAGGCCGATGCCGGCGGCCAGGCCGATCGCGGCGGAGGTGGCGCCGATGACCAGGGCCTCGGCGAGGACCGAGCGCATGACCTGGCCGCGCTTGGCGCCGACGGCGCGCAGCAGGGCCAGTTCCTTGGTGCGCTGGGCGACCAGCATGGTGAAGGTGTTGTAGATCAGGAAGACGCCGACGAACAGGGAGATGCCGGCGAAGGCGAGCAGCATGGTGCTGAAGCTGCTCATCTGCTTCTCGATGTCCTTGGCCTGCTGGGCGGCGAGTTCCTTGCCGGTCTGGGCCTTGGTGTGCTTGGCGTCGAGCAGCGGTTTGATGTCGGTGAGCAGCTGGTCGGCGGAGGTGCCGGCCTTGGCGGTGACGGCGAGCTCGTCGTAGAAGCCGGGCTGGAGGTAGAGCTCCTGGGCGACCTTGGTGTCGAAGAGGACCAGGCTGCCGCCGGCGTTGACGGCGCCGTCCTCGGTGGTGAAGACGCCGGTGAGGGTGAACTCCTTGACCGGGCCGTTGGTGGCGACGCGGACCTTGTCGCCGACCTTGTAGCCGCCCTTGGCCGCGGACTCCTTGTCGAGGGCGATCTGGTCGTCCTTGGCCGGGCCGGCGCCGTCGGTGAAGGTGTAGCGGGGGTCCTTGCCGTCCTTGACGGGGACGTGGTTGGAGCCCTTGTTGGCCCAGCCGGAGCCGATCAGCCTGCCGTTCTCGTCGCCCACGCCGGCGAAGCCGGAGACGCGGCCGGAGACGGTGTCGACGCCCTTGACGGCCTTGACCTTCTCCAGGGTCTGCTGGCTGATGCCCGGCTCGCCCTCCTTCGTGCCGTCGTCGGTGCGGGAGGGGCCCCACGAGGTGACGGAGACGGCTATGCCGTCGTAGCTCTTGGCGGACTGGCCGGAGAGGGCCTTGCCGAGGGTGTCGGTGAAGACGAGGGTGCCGGAGACGAAGGCGACGCCGAGCGTGACGGCGAGGACCGTCATCAGCAGCCTGGCCTTGTGCGCGAGGACGTTGCGCAGGGCGGTACGGAACATGGGGTTATCAGTCCTGGGCTGGAAGTCTGTTCGTGGCTTCGGTGGTCAGTGACCGATCAGCTGGTGCGGCCCTTGGCGTCGAAGGCCTTCATCCGGTCGAACACGCCGTCGGCGGTGGGCGCGTGCATCTCGTCGACGATGCGGCCGTCGGCGAGGAAGATGACGCGGTCCGCGTAGGAGGCGGCGACCGCGTCGTGGGTGACCATCACGACGGTCTGGCCGAGCTCGCGCACCGAGTTGCGCAGGAAGCCGAGGACCTCGGCGCCGGAGCGGGAGTCGAGGTTGCCGGTGGGCTCGTCGCCGAAGATGATCTCGGGGCGGGCGGCCAGGGCGCGGGCGACGGCCACGCGCTGCTGCTGGCCGCCGGAGAGCTGCGTGGGGCGGTGGGAGAGGCGGCCGGAGAGGCCGACCATGTCCACCACGGTGTCCAGCCACTGCTTGTCCGCCTTGCGGCCGGCGATGTCCATGGGGAGCGTGATGTTCTCCAGGGCCGTCAGGGTCGGCAGCAGGTTGAACGCCTGGAAGATGAAGCCGATCTTGTCGCGGCGCAGCTGGGTCAGCTGCTTGTCCTTGAGGCTGCCGAGCTCGGTGTCGCCGATGCGGACCGAGCCGCTGGAGAAGGTGTCCAGGCCGGCGACGCAGTGCATCAGGGTCGACTTGCCGGAGCCGGAGGGGCCCATGATCGCGGTGAACTGGCCCCGGCCGAAGTCCACGGAGACGTTGTCCAGCGCGACCACCTGGGTCTCGCCCTGGCCGTACACCTTGGAGAGCTGCGTGGCACGGGCGGCCACGGCCTGGGCGGTGTGCTGCGGGGCGTAGTTCATGGCGGTCACGGGGACTCCTGTCGAGCGGGTCTGCTGCGCGGTGGCGGAACCCTTCCATCCTCACCTCGTCCTTACCCCCGGGGGATCAGCCGAGGTGCCCGTTCGACGGCCCACTGGAGTCTGACCAGGGGAGTGGTCGTCTCCTCCTCTGGTATGACGGGAGCCCCGGGGGCGGGCCGGTGGGGCGGGGTGGCCCGGGGTGGCGCGGGGCAGCGAAATCACGTCATTCCCGGGGCGGGGCACGGTGTCGTCCCCAGCGCTGCCCACCGTGACTTATCGGTTCTGACGCCCACTCAATCACCAATAAAATCAGACAACATCGGATAGACGTGCCACTGGCGGGCGGGGTGTTACGGATAGGCTCACCGCAGCGTTCAAGGCTTTGCCACGGGGCCCGCTGCGCCCTGCCCGGATGGTGGAATGCAGACACGGCGAGCTTAAACCTCGCTGGCCCTCGGGCCGTGCCGGTTCAAGTCCGGCTCCGGGCACTTCCGCAGCCGCACCGCGCTCCCGTCACGCCACTCCCGGGGTCCCTCCGTTTATCCCCGGCGCTTCGCCGCGTCTTCTCCTAAGATCCTCCTCCAGCAGTAGGGTGCTTTCTTTGCGAACGCATTACCCTTGACGCAAGGCCGCGCCCGGTGGCCATGGAGGAGTGAGATGAGGAGCAGTAACCCGGTCTTCTCGCGACGGGGGTTCAGCCGCGACAACGGCGGCCACGCGGGCTTCGACGCGGCTTACGCGCAGGCCGGGACCGCGACCAACCCGTACGCGACGAATCCTTACGCCATCGACCCGAACACGGGCATGCCGGCGGCGCCGGCCCGCGGCACCACGATGACCATCGACGACGTCGTGAGCCGTACGGCCATGACGCTCGGCACCCTGATCGTCACCGCGACCATCGCCTGGCTCGCCCTGCCGGTCGACCCGGCGAACCTGGGCAAGTCCTACGGCATCGGCGTGGGCGCGGCGCTCGTCGCCTTCGTCCTCGCGATGGTCCAGAGCTTCAAGCGCAAGCCGTCCCCGGCGATCATCCTGGCCTACGCGGCGTTCGAGGGCTTCTTCCTCGGCATCATCTCCGCGGCGACCAGCTACTACCTCAGCGCCGGCGTGGTCATCCAGGCGGTGCTCGGCACGATGTGCGTCTTCGCCGCCGTACTGGTGGCGTACAAGATGCGCTGGATCCGCGTCACCCGCCGCTTCACCGGCTTCGTGATGGCCGCGGCCCTGGGCTTCGTCCTGCTGATGCTGGCGAACTCGCTGTTCATGCTGTTCGGGGGCGGCGACGGCCTCGGCTTCCGCAGCGGCCCGCTCGGCATCGTCTTCGGCATCGTCGGCGTGGTCCTCGGCGCCTGCTTCCTCGCCATGGACTTCAAGCAGGTCGAGGACGGTGTGACCTACGGCGCCCCGCGCGAGGAGGCCTGGCTGGCGGCCTTCGGCCTCACCATGACCCTGGTGTGGATCTACCTGGAGCTGCTGCGCCTGTTCCAGATCCTCTCCGGCGACGACTAGTCGTACCGGTAGCCCACGGTGGTACGGGGAAGGCCCCGCGAGCGGTGCTCGCGGGGCCTTCCCGCATCTCGGGGGTGGTGCCGGGAAGGGGGGCCGGGGTTCAGCCGAACCGGCGGGCCGCTCTGCGCAGCCCGTACTCGTGGACGATCGCCTTCGCCTGGCCGTGCGACAGCTCGTGCGCGCCGAGCAGCCAGTTGACCTTCTCCTCGAACCGGAGGAGGGAGGGGCCCTCGTCGACGGTGCGGAGCCAGTCGGAGATCTCACGACCGGTGGTCTGGGGGATTCTGTCGATCATGTTGCGGTGGGTCTGCTCGGAGAACTCAACGGACATGGGCGCCTCCGGGGGTATCGCCGTACTGTTCCCTTCACTGCACCGTGCCGGAGAGTTCGCCCGTTGGCAATGGTGCCCGGGCGGCGCGTAAGGTCGGCCGGGTGCTCGATACCTCGCCCCTGACGGCCGCCGTGGAACGTTTCGCCGACCGGCTGCGGGCCGCCCCGCAGAGCCGCCTCCAGCGCGGGGCCGCCGCGGAGGCCCTGGAGCTGGCCCGTGAGCTGGCCGCGGCGGCGCAGCGGCTGGAGGACCCCTCGGGGGCGGCTCCGGCGCGCGTGATGCCGGACGAGGGCGTGTTCGTCGTCGGGGACCAGCTGGCGGTGGCCGGGCTGGACCTGGCCGAGGCGCTGCGCACCGCGGGCCCCGACAGCGCGAAGGCCCCGTCCGCGATGCTGGACGAGGCCGTGGCGCTGGTGGAGCGGGTGGAAGTCAGAGCGATGCGATGACCCGGTCCGCGAGGATGTAGACGTTGCTGTCGGGGTCCTCGGAGTCGCCGCAGGAGAAGGTCAGCGCGTAGGCGCCGGAGATGCCCGAGCCGCCCAGCAGGACCGGGGCCGTGCCCGAGCGCAGGGCCTCGGCGAGGCGCTCCGCCGTCTCCCGGTGCCCCGGGGTCATGCACAGCGTGGTGCCGTCCGTGAAGACGTACACGTCGAGGGTGCCCAGCGGGCCCGGGCGGACGTCCGCGAGGGCCGTACGGGCCTCCGCGAGCTCCTCCAGGCGGCTGACGGTGCGCTCGTGGTCGGCGCCGGGGTGCGGCTGGACCGGGACGAAGTCGGGGTGCGAGGGGTGGCGCCGGCGGGCCGCGGCCAGCTCGGCCGAGTCCTCCGGGTACTCGTCGGCGAGGTCGTCGCCCAGGACCGGCTCCAGGCCGACCAGGTCCGCCTGCCGGGGCAGGAAGACGGGGCCGTCCTCGCCCAGCCCGGTCAGCCCGCCCAGCAGGGAGGTGGGGGCGTCCCCCGCGAAGCGGGGGGAAGCGTCGGCGGCGTCGCGGGCCTCCTGCGCGGCCCAGAAGGCCCGCGCCTCGGCCAGCTCGCGCTCGCGCTCCTCGGCGAGGGCGGCGGCCACGGCGGCTCGTATCTCGGCGGCGGGGGACTCGGCGGCGCTGCGGGCGTGCGGGACGCTCGCGCCGCGGGCGTGGGCCGGCAGGGCGAGCTCATCGCGCAGGGCCGTGACCTGCTTGCGCAGTTCGTGTACGGCGTGCAGCGCAGCAGCGCCCACGGCCGTGGCAGCGGCCGTGGTCAGCAGCAGGGCAAGAGACATGGCGCTCACTGACTAACTCCTGATTGATTCGATCCCCCGACTTCCTACATCAGCTTGTCCTGTGCTGGGAATGGCGTGCAGTGCATTACGTCATGAATTGGACAGGTCTTTCGTCCTGGAGGCCCTAGGGGGATGACGTCTGACCTGGGCAAATACCGATCCCCCAGGACAAAGGTCACATCCTGGGGGAGATTCGGTCACAGGTCGGCCGCGACGGGATTAGACCTGATGTCAGTACACCGTATGGATCTAGAGGATCCCTTGCGGCAGCTGGGGGCCCGGCTGGAGCAGTGCCGAACCCCTCACTCTGCGCTGTGTCGCCTACGTCTCAGCCGCGGCGCGCGGCCGGCTCAGCTCAGGCGCTCGATGACCATGGCCATGCCCTGGCCGCCGCCCACGCACATCGTCTCCAGGCCGAACTGCTTGTCGTGGAACTGGAGGCTGTTGATCAGGGTGCCGGTGATCCGGGCACCGGTCATCCCGAACGGGTGACCGACGGCGATGGCCCCGCCGTTGACGTTCAGCTTCTCCAGGGGGATCTCCAGGTCCCGGTACGACGGGATGACCTGCGCGGCGAAGGCCTCGTTGATCTCGAACAGGTCGATGTCGCCGACGGTCAGCCCGGCCCGCTTCAGCGCCTGCTTCGAGGCCTCGACCGGGCCCAGGCCCATGATCTCGGGGGAGAGGGCGGTCACGCCGGTGGAGACGATGCGGGCCAGCGGGGTCAGGCCGAGCTCCCGCGCCTTGGTGTCGCTCATGATGACCAGGGCGGCGGCGCCGTCGTTCAGCGGGCAGCAGTTGGCCGCCGTGACCAGGCCGTCGGGGCGGAAGACGGGCTTGAGGCCCTCCACGCCCTCCAGGGTGACGCCGGCGCGCGGGCCGTCGTCCTTGCTGACCACCGTGCCGTCCGGGGTGGTGACCGGGGTGATCTCGCGGGCCCAGAAGCCGTTCTTGATGGCCTCCTCGGCGAGGTTCTGCGAGCGCACGCCGAACTCGTCCATGTCCCGGCGGGTCACGCCCTTGAGGCGGGCCAGGTTCTCCGCGGTCTGACCCATGGCGATGTAGGCGTCGGGGACCAGGCCGTCCGCGCGCGGGTCGTGCCAGTCGCTGCCCTCGCTCTGCGCGACGGCGGCCGTACGGGCCTCGGCGTCCGCGAAGAGCGGGTTGTGGGTGTCCGGCAGGCCGTCGGAGGAGCCCTTCACGAACCGCGACACCGTCTCGACGCCGGCCGAGATGAAGACGTCGCCCTCGCCGGCCTTGATGGCGTGCAGCGCCATGCGGGAGGTCTGCAGGGAGGAGGAGCAGTAACGGGTGATCGTGGTGCCGGGCAGGTAGTCCATGCCCATCTGCACGGCGACGATGCGTGCCAGGTTGTGGCCCTGCTCCCCGCCGGGCAGGCCGCAGCCGAGCATCAGGTCGTCGATCTCGCGCGGGTCCAGCCCGGGGACCTTGGCCAGGGCGGCCTGGATGACCGTGGCGGTCAGGTCGTCGGGCCGTACGTCCTTCAGCGACCCCTTGCCGGCGCGCCCGATGGGGGAGCGGGCGGTGGAAACGATGACGGCTTCGGGCATCGGGACTCCAAGGGGTGTGCGTGCGTCGTTGCGGGACCGCAAGCGAAGTTACCGCCCCGTACGGTCGGGGTCACCGGGGCGGGCGTGTGATGCCCGTCGCTCCGGAGTGTCCTCCTCCCCGGCGCCGGGGAGGGGGAAACGCCCGCCCCCGCGTCAGGAGGGCGACGGGGAGGCCGGCTCCGGGACGGCGTCCGCCGGGAGACGGCGGCGGCGCCGGTGCTTGAGCAGCGCCCACGGGCCGCGGCCCGCCGTGACCTCGGTGCCCGGCTCGCCCGCCGCGGCGGACGCGGCCTGCGCCACCGGCAGCATGTCCTCGTTGCGCGACACGTCCAGGCGGTCCGACTCCGGCCACACCCCCAGCGCCGCGCACAGCGTCGGCAGGACGGCCATCGCCGCCGTCGCGTAGCCCTCCGCGGAGGGGTGGTACGAGTCCGGGCCGAACATCTCCCGGGGGTTCGCCGCGAACTCCGGCCCCAGCATGTCCCCCATCGAGACCGTCCGCGCTCCCAGCGCCACCACACCGATCGTCTGCGCGGCCGCCAGCTGCCGCGACACCCGGCGCGCCATCCACCGCAGCGGCTGGTACACCGGCTCGATCGTGCCCAGGTCGGGACAGGTGCCGACGACCACCTCGGACCCCGCCAGGCGCAGCCGCCGCACGGCGCCCGTCAGCAGCCGCACCGACTGCGTCAGCGGCATCCGCCGCGTCACGTCGTTCGCCCCGATCATGATCACGGACACGTCGGGGGCCGGCCGGTCCCCGTCCAGCAACAGCGACACCTGGCGGTCCAGGTCGTCCGACTTCGCCCCCGACAGGGCCACGTTCCGCAGCTCCACCGGCCGCTCCGCCACCGCCGCCAGGCCCGACGCCAGCAGCGCCCCCGGCGTCTGGCGGGCCCGCCGCACGCCCAGTCCGGCCGCCGTCGAGTCGCCCAGCATCGCCATCCGCAGCGGCCCCGGGCTCAGCTCCGGCCCCCCGAACTCGCTCCCGTACAGACCGTCCGCGCGCGGCGGGTCCGGCAGGCCCGTCCCCACCGTCCGCTTGGCGAACTGGACCTCCGCCAGCACCAGCCCCACCGCGGCCACACCGACCAGCCCGAGTCCGCCCCCGCCGTACGCTGCCCCCGCCGCGATCCGGCGGGCCGTTCTCGCCCTGGACACCTCTCAGGCCACCTCCTCGGTCGTGTTGACCTTCCTGCCCCGTACTGCCGGTCGGCCAATCCCTTTCCGCATACTCTGGCCGGACCTCCCGGAGAACCCGTGGAGTCCCCTTCTTGGAGAACATGGTGCAATTCCACGACTCGATGATCAGCCTCGTCGGCAACACCCCGCTGGTGAAGCTCAACCGCGTGACCGAAGGCCTGCAGGCCACCGTGCTTGCCAAGGTCGAGTACTTCAATCCCGGCGGTTCCGTGAAGGACCGCATCGCCGTCCGGATGATCGAGGCCGCCGAGCAGAGCGGTGCCCTCAAGCCGGGTGGCACCATCGTGGAGCCGACCAGCGGCAACACGGGCGTCGGACTCGCCATCGTGGCCCAGCAGAAGGGCTACAAGTGCATCTTCGTCTGCCCTGACAAGGTGTCCCTCGACAAGATCAACGTGCTGCGCGCGTACGGCGCCGAGGTCGTGGTCTGCCCGACCGCCGTCGACCCCGAGCACCCGGACTCGTACTACAACGTCTCCGACCGCCTCGTCCGGGAGACCCCGGGCGCCTGGAAGCCGGACCAGTACAGCAACCCGAACAACCCCCGTTCGCACTACGAGACCACCGGCCCCGAGCTGTGGGAGCAGACGGACGGGAAGATCACCCACTTCGTCGCCGGCGTCGGCACGGGCGGCACGATCTCCGGTACGGGCAACTACCTCAAGGAGGTGTCCGGTGGGAAGGTCAAGGTCATCGGCGCCGACCCCGAGGGCTCCGTCTACTCCGGCGGCAGCGGCCGCCCGTACCTCGTCGAGGGTGTCGGCGAGGACTTCTGGCCGACCGCCTACGACCCGAACGTGACCGACGAGATCATCGCGGTGTCCGACAAGGACTCCTTCCAGATGACCCGCCGGCTCGCCAAGGAGGAGGGCCTGCTGGTCGGCGGCTCCTGCGGCATGGCGGTCGTCGCCGCGCTGCGCGCCGCCGAGGGGCTGGGCCCGGACGACGTGGTCGTCGTCCTGCTGCCGGACAGCGGCCGCGGCTACCTCAGCAAGATCTTCTCGGACGAGTGGATGGCCGGTCACGGCTTCCTGGAGGAGGCCGGTCCCGCCGCGCGCATCGGCGCCGTCCTCGCCGACAAGGAGGGCGGCATCCCGTCGCTCGTCCACATGCACCCCGAGGAGACGGTCGGCCAGGCCATCGAGGTCCTGCGCGAGTACGGCGTCTCCCAGATGCCGATCGTCAAGCCGGGCGCCGGCCACCCGGACGTGATGGCCGCCGAGGTCATCGGCTCGGTCGTGGAGAAGGAGCTGCTGGGTGCCCTCTTCGCCGGGCGCGCCTCGCTGGGCGACCCGCTCGAGAAGCACATGAGCGCGCCGCTGCCGCAGGTCGGCTCCGGTGAGCCGGTCTCCGAACTGATGTCCGTGCTCGGCGAGGCCGACGCGGCCATCGTCCTGGTCGAGGGCAAGCCGACCGGTGTGGTGAGCCGTCAGGACCTGCTCGCCTTCCTGGCGAAGAACGCCAAGTAGGACCCGGCGCGCCGGGGCCGGGGACCGGGGCCCGCGCGTGGCCGATCCCGGCCCTTGGCGCAAACGGTACGGTCCCGACACGTGGTGGCAGCACCCGCTTAACACGGCACCGGCACAGTGGTCCTGTCGGCGGGTCAGTCCGGGAGACCGGGCCCCGGCCGGCGCCCAGTGCGGCGTCAGCGCACCTCCGGAGCGGCTCCCGGAGCGCGTCGGCGCCCCAGGACGCGGACGGCCCTGACCCGGCCCGTGTCCCCGGCGGGGCCGCCGTCGTCCCGCCCCCCGGTCCGACCCGGGGGTGCGGCGGCCCCGCCGACCCCTTCCTCCGGCCCGCCCCCGCCGTGCGGCGGCCCGCCCGGGACCCCCTCCGCGCGGCGGCCCCCCTTCCACATCACGGGCACCGGCTTGCCGAGCTGCATAACCACATGCAGAGTGCACCCTGACTGAATATCTCGCTCGGACGGAGGGGACGGCGATGAGCGACAGCCCGGCGGCACGGCTGCAGAAGCTCTTCGAGGGGCACCGGCTGACGCCGACCCAGCGGCGGATCGCGCACTGCATGGTGCGGGGCGCGGCGGAGGTGCCCTTCCTGTCGAGCGTGGAGCTCGCCGAGCTGGCCGGGGTGAGCCAGCCGTCGGTGACCCGGTTCGCCGTTGCCCTGGGCTTCGACGGCTACCCGGCGCTGCGGCGCCACCTGCGCGAGGTGGCCCCGGCCGAGCCGCCGCGGGCGGCGCGCGAGGAGTCGTACAACGAGTACCAGCAGGCCGTCGCGGGCGAGATCGAGAACCTGCGGCGGCTGGCGACGATGCTCGCGGACCCGGCGCCGGTGGAGGAGGCGGGCCGGCTGCTCGCCGGGTCGTCCCCGCTGCCGGTGCTGGGGCTGCGGGCGGCTTCCTCGCAGGCGCGCGGCTTCGCGTACTTCGCCGCCAAGGTGCACCCGGACGTGCGGCTCCTCGACGAGGGCGGCTCGATGCTCGCCGACCGGATCGACGCGGCGGCCACCGCCGGGGCCTCGGCGCTGCTGTGCTTCGCCCTGCCCCGTCACCCGCGCGAGGTGGTGGAGGCCCTGGAGCACGCCCGGGCGGCCGGGCTGAAGACGGTGACGGTGGCCGACTCGGCGTTCGCGCCCGTCGCCCGGTACTCGGACCTGCTGATCCCGGCGCCGGTCGGCACCGGGCTGGCCTTCGACACGGCGTGCGCGCCGATGCTGCTGGGCCGGGTGCTGCTGGAGGCCATGGCGGACGCGCTGCCGGACGCGCAGGCCCGGCTGGAGTCCTTCGACGCCCGGGCCGCGGCGCGCGGCCTGTTCGTGGAGTGACCCCGGCCCGGCGGGCCCGCCGCACCCCCTAGAGCAGCGCGTCCCGGAAGGCGCCGCCCGCCTCCGCCACCAGCTGTGCGGTCGTCTGCGCCGGCCGGGCACGGCTGAAGCGGACGCCGCCCTCCGCGTCGGCGGTGAAGCCGTGGACGGAGGGGCGCGGCAGGCTGTTGTAGCCGTAGTGGGCGGTGAAGAAGTACGCCCCGGTGTCCGGTACGGCGATCAGGTCGCCCGGGGCCAGTTCGGGCAGCTCCCGGGCGGCGGCGAGGAGGTCCCCGGCGAAGCAGGCCGGGCCCGCGACGTCCTGGGCCATCGGGGCGCCCGTCTTCGGGGCGCCCTTCGCGTCGTACGCGAGGATCCGCAGCGGCCAGGCCGCGGGGGCGTAGACCGTGCGGGTGGCCACCTGGACGCCGGCGTGGGTGAGGGCGATCGGGCGGCCGCCGGTGGCCTTGGTGTACTCGACGCGCGCCAGGACCGTGCCGTGCTTGGCCAGCAGCGACCGGCCGAACTCGGTGACCAGCCCGTACGAGCCGTCGAACAGGGCCGGGACGGCCCCGCGCAGGGCGGCGGCGTACTCCGCGTACGTCGGGGCCTCCTCGTCCGAGGCGAAGTTCACCGGCAGGCCGCCGCCGATGTCGAGGGTGTCGACCTGGCGGCGTCCGGCGGCGGCGTTGATCTCCTCGGCCAGGGCGTGCAGCTCCCGCACGCCCTGCGCGATCAGCGCCAGCGGCAGGCCCTGCGAGCCCGAGTGGGTGTGCAGCCGGGTGAGCCAGGGCCGGTCCAGATAGGCCCGTACGAGCCGCTCGCGGGCGCCCGGGTCGCGCAGGCCGATGCCGAACTTCGAGGTGGCGGTGGCGGTGGAGAGGGCGTCGATGGCGCCGGCGCCGGTCTGGGGGTTGATCCGCACGCCGACCGGGGAGCGGGTCGGGGCCGCCGCGACCAGGGCGTCGAGCCGCTCCAGCTCCTGGTGGTTGTCGGCGTTGACGGCGATCCCGAGGGCGAGGGCCCCGCGCAGTTCCGCGTCGGTCTTGGCCGGGGAGTCCAGCACCGTCCGCTCCGCCGGGATCCCGGCCGCCCGGGCCAGCGCCAGTTCGCCGGGGCTGGCCACCTCGCATCCCAGGCCGCACTCGGCGAGCAGCCGCAGGACGGGCACCAGTGGGGCGGCCTTGGCCGCGAAGGCGTGCAGCACGGGTGTCCCCGGGGCCGTCGCGGCGGCGAAGGCGCCGGTCAGGGCTGCGGCGGAGGCCCGGATCCCGGCGGTGTCCAGCAGGCAGACCAGCGGCTCGGAGTCCAGCAGCCCCTGCTCCACGGCGGCGCGCACGGCCCGGTCGCGGCGCCCGGCGGCGTCCCGTGCGGCGGCGTCCCGGTGCGCGGCTTCGTCCCGTAAGGCGTCCATGGCGCCATCCCATCATCCGGCGGACTCGCGCGCAGCTGTTGACTGGATCTATTCAAGGCGCCAGGATGTGAATAGATTGCACCAACATTCGGAGGAGGCACCGCCATGTCAGGACCCCGCCCCGTACGGGCCGCGCGAGGCACCGAGCTCAGCACCCTGGGATGGCAGCAGGAGGCCGCCCTCCGCATGCTGCAGAACAACCTCGACCCCGAGGTCGCCGAGCACCCCGACAAGCTCGTCGTCTACGGCGGCACCGGCAAGGCGGCGCGCGACTGGCGCTCCTTCGACGCGATGGTCCGCACCCTGCAGACCCTCAAGCAGGACGAGACCATGCTCGTCCAGTCCGGCCGCCCGGTCGGCGTGATGCAGACCCACGAGTGGGCGCCGCGCGTCCTGCTCGCCAACTCCAACCTCGTCGGCGACTGGGCCAACTGGGAGGAGTTCCGCCGCCTGGAGCACCTCGGCCTGACCATGTACGGCCAGATGACGGCCGGCTCCTGGATCTACATCGGCACCCAGGGCATCCTCCAGGGCACCTACGAGACCTTCGCCGCCGTCGCCGCGAAGAAGTTCGGCGGCACCCTGGCCGGCACCATCACCCTCACCGCCGGCCTCGGCGGCATGGGCGGCGCCCAGCCGCTCGCCGTGACGATGAACGACGGCGTCGCCATCTGCATCGACGTGGACCCGCGCGCCATCGAGCGCCGCATCGAGCACCGCTACCTGGACGTGAAGGCCGACGACCTGGCCCACGCCCTCCGGCTGGCCGTCGAGGCCCGCGACGCCCGCCGCCCGCTCTCCATCGGCCTCCTCGGCAACGCCGCCGAGCTGCTCCCGCAGATGCTGGCCGAGGGCGCCCCGATCGACATCGTGACGGACCAGACCTCCGCCCACGACCCGCTCTCCTACCTCCCCGTGGGCGTCGACTTCGACGACATGGCGGCGTACGCGGCCAAGGACCCGGCCGGCTTCACCACCCGCGCCCGCGAGTCCATGGCCAAGCACGTCGAGGCCATGGTGGGCTTCATGGACGCCGGCGCCGAGGTCTTCGACTACGGCAACTCCATCCGCGGCGAGGCCCAGCTGGCCGGCTACGACCGCGCCTTCGCCTTCCCCGGCTTCGTCCCCGCCTACATCCGCCCGCTCTTCTGCGAGGGCAAGGGCCCCTTCCGCTGGGCGGCCCTGTCCGGCGAGGCCTCGGACATCGCCAAGACCGACAAGGCGATGCTGGAGCTCTTCCCGGAGAACGAGTCCCTGCACCGCTGGATCAAGATGGCCGGCGAGCGCGTCCACTTCCAGGGCCTGCCGGCGCGCATCTGCTGGCTCGGCTACGGCGAGCGCGACAAGGCGGGCGAGCGCTTCAACGAGATGGTCGCCGACGGCACCCTCGCCGCCCCGCTGGCCATCGGCCGCGACCACCTCGACTGCGGCTCGGTGGCGTCCCCGTACCGCGAGACCGAGGCCATGCTCGACGGCTCCGACGCGATCGCCGACTGGCCGCTGCTCAACGCCATGGTCAACGTCGCCTCCGGCGCCTCCTGGGTCTCGATCCACCACGGCGGCGGCGTCGGCATGGGCCGCTCGATCCACGCGGGCCAGGTCACCGTCGCCGACGGCACCAAGCTCGCGGGCGAGAAGATCCGCCGCGTCCTCACCAACGACCCCGGCATGGGCGTCATCCGCCACGTCGACGCCGGCTACGACATCGCCGAGACGGTCGCCGACGAGCGCGGCGTCCGCGTCCCCATGCGCGAGGGTGACCAGGCGTGACCCCCTCCGGCACCACCGGCGCGGACGAGGCGTCCCGGGGCTCCGCCCCGGGCGCCCGCCCCGCCGCCCCCGCAGCTGCCCCCGCCGCCCCGCGCGGCGGGGGCGGTCCCGCCTCGTTCCACGCCATGTGGGACGAGCTGCGCCCCATCGGCCGGCACGCCGACAGCGGCGGCTACCGCCGCTTCGCGTGGACCGGGGCCGACGCCGACTGCCGTGCCTGGTTCCGCGCCCAGGCCGAGTCCCGCGGGCTCGCCTACGAGGTCGACCGCAACGGCAACCAGTGGGCCTGGCTCGGCGACCCGCTGGCCGGCGACGCCGTCGTCACCGGCTCCCACCTGGACTCCGTCCCCGACGGCGGCGCCTTCGACGGCCCCCTCGGCGTGGTCTCCTCCTTCGCCGCCCTCGACGAGCTCCGCGCCCGCGGCGCGACCCTCACCCGCCCCCTCGCCCTCACCAACTTCGGCGACGAGGAGGGCGCCCGCTTCGGCCTCGCCTGCGTCGGCTCCCGCCTCGCGGCCGGACAGCTGACGAAGGAGAAGGCGTACGAGCTCCGCGACGCCGACGGGACCACCCTCCCGCAGGCGATGGAGCGGGCCGGCTACGACCCCGACGCCATCGGCGCCGACCCCGAGCGCCTCGCCCGCATCGGCGCCTTCGTCGAACTGCACGTGGAACAGGGCCGCGCCCTGGACCTCTCCGGCGACCGGGTCGGCATCGCCTCCGCGATCTGGCCGCACGGCCGCTGGCGCTTCGACTTCCACGGCGAGGCCAACCACGCCGGCACCACCCGCCTCGTCGACCGCCGCGACCCGATGCTCACGTACGCGGCGACCGTCCTGGCCGCCCGTCAGGAGGCCGCCCTCGCCGGTGCCGTCGCCACCTTCGGGAAGATCTCCGTCGAACCCAACGGGGTCAACGCCATCCCCTCCCTCGTGCGCGGCTGGCTCGACTCCCGGGCCGCCGACCAGGCCACCCTCGACACGGTCGTCACCGCCGTCGAGAAGGCCGCCCGCGAGCACGCCGACCGGGACGGCATCGACCTCGACGTCGTCCGGGAGTCCTTCACCCCGGTCGTCGAGTTCGAGCACGCCCTGCGCGACGAGCTGAACCGGATCCTGGGCGGGGCCGTCCCCGTCCTCGGCACCGGGGCGGGACACGACGCCGGAATCCTCTCCGCCGCCGTCCCGACCGCGATGCTGTTCGTACGCAACCCCACCGGCGTCTCCCACTCCCCCCGGGAGTTCGCCGCCGAGGACGACTGCGTGGCCGGAGTCCTCGCCCTCGCCGACGTACTGGAAGGCCTCGCGTGTCGTTGATCGCGCAGAAGACGTACTGGCTGGAGCACGCCTGGCTCGGCGACCACGTCGAGCCGGGCGTCGCCCTCGGCGTGAGCGCCGACGGCCGCATCACCGAGGTGCGCACCGGGGCCGACGCCCCGCCCCCCGGCGCGGAGGTGCTGCGGGGCCTGACGATCCCGGGCCTGGCCAACGCGCACTCCCACGCCTTCCACCGGGCGCTGCGCTCCACCGTCCAGGTCGGCTCGGGCACCTTCTGGACCTGGCGCGAGGTCATGTACGGCGTCGCCCAGAACCTCACCCCGGACACCTACTTCGACCTCGCCCGGGCCGTGTACGCGGAGATGGCGCTGGCCGGCATCACGAACGTCGGCGAGTTCCACTACGTCCACCACGCCCCGGGCGGCGCCGCGTACGCCGACCCCAACGCGATGGGCGAGGCCCTGATCGAGGCGGCCGCGGCGGCCGGCATCCGCATCACCCTCCTCGACACCGCCTACCTGGCCGCCGGCTTCGGCGAGGCGCCCAACGCCCACCAGCGGCGCTTCTCCGACGGCACCGCCGAGGCATGGGCCGAACGGGTCTCCGCCCTCAAGCCGCGCGAGCACGCGCTGATCGGCGCGGCCGTCCACTCCGTCCGGGCCGTCCCGGCCGGCCAGCTGGCCACCGTCGCCGCCTGGGCGCAGGAGCGGCAGGCCCCGCTGCACGTGCACCTGTCGGAGCAGACGGCGGAGAACGAGGCCTGCCTGGCGGCGCACGGGCGCACCCCGACGCAGCTCCTCGCCGACCACGGCGTGCTGGGCCCGCGCACCACCGGCGTCCACAACACGCACCTGATGGACGGGGACATCGCCCTGCTGGGCGGCACCTCCACCGGCACCTGCATGTGCCCGACCACCGAACGCGACCTCGCCGACGGCATCGGCCCGGCCGTCCCGCTCCAGCGCGCGGGCAGCCCGCTGTCGCTGGGCAGCGACAGCCACGCGGTGATCGACCTGCTGGAGGAGGCGCGGGCGATGGAGCTCAACGAGCGCCTGCGCAGCCGCACCCGGGGGCACTGGACGGCGAACGCCCTGCTGACGGCCGCCACCGCCGACGGCCACGCCTCCCTGGGCCGCCCCGACGCGGGCCGCCTGGAGGAGGGCGCCCTCGCGGACTTCACCACCCTCGCCCTGGACACCGTCCGCACGGCGGGCCCGCTGCCGCGGCTCGGCGCCGAGACGGCGGTCTTCGCGGCCTCGGCGGCCGACGTCCGCCACACGGTGGTGGGCGGCCGCCACGTGGTCCGCGACGGCGCCCACACGCTGGTCGGGGACGTGGCCGGGGCCCTGTCCGAAGCGATCGCCGCCGTCCGGGGCTGACGCCCGGAAATCCCCCGCCCCGCCCTTCCCCCGTTCCCCGGGGCTCCGCCCCTGAACCCGATCCCGTGTGCTCCGCGCCCGGCGTGCTCAAGCGCCGCGCGGGGTCCGGGGCGGAGCCCCGGGAAGGGGGCCGGGGGCACGCCCCCGGTTCCGGGAAGGGGCGGGGTGGGGGAAACGACCCTCCCGAGAGGAACCCATGACCACCACCGCCATCACCAACATCGGCAGCCTCGTCACCAACGACCCCGCCCTCGGCGACGGATCGCCCCTCGGCCTGATCGAGAACGCCGCCCTCGTCATCGACGGGGACACGGTCGCGTGGGTCGGCCCCGCCGACAAGGCCCCCGCCGCCGACACCGCGTTCGACGCGAAGGGCCGCGCCGTCATCCCCGGCTTCGTGGACTCCCACTCCCACCTGGTCTTCGCCGGCGACCGCACCGCCGAGTTCAACGCCCGCATGTCCGGCCGCGCCTACTCCGCCGGAGGCATCCGCACCACCGTCGCCGCCACCCGCGCCGCCACCGACGCCGAGCTGGAGGTCAACCTGGTCCGCCACCTCGACGAGGCGCTCCGCCAGGGCACGACCACCTTCGAGACCAAGTCCGGCTACGGACTCACCGTCGCCGACGAGGCCCGCGCCCTGCGCATCGCCTCCGCCCACACCGACGAGGTCACCTACCTCGGCGCGCACATCGTCTCCCCCGACTACGCCGAGGACCCGGCCGGCTACGTCGACCTCGTCACCGGCGAGATGCTCGCGGCCTGCGCCCCGTACGCCCGCTGGGTGGACGTCTTCTGCGAGAAGGGCGCCTTCGACGGCGACCAGGCCCGCGCGATCCTCACCGCCGGCGCCGCCGCCGGCCTGATCCCCCGCGTCCACGCCAACCAGCTCTCCTACGGCCCCGGCGTACAGCTGGCCGTGGAGCTGGAGGCCGCCTCCGCCGACCACTGCACCCACCTCACCGACGCCGACGTGGACGCCCTGGCCCAGGCGTCCGCCACCACCGTCGCCACCCTCCTGCCCGGTGCCGAGTTCTCCACCCGCGCCCAGTGGCCGGACGCGCGCCGCCTCATCGACGCGGGCGCCACCGTCGCCCTGTCCACGGACTGCAACCCCGGCTCCTCGTACACGAGTTCCATGCCGTTCTGCATCGCCCTCGCCGTCCGGGACATGCGCATGACCCCCGACGAGGCCCTGTGGTCGGCCACCGCCGGCGGGGCCCGCGCGCTGCGCCGCACGGACATCGGCCGCCTGGTGCCCGGCGCCCGCGCCGACCTGGCCCTCCTCGACGCCCCCAGCCACGTCCACCTCGCCTACCGGCCGGGCGTCCCGCTCGTGTCCGCCGTCTGGAACCGCGGGGTGCGCGCCGCCTGACGCCCGCCCGGCCCGTTCCGGACACGTTCCGGACACGTTCCGGGTGCGGTCCGGGTGCGGTCCGGCGGCCCGTCCGCCGGGCCTCCCAGGCCGGACCGTCCTTTGTCTTCCCTCCGCAAGGTCCCGGGCGTACCTTGAGCCACCAATCTGACATGGCGTCAGTAAGTCGTTCCGTGGCCCGAGGGGAAGACGAAGGTGTCCGACCGGAAACGCTCCACCGCGCTCGCGCTGGCCTCCGCGCTGGCCGGGTCCGCCGTACTGCTCGCCGCCCCCGCGGCCCACGCCGACGTGGTCGACGTCGAGTACAAGTGCCAGACCCCCATCGGCGACAAGTCGGCGGTCTCGCCCATCGACATCAAGGCCGTCAAGGAGGGCGACGCCTACAAGCTGACGATGTCCTTCCAGAAGGGCGTCTCCTCCAGCCCCATCGAGCTCGGCAAGGGCGCGATGAACCCCAGCGCCGTCATCACGGCCGACGGCGCGGAACAGGCCTCGATCCCGGTCTCCGGGCCCCCGAACCCGGAGGCCGCGCCCGCCAACACCCCCATCAAGATCACCGACCTGTCGGGCACCTACACCCCGAAGAAGAGCGGCAAGGTCACCTTCACCGCCGGGGTCCTCACCATCAAGGCCATGGGGACCACCACCACCTGCACCCCCGGCAACAGCCCCAAGCCCTCGCTGGAACTGGAGGTCGCGGCGGCCGCCGCGGCGCAGCAGCCCTCCGGGGAGGACACCCTCCCGCAGACCGGCCCCGCCGACTCCGCCCTCGCCCTCGGTACCCTCGGCGCCACCGTGGCCCTCTCCGGCGCCGCCGGGATGCTCTGGCTGACCCGGCGCGGCCGACGCGCCCGGCGGACCCCGGCCTGAACGGAGCGCCCGCCCGTGCTCCACGCCCTCACGCCCCGCACGCTCACCCCCCGCGCCCTCGGACGGCTCGCCGCACTCCTGCTGCTGGCCGCCGCCCTCCCCGCGTCCCCCGCCGCCGCCCTCCCGGCGTCGTCCGGTGCTGCCCTCCCCGCGTCGTCCGGTGCTGCCCTCCCGGCGTCCCCCGCCGCCGCCGCCGACGAGCCCGGCTGGACCGCCGAACCGGCCTCCGCCTCCGCCGCCCCGGCCCGCCGCCCCTCCTTCTACCTCGCCGGCCCCGCCGGCACCGTGCTGGAGGACCGCCTCGCCCTCGCCAACACCGGCGACCGGGAGCGGGTCGTCACCCTGCGCGGGGCCGACGCCTACAACACCGCCGACGGCGCCTTCGCCGTGCGCCCCGCGGCCGGGGGCCGCCCGGGCGGCGCCGCCCGGGCGGCCGGCTCCTGGATCAGCTTCGGCGCGGCCGCCACCGTGGCGCTCCCGCCGCACACCCGCGCCGTGGTCCCCTTCACCGTCACCGTGCCGCCCGCCTCCCCGCCCGGCGACCACCCCGCCGCCGTCGTCGCCGCCGAGGGCGGCCGCGAGGTGGGCGTCCGGGTCGACCTGAGGGTCGGCGGCCCGGCCCTGGCCGCGCTCACCGTCGAGGACGTCTCCGTACGCGGCCGCGGCAGCGCCGCCTCCGTCGCGTACACCCTGGTCAACCGGGGCAACGTCGCCCTCACACCGACGCTCGCCCTGCACGCCGCGGGCGGCCTCGGCAGGGCCTCCGACCCCCGCCCCGCCCGGCCCCTCGCGGTCGAGCTGCTGCCCGGCCAGCGGGTCGCCCTGACCGAGCCCTGGCCGGGTGCGCCCGCCCTCGACCGGGTCTCCCTGCGGCTCACCGTCACCGCCCCCGGCGCCGCCCCGGCCACCGCCACCGCCACCGCCTGGCTCGTGCCCGGGGGCGGGGCGGCCCGGGCCGGGGTCGGCCTGCTGGTCCTCGGCGCCGCCGCGGCGGTCCTCGTACCGGCCCTGCGGCGCGGCCCGCCCGGCCGGCGGGGCAGGCCGCGCGACGAGCCGCACGCGCCGGACGGGGGCCCGAGCGCCCCGGCCGCCGCATCCGAACCCGAGCTGACGGGAGCGCCCAGGTGAGCCGTACGCCCGGCCCGAGGGCCGTATCCCGCCTCGGGGCCGTGCTGGCGGCGCTCGCCCTGGCCCTCCTGCCCGCCGCCCCGGCCGCTCCCGCCGCCTCCGCCGCGGGGAAGCCCGCCGTGGCGCTCTCCCTCCAGGAGGCCGCCGTGGGCACCGAACTCACCGCCACCGGCACCGGATGGCCGGCCAGGACCCTGGTCATGCTGCTGGTCTGCGGCCAGAACATGATCGGCGGCACCAACAGCTGCGCCAACGCCGACGGGGTGGCCGTCACGGTCGCCGACGACGGCCGGTTCACGGCCCGGCTGCCGGTGGTGGCCCCGCCCAAGCCCTGCCCCTGCGTGGTCGACGTGACCTCGGTCAACGGCGACCAGTCGACCGTCGCCGTCCCGCTGAAGATCACCGGCCATCCGGTGGCCGACCTGCCCGCCGAGTCCGGGACCGCCCGGCTCGCGATGCTCACGGGCGTCCGGCTCAGGGGCGGGGACGGGGTGCTGACCTGGTTCGGGGCCCCGCCGTCGCGCAGGTTCACCGCCACCGTCGGCAACCTCGGCTCGGCGCCCGTCAAGGACCCCGTCTTCCAGCTGGGCACCGCGCACGGGGTGTTCGCCCCGCAGTGGGAGGAGGCCCGCTGGAAGGGGACCATCCCGCCCGGCGGCAAGGGGGAAGTCGGCCTGGACGTGGAGCTCCCGGCGGGCGCCCACGGCGACTACACGGTCTCCCTCAAGTACGGGGAGACCGTCCTGGCCACCCAGCCGTGGGGCGTGGCCCGGCCGTACGGGGTGCTGCTGTTCTGGGGCCTGCTGCTGGTGGTGGTCCCGACGGCGCTCTTCCGGCTGGGCATGGCCGTCGTGGACCGGGTCCGCCCCCGCCCCGGGGCACCCGGCCGCCACCGGCCGACCGGACCGGCGCCGGACCCGGCCGCCGGCCCGGCCCCGGCCGTGACCGCCCGCCTCCCGAAGGCCACGCCCGCCGGGACCTCCGGGACCCCGGCACCGGCCCTGCCGTGGTTCACCCCCGACCCCCCGCGCCCCCGGGAGCCGCGGCCGCCACAGACATCCGCACCGTCCGATCACAGTCCGACGACGAAGGGACCCCAGTGAAGACCCAACGGAGGGCGAGCGCGGCCCTGGTCGCGCTGCTGCTCAGCGGCGCGGGTGTCGCCGTGGCGGCTTCCCCCGCCCAGGCCGCCGAAACGACGTTCAAGGTCAGGTGCGTGCCGCCCGCCGGCGGCGGCGACCCGGTGGAGGGTGAGACCACCGCCCGGATCACCGCACCGGCCACGGCCAAGGTCGGCGACGAGGTCGACGTCTCGTGGGAGACGGTGAAGCCGGCCTCGAACAACACCGACCTGATGGTGATCCCGAAGGACTCGGTCCAGCCCACCGGCTGGCTCACCGCCGGCGACGGGGGAGGGGAGGTCAAGGTCGTCGGGGAGAAGAAGAACCCGGAGATCCCCAAGAAGGCCCCCATGGTCATGTCCGTCATGAAGGGCAAGCTGAAGCTGACCAAGGCCGGCAAGGTCACCGTGACCCCCGGCAAGTACGAGGTGGCGGTGACCTTCCCGTTCGGCACCTTCGTCACCAAGTGCGCCCCGGTGGGCGCGGTGACGGGCGGGGCGGTCATCGACGTCTCGGGCGGCGGCGGCACCGGCGGCACGACCGCCGGTACGACGGGCGGGACGACCGGTTCGACGACCACCGGCGGCACCACGGGCTCCACGACCGGCGGCTCCACCGGCGGCAGCACGACGGGCGGTTCCACCACCGGGGGCTCGGGCGGCCAGACCGACTTCCCGGGCAAGGCGGTGGAGGTCTCCTACGACTGCGGCGCGGTGGTGCCTAATGGAATCAAGACGCCTGTGACCATTAGCGCGAAGAAGAACGGCGGCGACTACGCCCTCACCGTCAAGACCGCCAAGGGCGCGATGGCCAGCCCGATGGCCCTCCCGGCCGGCGCGCTCAAGCCCTCGATGGACATCAAGCTCGGCGGCGCCGACAGCGGCACCGTCAAGGTCACCGGCCCGGCCAACGCCGAGCCGATCCCCGACAAGGCGCCGGTCAGCCTGAGCGACATGACGGGCACCTACAAGCCCGGAAAGTCGGGCAAGGTGACGCTCAGCCCCGACCAGCTGACGATCGACGTCACGATGGCCCCGGGCTCCACCCCGATCAACGTGCCCTGCAAGGCCACCGCCAGCGGGGTCTCCCTGGAACTGGACACCACCGCCCAGCCCGGCGGCTCCGGCTCCGCCACCACCGGCTCCGCCACCTCGGGCTCCGGCTCGGCCGGCGCCGCGACCGGCGGCCTCGCCGAGACCGGCGCCCAGGACGACGGCGGGGTCCGGGCCCTGGCCCTGGTCGCCGGCACGGTGATGCTGCTCGGCGCCGCGGTCTTCGCCTTCACCCCCTGGCGCCGCCTGCGCGGTACCAGGTAGCCCGCACGCGAACGGACGAAGGCCCGGCACACCTTCCGGTGTGCCGGGCCTTCACCCACCGCTCGCGCGGGTGTGTCAGTTCATGTCGCCCATCAGGGCGTTGACCTTCTTGCGGTACATGTAGATCGCGAGACCGGCGAGCACGGCGGCGGCCGCCTGGAAGACGATCACGCCGACGCCGTCCAGCTTCACGTCGGCCAGGCCGAGCAGACCGGTGATGCAGTCACCGGCGGTGACGGCGAGGAACCACACGCCCATCATCTGGGAGGCGTACTTCTGCGGCGCCATCTTCGTGGTGACCGACAGGCCGACCGGGGACAGGCACAGCTCGGCGACGGTCTGCACCAGGAAGATCAGCACCAGCCACCACATGGTGACCTTGGTGTCGTTGCCGGCGGTCTGGTTCAGCGGCACCGCGAACAGGAAGAACGAGAAGCCCACGAGGACCAGGGCGGCCGAGAACTTCACGATGGTGCTGGGCTCGCGGTTGCGGCGGGCCAGGGCCACCCACAGGGCGGCGAAGACCGGGGCCAGGGCCACGACGAAGAGCGGGTTCAGCGACTGGAAGACGACGGTGGGGACTTCCCAGCCGAGCAGGCTGCGCTCGGAGCTCTTGTCACCGAAGAGGGAGAGGGTCGAACCACCCTGGTCGTAGATCATCCAGAAGACGGCGGCGGCCACGAAGAACCAGATGTAGGCGCTCATCTTGGACTGCTCGCCGGCGGACAGGTCCTTGTCGCGCTTGATGCGCACGAGGACGACGACCGGGATGAGCAGACCGGCGATGGTGATCGGGTACAGGGCCCACTTGATGGTGAACATGCCGGCCGCGCCGACCGCGCCGTAGAAGACGGCGACGACGGCCAGGACCGCGAGGACCTTGACGATCACGGCCTTGCGCTCGGCCTGGCTCAGCGGGTTCGGGACGACGCTGCTTTCCGGGTTCAGCGTGCGGGCGGCGAGCAGGTAGATCACCAGGCCGACGCCCATGCCGATGGCGGCGAGCAGGAAGCCGAGGTGCCAGTTGACGGTCTCGCCGATCGTGCCGATCACGAGCGGCGCCACGAAGGCACCCACGTTGATGCCGATGTAGAAGATCGTGAAACCGCTGTCGCGGCGCGAGTCGTCCAGGCCCTTGTACAGGTGGCCGACCATCGTGGAGATGTTGGCCTTCAGCAGACCGGAGCCGAACGCGACGAGCAGCAGACCGACGAAGAACGCGATCGTGCCGGGGATGGCCAGCGCGACGTGGCCCGCCATGATCACACCGCCGGCGATGGCGACGGTCTTGCGGGCGCCCCAGACGCGGTCGCCGAACCAGCCGCCGGGCATGGCCATGAGGTAGACCATCGCCACGTACACGGAGTAGATCGCCGTGGCCGTCGCGGCCGTGAAGGCGAGGCCTCCGCCCTGGCTGCCGGTCGCGGCGTCGGCGCCGCCGGAGACCAAGTACAGAACGAGAAGCGCACGCATGCCGTAGTAGGAGAAGCGCTCCCACATCTCGGTCATGAACAGCGTGGCCAGGCCAACGGGGTGGCCGAGGAAGGTCTTCTCGTGAGCTGCGCTCGGTGAGGCCTTCGTCAGGCTGGAAGCCATGGTCGATCCTTGCTTGCTCGGGACGCTTGGCTTCGTGAGCTGTTCAGCGCCCGGTGGGGGGCGGCCGGCACCGGCGACGGATGTCCCTCCCCACGCCCTGGGGTCTCGTTCCCCGGTGTGACGGGGCGATGGGGCAGTCGTAACCGGGATCCACGCCCTCCGCGCATCCTCGCGCGCAGGGCCCGGCCCATAGGTCATTCACTGTCATCTGGGCCGGACGATGCCGACCAGAGCAGAATTTGAGGTTCTCGGCTCGGATTTGAGCGCAAATGTCCCCTCGGTAGTGCATCGGGCGTTCCGCCACCATACGACAGGGCCCCGATGCATATGGAAGGGCTTGAGATATGGATCACAGGAAAGGAGGGAACCGATCCGTCAAGTTCGAAGGTCGGTAGTAGTTCATAACCCCAGTTCGAGAGGGGTATGCAGGCAGGCGCCTCCTTTCACCCGCCGCGGACTACCATCACCCACATGACGCGTGTACTGCTCGCCGAGGACGACGCATCCATCTCGGAACCCCTGGCCCGCGCCCTGCGCCGGGAAGGCTACGAGGTCGAGGTCCGGGAGGACGGCCCCACCGCCCTGGAGGCCGGACTGCAGGGCGGCGTCGATCTCGTCGTCCTGGACCTGGGACTGCCCGGAATGGACGGCCTGGAGGTGGCCCGGCGACTGCGCGCCGAGGGCCACGGCTTCCCCATCCTGGTCCTGACCGCCCGGGCCGACGAGGTGGACACGGTGGTCGGCCTGGACGCCGGCGCCGACGACTACGTGACCAAGCCCTTCCGCCTCGCCGAGCTGCTGGCCCGCGTCCGGGCCCTGCTGCGGCGCGGCGCCAACGACGCCGCCCAGGCCCCCGCCACCCACGGCGTGCGCATCGACGTCGAGTCCCACCGCGCCTGGATGGGCGAGGAGGAGCTCCAGCTCACCGCCAAGGAGTTCGACCTGCTGCGCGTCCTGGTCCGCGACGCCGGCCGGGTCGTCACCCGCGACCAGCTGATGCGCGAGGTCTGGGACACCACCTGGTGGTCCTCCACCAAGACCCTCGACATGCACATCTCCTGGCTGCGCAAGAAGCTGGGCGACGACGCCGCCAACCCCCGCTACATCGCCACCGTCCGGGGCGTCGGCTTCCGCTTCGAGAAGAGCTGACGCGGGCCGGCGCCGCGGCCGACGGAGCGCGTTCGCCCGTTAGGGCATGCTCTAGGGCATGCGCCGCCGTCTGATCAACTCCACGCTCGCCGTGGTCCTCGTCGTGATCGCCGTGTTCGGGGTCTCCCTCGTCATCGTGGAGACCCGGACCATCACCAGCAGCGCCCAGGACCGCATCGGCTCCGAGGCGCTGCGCCTGCTGGGCGTCGTCGAGTCCGACGCCCTGGAACACCGCAAGGTCGACGCCGGCTCGCTCTCCGAGCAGCTGGACCTCGGCACGTACGCCCGCATCACCGTCCCCGGACAGCCGCCCGTCGAGGTCGGCGACCGCATCGAGGACAACGTCATCCGGGGCACCGCGCGCGGCGAACAGGGCGAGGTGGTGGTCGTCGAGGAGTCCCGCTCCACCGTCACCCGGGAGGTCGGGCGCACCCTGGCCGTGGTCGGCGCGGTGGCCCTGCTGGCCGTCGTCGCGGCCGTCCTGCTCGCCGTGCGCCAGGCCAACCGGCTGGCCTCCCCGCTGACCGACCTGGCCGAGACCGCCGAGCGGCTCGGCTCGGGCGACCCCCGGCCCCGGCACAAGCGCTACGGGGTCCCCGAGCTGGACCGGGTCGCCGACGTGCTCGACTCCAGCGCCGAACGGATCGGGCGGATGCTCACCGCCGAACGGCGCCTCGCCGCCGACGCCTCCCACCAGCTGCGCACCCCCCTCACCGCCCTGTCGATGCGGCTGGAGGAGATCACGGTCACGGACGACCTGGAGACCGTGCGGGAGGAGGCGACCATCGCCCTCACCCAGGTGGAGCGGCTCACGGACGTGGTCGAGCGGCTGCTGACCAACTCCCGCGACCCCCGTACCGGCTCCGCCGTCCCCTTCGACCTCGACGAGGTCGTCAAGCAGCAGGTGGAGGAATGGCGGCCGGCCTACCGCAGCGCCGGCCGGGCCATCGTGCGCTCCGGGAAGACCGGCATGCGGGCCGTGGGAACCCCCGGGGCGGTCTCCCAGGTCCTGGCCACCCTCGTGGAGAACGCGCTCATGCACGGCGGCGGAACGGTCGCCCTGCGCACCCGCGTGACCGGCAACCAGGCCGTCATCGAGGTCACGGACGAGGGCCCCGGCGTCCCGCCCGACCTGGGCAACCGGATCTTCGAGCGGGCCATCAGCGGCCGCAACTCCACCGGCATCGGCCTGGCCGTCGCCCGCGACCTCGCGGAAGCGGACGGCGGCCGCCTGGAGCTCCTCCAGAGTCAGCCGCCGGTGTTCGCGCTCTTCCTCAGCCGCACCGCCCCGGAACGCGCGGAGCCGGAGCGGACCGTCAGGTGACGGCCGGCGGCCGTCAGCCCTGGTGGGCCGCCGGCTCCGGAGTGCGGGTGGCGACGGGCGCCTCGTGCCCGTCGCGCTGCTCCACGACCAGCGAGGGCGCGGCCTCCGTGGGCAGGGCCTTGAAGACCCACGTCCGGTAGGACCAGAACCGGAAGACCGTCGCCACCGCCATGCCGAAGAACTTGAAGATGTTGTTCTGCAGCGAGCTGTCCAGGCCGAAGCCGTAGGTGGCGACGTAGAGCACACCGCTCTCGATGACCATGCCGATCAGGCTGAACAGCACGAACAGGATCATCTCGCGGCGGCGGCTGCCCAGGTCGCGGTCACGGTAGGTGAAGTAGCGGAACCCCACGTAGTTCGTGATGATCGCGACCACGATGGCTATCACGTTCGCGCGGACCGTCTGCAGGTCCGTGGTGCTGCGCAGCAGGTTGAAGACGCCGAAGTTGACCAGGACGCCCGCGCCGCCGACCGCGCCGAACTTGACGACTTCCCGCGCGATGCCGCGGAGGCGCTCGGACAGCGGTACTGCGTTCGGCGTGCTCATGTGATGGTTCAGTCCCTGTCAGTCGTCGTGTGGGTCGCGGAGTGAGCCGTCAGCGTCCCGCTGGGCGTGTCACCCGATCCCGTCAACCCCACCATGTTAAGTGTCACCCCGGGGGCCCGTTCGCGCCCCGGCACCCTTGCGACGCAACGCACACAAGGCCTCCGGGCCCGACCGACGGGTCCGCGCCAGGCCTGCGTCCGTATGGCGGAATACCGGCGGATACCCTGGAGAGGTGACGTTCCCGGTAGTCGGCATGGTCGGCGGCGGTCAGCTCGCCCGCATGACCCACGAGGCGGGCATCCCCCTCGGCATCAGATTCAAGATCCTCAGTGACACCCCCCAGGACTCGGCGGCCCTGGTCGTGAGCGACGTCGTCATCGGCGACTATCGCGACCTGGACACGTTGCGCGCCTTCGCGCGCGGCTGCGACGTGATCACCTTCGATCACGAGCACGTCCCCACCGAGCACCTCCGGGCCCTGGAGTCGGACGGCATCCCCGTCCGGCCGGGGCCCGACGCGTTGGTGCACGCACAAGACAAGGGGGTGATGCGCGCCAAGCTCGACGAGATCGGCGCGCCCAGCCCCCGCCACCGGATCGTGAGCGATCCGGCGGACGCGGCGGCCTTCGCGCAGGAGGTGGGCGGCTTCCCCGTCATCCTCAAGACGGTGCGCGGCGGGTACGACGGCAAGGGCGTGTGGTTCGTCCGCACGCCCGAGGACGCGGAGGCCCCCTTCAAGGCGGGCGTCCCGGTCCTCGCGGAGGAGAAGGTCGATTACGTCCGCGAGCTCGCGGCCAACATCGTCCGCTCCCCGCACGGCCAGGCCGTGGCCTACCCCGTCGTCGAGTCCATCCAGGTGGACGGGGTCTGCGACACGGTGATCGCCCCCGCCCCCCACCTCTCCGAAGCCCTCGCGGGCGAGGCCCAGGCCCTGGCCCTGCGCATCGCCAAGGAGCTCGACGTGACCGGCCACCTGGCCGTGGAGCTGTTCGAGACCACCGACGGCCGCATCCTCGTCAACGAACTGGCCATGCGCCCGCACAACAGCGGCCACTGGACCCAGGACGGCGCGGTCACCTCCCAGTTCGCCAACCACGTCCGCGCGGTCCTGGACCTCCCCCTGGGCGACCCGCGCCCCCGGGCCCGCTGGACCGTGATGGCCAACGTCCTCGGCGGGGACTACCCCGACATGTACGCGGCGTACCTGCACTGCATGGCCCACGACCCGCAGGTCAAGATCCACATGTACGGCAAGGACGTGAAACACGGCCGCAAGGTCGGCCACGTCAACACCTACGGCGACGACCTTGACGATGTGCTGGAGCGCGCACGTCACGCAGCCGGCTACCTCAGAGGAACGATCACGGAATGAGCACCTCCCCCGTCGTAGGCATCGTCATGGGCTCGGACTCCGACTGGCCGGTCATGGAGGCCGCCGCCCAGGCCCTGGACGAGTTCGAGATCCCCTACGAGGTCGACGTCGTCTCCGCCCACCGGATGCCGCGCGAGATGGTCGCGTACGGGGAGCAGGCCGCCGACCGCGGCCTCAAGGCGATCATCGCCGGTGCGGGCGGGGCCGCCCACCTGCCCGGCATGCTCGCCTCCGTCACCCCGCTGCCCGTCATCGGCGTGCCCGTCCCGCTGAAGTACCTGGACGGCATGGACTCGCTCCTGTCGATCGTCCAGATGCCCGCCGGGGTCCCCGTGGCCACCGTCTCCGTCGCCGGCGCCCGCAACGCCGGCCTCCTGGCCGTCCGCATGCTCGCCGCGCACGACCCGGAGCTGCTCGGCCGGATGCGGGAGTTCCAGCAGGAGCTCAACGACCAGGCCACCGAGAAGGGCAAGCGGCTGCGCGCCAAGGTCGCGGGCGCGGAATCCTTCGGGTTCGGCAAGTGAGCGCCGCGGACCTGCTCGCGCAGGCCCGGGAGCTCCTCGCCGAGCACCCCGTGGCCGACGGCCACAACGACCTGCCCTGGGCCCTGCGCGAGCAGGTGCGCTACGACCTCGGCCGGCGGGACATCGCCGGCGACCAGTCGGCGCACCTGCACACCGACATCCCCCGGATGCGGGCCGGCGGGGTCGGCGCACAGTTCTGGTCCGTCTACGTCCGCTCCGACTTCGCCGGCGACGAGGCCGTCAGCGCCACCCTGGAGCAGATCGACGCCGTCGACCAGCTGATCGACCGCCACCCCGACGCCCTGGCCCGGGCGCTCACGGCGGACGACATGGAAGCGGCCCGCGCCGACGGCAGGATCGCCTCCCTCATGGGCGCCGAGGGCGGCCACTCCATCAACAACTCGCTCGCCACCCTGCGCGCCCTGCACCGGCTGGGGGTGCGCTACCTGACGCTCACCCACAACGACACCATCGACTGGGCGGACTCGGCGACCGACGCACCCCGCCACGGCGGCCTCGCGGACTTCGGCCGCGAGGTGGTGCGCGAGATGAACCGCATCGGCATGCTCGTCGACCTCTCGCACGTCGCCGAGACCACCATGCGCGACGCCCTCGCCGTCTCGGCCGCGCCGGTGATCTTCTCGCACTCCTCGGCCCGGGCGGTCTGCGACCACCCGCGCAACGTCCCCGACGACGTCCTCGCGCAGCTGCCGGCCAACGGCGGCGTCGCGATGGCGACGTTCGTACCGAAGTTCATCCTCCCGGCCGCCGTCGAGTGGACCCTGGCCGCGGACGAGAACCTGCGCGCCCACGGCTTCCACCACCTCGACACCACCCCCGAGGCGATGGCCCTGCACCGGGCCTTCGAAGCCGGGCGCCCGCGCCCGGTGGCCACCGCCGCCACCGTCGCCGACCACCTCGACCACATGCGCGAGGTCGCCGGCGTCGACCACATCGGCATCGGCGGCGACTTCGACGGCACCGCCTTCACCCCGGCCGGGCTGGACGACGTCTCCGGCTACCCGAACCTGATCGCGGAGCTCCTGCACCGCGGCTGGTCCCGGGCCGACCTGGCCAAGCTGACCTGGTCCAACGCGGTACGGGCGCTGCGCGACGCCGAAGCCGTCGCCCGCGACCTGTCGGCCACCCGCGGCCCGTCCAACGCGGTGATCTGACCCGCACGCGGACGGCGGCGGACGCCGGCGGACGGCGGAGGAACAGGGGCGGGGCCGGGGTGACACCCCGGCCCCGCCCCGTCCCGTACGGGGGTACACCCGAACGCCACACTCGCCGGGCGGCACCGCCACCCCCCGTGTCACGGTGGCCCCATGTCTCCCTGCTGCCGCCGAGACCGGAGCGAATGCCATGGCCGACCTGCAGGATGAACCCCACTCCGTGGGTGTCGGAGCCGACGACGTCCCCGTCACCGCCCCCCTCATGGCGGGCGGATCCCTGGACCGCGCGGCCGCGCTGCTCGCCGTGCACCCCGTCGCCGACGGCTGCAACACCCTCGTCTGGACCCTGCGCCAGAGCCCGTACCACGACATCGACACCCCGGACACGGGCGTCGACACCGACATCCCGCGGCTGCGCGCCGGGGGAGTGGGCGCCCAGTTCTGGACCCTCCTCGTGCCGCCCGGCCCGCCCCGCGCCGACTCCTGCGCCCAGGCCGTGTGCGAGACCCTCGAACAGATCGACGCGGCCCGCGCCCTGATGCGCCGCTACTCCGACAGCCTGTACCTCGCGCTGACCGCCGACGACATGGCCGACGCCCGCAACCGGGGCCGCATCGCCTCGTTCCTCGGCCCCGTCCCCGGCAGCACCCTCACCGGCTCCCTCGGCGCGCTGCGCGCCTTCCACGCCCTCGGCGTGCGCCTCATCGCCCCCGCCGGGGCGCCCTGGGCCGACGAGGGCCTGACGGCCTTCGGCCACGAGGTGGTCAAGGAGGCCAACCGGCTCGCGATGCTCCTCGACCTGACGGGCTGCACGCCCGCCGCCGCCTGCCAGCTCACGGCGGCCTCCAAGGCACCGGTGATCATCTCCAACACCGGCGCCGCCTCGCTCAACCCGCACCCGGACAACGTCACCGACGAGGTCCTGCTCGCGCTGCGCGCGGCGGGCGGCCTGGCGATGGTCACCTTCGACACCGAGCGCACCGGCGACTCCCTGCACGCCGTCGCCGACCACGTGGAACACGTACGGGCCCTCGCGGGCCCCGAAGGCGTCGGCCTCGGCGCCGCCTTCGGCGCCGAACCCGGAAGCCCGAGGCCGGCCGGACTCACCGACCCCTCGGGCTACCCGCGGCTGATCGCGGAACTCCTGGAACGGGGCTGGTCGGAAGCCGACATCACCCTGCTGACCTGGGGCAACGCCCAGCGGGTGCTGCGCGAGGCGGAGTTCACCGCCCGCGCCGCACAGCACCGGGGCCCCACGCCCTAGACGGCCTGCGGAGCGCCCTGCGACTCCGGCTGCCGCAGCGCCGACTTCGACAGCACGGTCGCCTTCCACAGCCGCACGCCGGACCACACCGTCGCGTAGAGCAGCAGGCCGTTGCGCGTGCAGAGCAGGATCGTGCCCAGCGTGCTGTTGGTGAGGATGTCGGAGCCGTAGCAGATCGGGAAGATCAGCGTGGTCAGCGCGTTCGCGGCGACCAGCAGCCAGGCGATCGGACGCTGGGTGGTGTTCTTCGAGGTCAGGCAGACGGCCGCGAGGCCCAGCAGCCAGATCATGTACTGCGGGCTGATGACGCGGCTGGTGACCGTGAAGACCATGATCGCGCAGAGCGCGGCGTCGAACGGCGTCGCGCTCGACCAGCGGTTGGCCTTCACGCGCCACAGCAGGAGCAGCAGGAAGCCGGCCACGGTCAGCCCCAGCGAGGCCCGCGCGATGCTCGACACGTACGGACCGACGTACTCGAAGGCCCCGTACTGGAAGTTGACCTTGCCCGGCCACAGGTCCAGCAGCCGCGCCGCCATCAGCGCCGAACCGCCCAGCGACTCGATCTGCACGCCGCGGTCGCCCTGGTTGCCCAGGAAGCCCAGCGTGTCCTTGAACAGCAGCGCGAAGACCGCCAGCAGCGCCGCCCCGGAGAGCGCCGCCGCGACGAAGGCGTCCCGCGTGGACTTGCCGCGCGGGGTGCCGAGCAGGGTCAGCAGCGGCCACACCTTGACCATCGCCCCGATACCGGCGATGACCCCGCCGACCCGGGGACGGTGGCGCATCGCGAGCAGCGCGAAGACCGCGAGCAGGGTGACCTGGATGTCGTAGCGGGCGAACGGGGTCGCCATCATCATCGGCAGCGTCACCAGCCACACCAGCGCACCGGCCATGCTGCCGTCGCCGCGCCGCGCCGCCCGCATCAGGCCGAGCAGCACCACGCCGTCGCAGAGCACCGTCAGGGCGACGAAGGCCTGGAAGTAGGTGAGGAACGGCAGCAGGTCCGGGGAGAGGAAGATCGCCGCGGCCGCCGGCGGGTACTGCCACATGATGTCGTTGTGCGGCAGCGTCCAGTGGACGAGGACGTTGTACCAGTTGTGGTAGGTCGCGGTGACCTCCACCCGGACGACGTTCGAGCTGAAGAAGTCGTTGACGAGCATCCAGAGCATCGCCGCCCTGGAGGCCAGCCAGAAGCCCGCGATGCCCAGCAGGGCGCCGCGTCCTCGCATGGCTGCTTCGAAGGATCCCCGCCGGTCACGCGTGGCGGGCGCCGCCGTCGCGGATGCGGTGGGGTGGGCTGTGGGGCTGCTGGTCGTGGTCATCGGCGCGAAGTCTACCCAGTCATTTATTCCACTTCCTTGACTGAGATCCTTCAAAAGTGGGTACCCGTATACGCCCTGGCCGGCCCCGCGCCCCCCACGTCCCTTACGCCTGCGGGCGCCCCATGGCCCGGTAGGTCCACCCGGCCGCGCGCCAGCGCAACGGGTCCAGGGCGTTCCGCCCGTCCAGCACGAGCCGGTCCGTGACGACCGCTCCCAGCTCTTCGGGGTCGAGCTCGCGGAACTCGCGCCACTCGGTGAGGTGCAGGACGACCTCGGCCCCGCGGGCGGCCGCGAGCGCGGAGTCGGCGTAGCCGAGGGTGGGGAAGACGCGGCGCGCGTTGTCCATGCCCTTGGGGTCGTAGACGGTGACCTGGCCGCCCTGGAGGTGGATCTGCCCGGCCACGTTCAGCGCGGGGGAGTCGCGCACGTCGTCCGAGTCGGGCTTGAAGGTGGCACCGAGCACGGCCACCCGCTTGCCCAGGAACGACCCGCCCACGGCCTCGCGGGCCAGCTCGACCATGTGGCCGCGGCGGCGCATGTTGATGGAGTCGACCTCCCTCAGGAAGGTCAGCGCCTGGTCGGCGCCCAGCTCGCCGGCCCGGGCCATGAAGGCGCGGATGTCCTTGGGCAGGCAGCCGCCGCCGAAACCGATGCCGGCGCGCAGGAACTTGGAGCCGATCCGCTCGTCGTGGCCGATGGCCTCGGCCAGCTTGACGACGTCGCCGCCGGCCGCCTCGCACACCTCGGCCATGGCGTTGATGAAGGAGATCTTGGTCGCCAGGAAGGAGTTGGCGGCGGTCTTCACCAGCTCGGCCGTCGGGAAGTCGGTCACCACCAGCGGGCTCCCCTCCGCCATGGGCGTCGCGTACACCTCCCGCAGCAGCTTCTCGGCGCGCTCGCCGCCGACCCCGACCACGATCCGGTCGGGGTGCAGGGTGTCCTGCACGGCGAAGCCCTCGCGCAGGAACTCCGGGTTCCACGCCAGCTCCACGTCCGCGCCCGCCGGGGCCAGCGCGGCGAGCTTCCCGGCGAGCCGCTCGGCCGAACCCACCGGCACGGTGGACTTGCCCACCACCAGCGCGGGCCGGGTGAGGTGCGGGGCCAGGGATTCCACGGCCGAGTCCACGTAGCTCATGTCGCAGGCGTACTCACCGTGCTTCTGGGGGGTGTTCACGCACACGAAGTGCACGTCGCCGAAGTCCCCGACCTCCTGCCAGGACTGCGTGAACCGCAGCCGCCCGGTGGACCCCGGCAGCCCCGCGACGTGCCGGGCGAGCAGGTCCTCCAGCCCGGGCTCGTACATGGGGACCCGGCCCGAGGCCAGCATCTCGATCTTCTCCGGCACCACGTCCAGCCCCAGCACCTCGAAGCCGAGCTCGGCCATGGCCGCGGCGTGCGTGGCGCCCAGGTAGCCGGTGCCGATCACGGTGATCTTGAGGGGGGCCATGGGAGCTCCAGAGGTACGGGGCCGTGTGCGGCCCCCGAGCATAGTCGGGCCGCTCCCGGGGGACGTTCCCAGGAGTGTCCGGCTGTCACGCAGCTCACGTACGCGCCACATATCGCTGCACCGGGGCCGGGAACTAGAATTTGGGTTACTTAACGGTAGTTAGCATCCCGCGCCGAACGCCTTCCGGTGGCACACCGCTGCCGGAGCGTCACTCGGCGCCGCACCTGGGGAGTGAAAGATCTTGGCGGGTTCTGCCGACTTCGACCTGTACCGCCCGGCCGAGGAGCACGACATGCTCCGCGAGTCGGTCCGCGCGCTCTGCGAGGCGAAGATCCTCCCGTTCGCGGCCGCGGTCGACGAGGAGGCCCGCTTCCCGCAGGAGGCCCTCGACGCCCTCGTCGCCAACGACCTGCACGCCGTCCACGTGCCCGAGAGCTACGGCGGCGCCGGCGCCGACGCCCTCGCCACGGTCATCGTGATCGAGGAGGTGGCCCGCGTCTGCGCCTCCTCCTCCCTGATCCCGGCCGTGAACAAGCTCGGCTCCCTCCCGGTGATCCTCTCCGGCTCGGAGGAGCTCAAGGCCAAGTACCTCGGCCCGCTGGCCAAGGGCGACGCGATGTTCTCGTACTGCCTCTCCGAGCCCGACGCGGGCTCCGACGCGGCCGGCATGAAGACCCGCGCGGTCCGCGACGGCGACTTCTGGGTGCTCAACGGCGTCAAGCGCTGGATCACCAACGCCGGTGTCTCCGACTACTACACGGTCATGGCCGTCACCGACCCGGAGAAGCGCTCCAAGGGCATCTCGGCCTTCGTCGTCGAGAAGTCGGACGAGGGCGTCTCCTTCGGCGCCCCGGAGAAGAAGCTCGGCATCAAGGGCTCCCCGACGCGCGAGGTCTACCTCGACAACGTCCGCATCCCCGCCGACCGCATGATCGGCGCCGAGGGCACCGGCTTCGCCACCGCGATGAAGACCCTCGACCACACCCGCATCACCATCGCCGCCCAGGCCCTCGGCATCGCCCAGGGCGCCCTGGACTACGCGAAGGGCTACGTCCAGGAGCGCAAGCAGTTCGGCAAGCCGATCGGCGACTTCCAGGGCGTCCAGTTCATGCTCGCGGACATGGCCATGAAGATCGAGGCCGCCCGCCAGCTGACCTACGCGGCGGCCGCCAAGTCGGAGCGCGTCGACTCCGACCTCACCTTCTTCGGCGCCGCGGCCAAGTGCTTCGCCTCGGACGTCGCGATGGAGGTCACGACCGACGCGGTCCAGCTCCTCGGCGGCTACGGCTACACCCGCGACTACCCGGTCGAGCGCATGATGCGCGACGCGAAGATTACCCAGATTTACGAAGGCACGAACCAGGTCCAGCGGATCGTGATGGCCCGCAACCTGCCGTAACGCGTCCCACCCGCCGCATCCCGACGACAAGGCCCCCGGCGTCAGCCGAGGGCCTTGTCGCGCTTGCGCCCGCCTGCGGAGCGCGGGCGTCCGGGCGGTGAATGCGAAGGGTTCCTTTGTAACGATTCCGATCCAGCGGGTGGGGCCGGCCGTGGTGTGCGCCCCTGGCGGGGGGCGTGCTGCCGTTGGAGGGGGCACCCGCCGGGCCGGCCGGCGGGGTGCCGGGCGGCGGCGGATCCGGCGGCCCGGGTTCCGGGGCTGAACAGCGGCTCTTCGTCCCGCCGCGGTGCGTGGGGACCGTATATAGGGGACGGGCCGGGGGCCTTGTACCCGCATCGTGCGCAACCCGCCGTAACCGGAACGTTGCCGGAGGCGGGCCGGGCGGGGCTCCACCGGGCTTTGCACCGTGCAGGATGGGCTAACTTTGAAGCTTCGTACGCCTGAACCGGTTGGGGAGAGAACAAAATGACGGAAGCGATCCTGCTGGTCGGCGGGCAGGGGACGCGTCTGCGCCCCGTGACGGTGAACACCCCCAAGCCGATGGTTCCGGCAGCGGGCGTCCCGTTCCTCGCCCACCAGATAGCCAGGGCCGCCGCCGCCGGTGTCACGCACATCGTGATGGCCACCTGCTACCTCGCCGAGGTCTTCGAGCCCTACTTCGGCGACGGATCCGACTTCGGCATCACCCTCGAGTACGTCGTCGAGGACGAGCCCCTCGGCACCGGCGGCGCCATCCGCAACGCCGCCCAGCGCCTGACCGGCGGCCCGGACTCCCCCGTCCTCGTCTTCAACGGCGACATCCTGACCGGCCTCGACATCGCCGGCCTGGTCGAGTCGCACCAGGCGGCCGACGCCGACGTCTCCCTGCACCTCGTGCGCGTCGAGGACCCCCGCGCCTTCGGCCTGGTCCCCACCGACGCCGACGGGCGGGTGCTGGCCTTCACCGAGAAGCCCGAGACCCCCGAAGAGATCATCACCGACCAGATCAACGCCGGCTGCTACGTCTTCCGCCGCAGCGTGATCGACTCCATTCCGGCCGGCCGGCCGGTATCCGTCGAGCGCGAGACCTTCCCCGGCCTCCTCGCCTCCGGTGCCAAGCTGCACGGCGTCACCGAGGACACCTACTGGCTGGACCTCGGCAAGCCGGAGTCCTTCGTCCAGGCCTCCGCCGACCTCGTGCGCGGCATCGTCTCCTCCCCGGCCGTCCCCGGCCCCCGCGGCGAGGCCCTCGTCCTCCCCGGTGCCCAGGTGGCGGAAGGCGCCAAGCTGACGGGCGGTACCGTGGTGGGTGCCGGCGCCCGGATCGAATCGGGCGCTGTCGTCCAGGGATCCATCGTGCTGGACGGCGCGATCCTCGGCACGGACACGGTGGTGAACGCCAGCCTCATCGGCGCCGGCGCCTCGGTGGGTTCGCGCACCGTCGTGACCGGTGCCGTCATCGGTGACGGTGCCGTCGTAGGGGCTGACAACGAACTTCGCGCGGGGGTGCGGGTGTGGTGCGAGGCAGAACTGCCCGACGCAGCCGTCCGCTTCTCCTCCGACCGGTGACCAACTTCAGTGAGGCATAACCCTGTGATAGGCGAGCAGCAGACTCCCCGCAAGACCGACGTTGCCACCACCAAGCTCCCCGACACCTGGGCGCACACCCCCCTCACCGTGGTCATGCCGACCTACAACGAGGCGGGCAACCTCCCGGGCATGGTGGAGCTGCTCATGGGTCTCGACCAGCCGGGCCTGCGCCTGCTGATCGTCGACGACTCCTCGCCCGACGGCACCGGCAAGATCGCCGACGAGCTCGCGGAGGGCTACCTCACCGAGGACGGCAAGCCGCGCATGTCGGTCCTGCACCGCACCGCGAAGGACGGCCTCGGCCGCGCCTACGCGGCCGGCATGGCCAAGGCCGTCGAGGACGGCGCCGAGTACGTGCTCCAGATGGACGCGGACGGCTCCCACCCGGCCGGCAAGATCGCCGAGATGCTGGGTGTGGCCCGCTCCACCGGCGCCGGCCTCGTCGTGGGCTCCCGGTACGTGCCGGGCGGCACCCTGTCCAACGCCTGGGGCGCGCACCGCAAGCTGCTCTCCCGCTGGGCCAACGCGTACGCGAGCACCATCCTCGGCACCCGCGTCCGCGACATCACGGGCGGCTTCAACCTGTGGAGCGCGGCCGCGCTGAAGGCGATCGACCTCGCGTCGATCGGCAGCGCCGGCTACAGCTTCCAGGTGGAGATGAAGTACAAGGCCCTGCGCCGCAACTTCCAGGTGATGGAGGTCCCGATCCACTTCGAGGACCGCACCGTCGGCGAGTCGAAGATGAACCTGGCCGTGCAGCTGGAGTCCATCGCGATGCCGTGGAAGCTCCGCGCCGCGGCGGGCAAGAAGTAGTCGGTCGTACGGACCGCGAGCAGAAGGGGCGCCCCCCGGCCGGGGGGCGCCCCTTCCGCCGTGTCCGGCGGGCCGTCAGGACCCGGCGTCAGGACCGGCGTCAGGACCGGCGTCAGGGCCCGGCGGGCGCCGGACGGCGTTCCAGGAAGCGCTTGAGCCGGCGGGCCACCGGGCGTTCCACGAAGCGCTGGATCAGCCAGGAGGCCAGCAGCATCACGGCCATCGCCGACAGCATCAGCGTCCAGGGCTCGACGTCGCGGTGCCACTGCCGCAGCATGGTCAGGCCGGCCTGCTGGTGCAGCAGGTACAGCGGGTACGACATGGCTCCCGCGGCCGGCAGCCAGCGCCAGTCGATCCGGTCCAGCCACCCCAGGGCCACGGCCGCCATGACCACGTAGCACAGGGTGATGACGAGCAGGCACATCTCCCAGGACAGCCGGTCGCCCTTGACGGTGTTCCAGCGGACGATGTCGTTCAGCCAGCGCTGCATCAGCAGCCAGGAGAACACCAGCAGCGCCCACGGCTCTCCCGCCCGGGGCCCCTCGCGCCGGATCAGGTAGAAGCAGATGCCGGAGATGAACAGCGGGGAGTAGTCCGGGTTGGCCAGGACGTCGAGGACCGGCAGGCCCGAGCCCGGGGCGAGCAGCGAGGCGACGGTCCAGATCCAGCAGAAGTTCAGCACCTTGCGGTAGGTCAGCCCGGTCCAGGCCACCACCGCGAAGATCAGGTAGAAGCGGACCTCGGACCACAGCGTCCAGTACGACGCGTCCAGCGGGGCGGACCCCAGCGGGGTCTGTACCATCGTCAGGTTCGTCAGGATCTGGCTGAGGCCCGGCCCGGCGCCGCCGAAGGGCTTGCCGAAGGACAGCAGCACGCCCATCGTGACCAGGACGCAGAACCAGTACGCGGGCGCCAGGCGGACCACCCGGCTGCGCAGGTAGCTGCCCAGTGGCCGCCCCCAGGCCGACATGCAGATGACGAAGCCGCTGATCATGAAGAACAGCTCGACGCCCATCCAGCTGTAGCGGCCGACGACGGTCAGCCACCCGAACGCGTCACGGCCCCACACCTCTTGACGGGTGTAGTGGTGGAGGAGCACCAGCACCGCGGCGAGGATCCGCAGCCCGTCCAGGACCCGCAGCCGGCGCCCCGTTCCCGGCGCGGGCGGCCGCGCCTGTTCCGGCAGGAGGGGCAGGACGGAAGGTCTGTCGCCGTCTTCCCGTCGCTCTTCGAGGACGCGCGGGGACGGGTGCAGGGACATGAAGGGCTCCACGGGCAGGACGGACGCATGCCCGGTCGGTCGACGGCCGCACCGGAACACGGGCCCGGCCGCGGTATCCCCCCGGCGGTCGGGCCGCAACAGTCTTACGAGAAAACCATCGCACTGTCCACAACGCCCGAGGGGGGATGCGCGGCGCCCTCACCCGTTCAGCGGCCGGCCGGCGCCCGGCTCACTGCCCCTTGACGGTGACCTTCTGGTCGTTCTGGATCTCCTTGACCAACTGCTGGACCTTCGGCTTGTCCCAGACGAGGTTGCCGCCCCGCTGACCGGAGATCGGCATGTTCATCGACACGCCCTCACCGCTGTTGACGCCCTTCATGGCGAAGAACATCTCGCCCATGTCCCACAGGGACATGTCCTTGTCGACGATGAGGGTGTCCAGGCCGGCGCCCATCACCGGGTAGAGGGAGAACGGGTTGAGGACGGTCCCCGGGGTGGCGGCCTGGCTGGCGAGCGCCGACAGGAACTTCTGCTGGTTCTTCGTCCGTTGCAGGTCCGACTCGGCGAAGGCGTACCGGGTGCGGACGAAGGCCAGCGACTGCTCGCCGTTGAGGGTCTGGCGGCCCGCCTTGAAGTCGGCGCCGGACTTCTCGTCCTTGAAGCCCTTCTCGATGTCCAGCTCCACGCCGCCCAGCGCGTCCACGATGTTGGCGAAGCCGGCGAAGCCGATCTCGGCGTAGTGGTCGATGCGCAGGCCGGTGTTGAACTCGATGGTGCGGACCAGCAGCTCCGGCCCGTCGTCCGCGTACGCGGCGTTCAGCTTGGTCCGCTTGCCGGTGCCGGCGTACTTCTTGCCCGACTGGGAGCCGACGAAGGAGGGGATCTCCACGTCGGAGTCGCGCGGCAGCGAGACCATGGTGTTCCCGCTGGAGCACTTGGCCAGGACCATCATCGAGTCGGTGCGCTTGCCCTCGGCGGAGCCCGTGTGGAGCTTCTTCTTCTCCTCGTCGGACATGCCCTCGCGGCTGTCGGAGCCCACGATCAGGTACGTCGTGCAGTCGCCCTCCTTGGGCCGCTCGATCACCTTGGACAGGTCGACCTCGCGGCGGACCTTGGAGTCGGCCCAGAAGTAGGTGCCGACGGTGGTCACCACCAGCGCGGAGACCAGCACGATCGAGCCGATCTTGATGCGCTTGCGCCAGTCGACGGTGCGCCCGGGCCCGGGGCGGCCGGGACCGCCCGGGCCGCCGGGACCCTCGGGACGCCCCGGGCCGCCGGGGCCGGAGGGGCGCCCGTAGACCTGGCCGGTGCTGTACCCGCTGTCGTACGACGCGTCGGGGCCCGGCCCCTGCTGCTGCGGCACCCCGTAGCCGGAACCCGGGCGGCCGCCCGGCGGCGGGGCCTGCGGCGGGACCGGCGGCCGCACGGGGCGCTGCCCGGGACGGGGCTGCGACTGGGGAGGCCGGGGGGCCTGCGGCTGGGGAGGCCGGGGGGCCTGCGGCTGCCGCTGGACGTGGCGCATCCGCTGCGCCCCGTCCGGCTGCGCCTGCCCGCTGCCGCGCCCGTACCCGTCATCGCGGCGGCCGCGCGCGTCGCGCTCGCCGCCGAAACCGTCCCAGTCACTCATGCGCACAAGGATGCCCGGCCGGGAGTGCCGCAGGACACCCCGGTGGGGTGTTCGTACCGGGGCTGTTGCAGACCTGATGCCTCCGGGCCGCACTTAAGGTGGCTGTATGACACAGATATCCGAGGCACCGGAGGGCAAGCCGATCTCGGCGTCCCGGACCACCCTCAGCCACATCATGACCGCGGCCGACACCAACCTCCTCGGCACCGTGCACGGCGGAGTGATCATGAAGCTGGTGGACGACGCGGCCGGCGCCGTGGCGGGCCGCCACTCCGGCGGGGCCGCCGTCACCGCCTCCATGGACGAGATGGCCTTCCTGGCCCCCGTCCGCGTCGGCGACCTGGTCCACGTCCGGGCGCAGGTCAACTGGACCGGCCGCTCCTCGATGGAGATCGGCGTACGGGTCCTCGCGGAGCGGTGGAACGAGTCCACCCCCGCCACCCAGGTCGGCAGTGCCTACCTCGTCTTCACGGCGGTGGACCCCGAGGGCAAGCCCCGCCAGGTCCCCCCGGTGATCCCGGAGACCGAGCAGGACGAGCGCCGCTACCAGGAGGCCCAGATCCGCCGCACGCACCGCCTCGCCCGCCGGCAGGCCATCAAGGAACTCCGCGAACGGCGCATCGCCGAGGGGCTCGACGAGGACTGAGAGCCGCACCCAGCCGTGTGGGGTGGGCCACTGAACGGCCGTCGGGCGGCGCCCGCGCACGGGCTCCGCCTAGAGTGTCGTGCGACGTCCGGGGGGAACGTCGGCCCCAGCCGGACCCCACGCGGAGCTGCTCTCTGATGACACCTGCCACGCCAGCCCCCGTTCTGCTCGACGCCGTACCGGTCCAGCAGGAGCAGCGGGACAAGAGCCGCGCGCGCCGCCCGCGCCTCTACGTCCTGGACGCCCTGCGCCTCATAGCCGCGCTCTCGGTCGTCGCGTTCCACTGGACCGGCGTGAACCTCCACCCGGAGGTGTGGGGGCAGAAGCCGAAGGCGCTGATGCCCACGGTGAACGGCATCACCGCGTACGGCTGGATGGGGGTCCAGCTCTTCTTCCTGATCAGCGGCTTCGTCATCTGCATGTCGTGTTGGGGCCGCTCGCCCAAGGACTACTTCATCTCCCGGGTGGTCCGGCTCTACCCCGGCTACTGGTTCGGTGTCATCGCCACCGCCCTGGTGGTGAACTTCGCCGCCACGGTCCGGGCGAGCCGAAAGCCCCTGAGCTTCAGCGAGCTGCTGGCGAACCTCACGATGCTGCAGAAGCCCCTGTGGGTGCCCGACGCGGACGGCGTCTACTGGACCCTCTGGGTCGAGCTCCGCTTCTACCTGCTCTTCGCCGTCGTCGCCGTCATGGGGCTCACCTACCGCCGGGTGCTGGTGTTCTGCGGGATCTGGACGATGCTGGCCGTGATCACCCCGTACACCCAGATCGGCCTGATGGACCTGCTGTTCATGCCGAACGACGCCCCGTACTTCATCGCGGGCGTGGCCATGTACCTGATCTACCGGTTCGGGGTGAACCCGATGCTGATCGCGGTCGTGGCCTTCTCCTGGCTCATCTCCCAGAACCGTCTGCACGCCACCCTGGGGGCCTACAGGCACGAGGTCGGCTACAACCTGTCGTGGAACGTCGCCGCGGTCATCACGGCCGTGTTCTTCCTGGTGATGCTGGCGGCCGCCACGGGTCTCCTCAACGGGATCCAGTGGAAGCGGCTGACCGTCGCCGGCGCCCTCACCTACCCGGTCTACCTGCTGCACCAGGAGATCGGCTGGGCGCTGATCCGCTGGGGCCGCGACCACGGTCTCGCCCCGTACCCGCTGCTCGCGCTGTGCCTGGCGGCGATCCTGACCCTGGCCTGGCTGGTCCACCGCTTCGTCGAGCGGCCCGGGTCGGCGTGGCTCAAGCGGATGCTGGAGAGCGGAAGGTTCTCGCTGCCGAAGACGGACCCGCCGGTCCTGTCCCGCTAGGGCCCGTCGTCAAAGTCCCGTCGTCGCCCGGAGGGCAGACGGGAGTCTGACGACAGGCCCTAGGGCCGCCCGGTCCGGTGCCGGGCGCGATTGGGTGCGGTCCGCAGCCGCGACTTACCCTGTGACGTCGAGCGAGGTCCGGAGAGCCCCTGCGCCGAAGCCCCTCAGCCGATCCGACGGATCCCGGAAGGTACGACCAGATGACCAGCAGCACCACGGCGCCCGAGGCCGCCGCAGGCTCCGGCCGGCCCCTTCCGCACGGGGGAGCGGGCCGCCCGGACGTCTCGCTCGCGGCCCGTACGGCCCGCTACGACTGGCTCTGGGCCGCCCTGCTGACCCTGGCCGTCGCCTGCGTCGGCATCGGGCGGGCACAGCCCTGGCGGGACGAGCTGGCGAGCTGGAACGCCGCCACGCGCAGCACCGGCGAGCTGGTCGGGATGCTGGGCCACGTGGACGCCGTGTCCGGCCTCTACTACCTGCTGCTGCACGGCTGGGTCTCCGTCTTCGGGGACTCCACCGCGATGCTCCGCCTCCCGTCGGCGCTGGCCATGGCCGGCGCGGCGGCCTTCGCCGTGCTGACGGCCCGACGGCTCTTCGACCGCCGGACGGCCGTCTTCGCCGGCCTGCTCTTCGCCTTCCTGCCGGCCGTCTCCCGGTACGGCCAGGAGGCGCGTTCGTACGCCTTCGTCGTGCTGGCGGTCAGCGCCGCGACCTGGCTGCTGCTGCGCGCGCTGGAGCGGCCAGCCCCGCGGCGCTGGGCGCCGTACGCCCTCGCGGTGGCGGCGGCCGGTCTGTTCCACGTCGTGTCGCTGCTCTTCCTGCTGCCGCACGGCCTGATCGTGCTCCTGCGCTGGTGGCAGGAGCGCAAGGGGCGCGCCCTCGTCGGCTTCGCGGTGACGGTGGCGGTGGCCCTGGTGCCGGTGGTGCCGCTGGTGCTGCTGGGGCAGCGCCAGGCGGGCCGCCAGATCGGCTGGATCAAGACCCCGCACCTGCGCGGCATCGCCGACCTCTGGAACAACCTGTTCGGCTCCCCGACGATCGGCCTCGCCGTCGCCGCGGTGGCGCTGCTGCCGCTCGCCTGGAGCCGCGGCCGGCGGCCCGCGGTGGAGCTGCTCCTGGCGGGGGCGGCCCCGATCCTGGCGGCCTGGGTGGTCTCCCAGGGCAGCACCTCGTACTTCATCGACCGCTACGTCCTCTTCACCCTGCCCGCGTGGACGGTGCTCGCGGCGGCCGGTCTGGCCGCGCTGCGGCCGCGGGTGGCCGGCGCGCTGGCCCTGGCCGCGGTGGTCCTCCTCGGCCTCCCCGACCAGCGGCAGCTGCGCACCGAGTGGGCCAGGGTCGGCCTCGACGGCGAGGCGGCGGCGCGGGTCATCTCGCAGGGCTACCGGCCCGGGGACGGGTTCGTGCCCGTACGCGGCGGCGACCGCGTGTTCATGATCGATTTCCAGGTGGAGTACTTCCTGCCGGAGAACGTCCGGCTCAGGGACGTCTTCGCGGAGCGCTCGGCGGTGGCGAGCGACGACCTGTTCCCGAAGGAGTGCGCGCAGCCCGTGCGCTGCCTCGGCTCCACCCAGCGGGTGTGGGTGGTGACCTGGAGCGGCACGAAGAACCCGTACCACAAGCTCCCGAAGGAGCAGGCCGACGCGCTGGCGGCCCACTACCGGGTGGCGGAGAGCAGGACGGTCCGCGGCCTGGAGGTCTCCCTGCTGGAGCGGGTCAAGTAGCGGCGGCCCGGGCGGTGGCGGGCGATGCGGGCGGTGGCGGGCGGGGGCGTGGGCGGGGGAGCTACTTCCCGCACACCACCTGGTCGCCGGTGACCACGCCGAACTCGCCCTGGTAGGGGTCCTCGGCCCGCACCGGTACGACCTTGCCGTAGTCGGAGCCGGCGATCACGAGCACCGTCCGGCCCTGGCCGGCGACCGCGCGCAGCTCGCTGCCGGGCAGGGCCGTGGCCACCGTGCGGGCGGAGCGGTCCCAGCGCGGGTCGTACGAGATCACCGTGCGCCGGACGTCGCGGCCGGCGCCGTTGCCCGGGGTGCCGGTGGTGTCGAAACCGGTGGCGCGCAGGGCCGCGTCCACCCGTCCGCCCAGCCCGTCGATCCGGGTGCCGTTCTCCACCTGGACCCGGATCTGCTGCGGGGGCACGTCGACCGGGACGGCCGTCGGCGTCGCGGGCGCCGCCGGCCGGTCCGCGGGCCGGCCGGGACGGGGCGGGGCCAGCGGGCGGTCCTCGCGCAGGGACTCGAAGAGCTGGGCGGCCTTGTGGTCGTCCCACTTGACCGTCGAGCCGATGCCCTTGACCGGGTACGAGGCGTCCCCGATCGGGACGGAGGCGAACTCGGACGAGGAGGGCGTGAACCCGCGCATCGCCTGCCCCAGCGCCAGCATCTGCTCGGAGCCGAAGTCCCTGTCGGCGCGCACCGAGCCCAGCAGGGTGGAGCTGACCTCCTTGAACTTCACCGGGTTGAGCAGCACCCCGCCGCCGGTGGCCTGCTTGATCAGGGCGGCGACGAACCGCTGCTGGCGCTGCATCCGGCCCAGGTCGGAGGCCCCGTCGACATGGCGGGAGCGGACGTACTGGAGGGCCTGGCCGCCGGTGAGGCGGTGGGTGCCGGGCAGCAGGTGCAGGCCGGTGTTCTGGTCGTTGAGGGCCTTGGCGGTGCAGATCTCGACCCCGCCCATCGCGTCGACGGTCCGCATGAAGCTGGTGAAGTCGACCTCCAGATAGTGGTCGATCTTGACGCGGGTCATGTCCTCGACGGTCCGCACGGTCAGGTTCGGCCCGCCCTCGGCGTAGGCCGCGTTGAGCTTCACGGGGTGCGCCCGGTGGGGTTTTCCGGTGACCGGGTCCTGGTGTGCGGGGAGCTCGGCGTAGCTGTCGCGGGGCAGGCTGACCACGCTGGCCCGCTGCCGGTCGGCGGACAGGTGCACCAGCATGATCGTGTCCGTGCAGTGGCAGGGCTCCCCGCCGAGCCGGTACTCGCGCTTCTCCTCCGGGGTGATCTTGTCCCGGCCGTCGGTGCCGACCAGCAGGAAGTTCACGCCGTGCCCGGCCTGCGGACGGTTCTTCATGTCCTTGAAGGGGTCCACCCGTTCGATGCCGGTGTCCAGGCCGGTCATCACGGCGTGCCCGACGGCCCCGGACCCCAGTACCACCAGGGAGACCCCGGCCGCGATCCGTACGCCCCACCGGGGCCGGTCGCGCCGGCCGCGGGCCGTCCCGCCGCGCCCGCCGCCCTTCCGTGCGCGCTGCGGCTGGGCCGGCCCGGCGGGCCGGGTGGGGCGGTGCGGCTGGGGCACGGGGGACACCTCCCGGTACGTCGGGCAGATTCATCGGAACAGTAGGCCCATACGATCAGCGTCTGTCCGTATCGTTCGTCCGCCGCGCTTCCGTTTCCCCCGTACGCGGTAACGTGACACCGCTACCCGACCGTGAAGGACGACATGCCCGCCCAGCAGCCCGCAGTCTCGGTGATCATGCCGGTGCTCAATGAGGAGCGCCATCTGCGCGACTCCGTCCGGCACATCCTCGGGCAGGAGTACGCGGGTGAGATGGAGGTGGTGATCGCACTCGGCCCGTCCACGGACCGCACCGACGAGATCGCGGCCGAGCTCGTCCGAGAAGACCCCCGCGTCCACACCGTCCCCAACCCCACCGGACGGACCCCCGCCGCCCTCAACGCGGCGATCGAGGCCTCGCGCCACCCGATCGTCGTCCGCGTCGACGGCCACGGCATGCTCTCCCCGAACTACATCGCGACCGCCGTCCGCCTCCTGGAGGAGACCGGCGCGCAGAACGTCGGCGGCATCATGCACGCCGAGGGGGAGAACGCCTGGGAGGACGCCGTCGCCGCCGCGATGACCTCGAAGATCGGCGTCGGCAACGCGGCCTTCCACACCGGCGGGCAGGCCGGCCCGGCCGAGACCGTCTACCTCGGCGTCTTCCGCCGCGAGGCCCTCGAACAGCAGGGCGGCTACAACGAGGAGTTCATCCGCGCCCAGGACTGGGAGCTGAACTTCCGCATCCGCGGGGCGGGCGGACTGATCTGGTTCTCGCCCGAGCTGAAGGTCCGGTACCGCCCGCGGCCCTCCGTCCGGGCCCTGGCCAGGCAGTACAAGGACTACGGCCGCTGGCGGCACGTGGTCGCCCGCTACCACGCCGGCTCGATCAACCCGCGCTACCTGGCCCCGCCGGCCGCCGTCTGCGCGATCGCCGCCGCGGTGGTCGCGGGCGTCGCCGTCACCCCGTGGGCGTTCGCCGTCCCGGCCGGCTACCTCGCGGCGATCACCGCCGGGTCCGTCCCGGCCGGCAAGGGGCTGTCGCCCAGGGCCCGGGCGCGGATCCCCGTGGCCCTCGCGACCATGCACATGTGCTGGGGCTACGGCTTCCTCACCAGCCCGCGCTCGCTCGCCCGGAAGGTCATCGCCAGCCGCCGCCCGTCGGTGCGCCGTGACCCCTCCCCGGTCTGAGGCACCACGCGAAGGGGGTGGCCCGGTCCGCGTCCGCGGACCGGGCCACCCCCTTCGCACGTGCGCCGGGCGCCCGGCTACCAGCGGTACGGCTTGTAGACCTCCATGCAGGCGCCGGTGTCCGAGCCGTTGATCGCGTCGGCGGTGTCCGGGATCGCACCGGCCGCCGGCGGGGTCTGCTGCGGGTAGGCGTTGCCCTCGCGCCAGTCCGCGCCCACGACCAGGGTGATCTTCGAGACGTCGGCCGACTGCTGCACCGCGGTGTTCGGGACGCCCAGGGAGGCCGCCACGCTCTGCGCCTCGTCCGCCAGCTCCGGCGTCGGGTAGCGCACCACGGTCGTCTTCTCCGGGGTCAGCGCACTGTCCGCCCGGGCCCCCGTGAAGCCCTTGGAGACCAGTACCTCCGCGATCGCGTTCGCCCGGTGGGGCGCCAGCGGCTGGCCGGCGGCGGTGCCGTTGACCACGTTCACGGCGATCTTGTCAGGGGTGGTGACCGGGGCCTTCGAAGGCTGCTGGGCCGGCTGCGAACCGGCCGGGGCGGGCTGCGAGGCGGCCGGGGCGGGCTGCGAGGCGTCGGCGGCGGGCTGGGAGGCCGACGGGCTCTGCGGGGTCTGCGGCTCGCCGTTCTTGTCGAACGCGATGTCCTTGCGGAGCATCGTCCACAGCCGGTCGGCGTCCGCCGGGTTCACGATGAGCCGGTTCTCGTCCCGCGGGTCCTGGAAGGTCGGCATCGTCGTCATCGTGATGCGGTTGGTGGGGACGTCCTTGAGCTGCATGGCCAGGTTGTACAGCTTCTTGACCGAGCCGATCTCCTCGGAGACCTCCAGCGCCTTGGTGCCCGCCTCGGCCAGGTCCGTGATCCGGCCGACGTCGGTGAAGGCGTTCTGGCTCTTGAGCTCGCGCATCATCGAGTTCATGTACATGTGCTGGGCCTGCGCCCGGCCCAGGTCGCTGCTGAACGCGTGCCGGGTGCGCAGCCACTGGAGCGCCTGCTCGCCCTTGACCCGGGTCGTGCCCTTCTGGAGCTTGAGGCCGGAGCCCCCGCCGGAGGTGGGCAGCGGCCGGTCCCAGACGTTGTCCTTGACGCAGACGGGGACGCCGCCGACCGCGTCGGCCATCTTCACGACACCGGAGAAGTCGATCATCATCCAGTGGTCGATGTAGACGTTGGTCAGCTTCTCCCAGGTGGCCAGCGTGCAGCCGGGGCCGCCGCGGCCGAGCGACTCGTTGATCATCGCGTTGGTCTTCTTGAACTTTTCGCCGGTCTTGGGATCCGTGCACTCGGGTATGTCGACCCGGGTGTCGCGCGGGATGCTCACGACCGACGCGTTCTCCCGGTCGGCCGACACGTGCAGCAGCATCTGCACGTCCGCGAGCGGGGGGTTGCCCACCGTGTCGCGGCTGCCGCCGAGTTCCACGTTCTCCGGCTTGTTGCGGCTGTCGGAGCCGATCAGCAGGATGTTCAGCGGGCGCTGGCCCTTGGCGTTGGCGTGGGTCTTCTCCACGCCGCTCTCGCCGCTCAGGCGCTGCCCGCTGCGGATGTTGCCGTCGAGATGACGGTAGTAGAGGTACCCGGCCGCCGAGGTTCCCAGGATCAGGAACGCCAGGACGGACGCCACCCAGAACAGCACCCGCCGGCGGCGCCGGCGGACGGGGATGCCACCGCCCGGGGGCCGGGCGCTGCCGCCCGAACCCTCCCGGGGTGGGGGCACCGCGCCGGACGCCTTCTTCTTGCCGCCGTCGGATATGCCGTCGGCGGCCTTGTCGGGCGCCCCCTCCCCCCGCACGCTGCTGTGCATCACGCGTACCCCCCTCAAGAATCTTTACTGGTCGGTATTGTGCCGGTCCTGCCGGCTACCGCCCCATCGGCGGTCTGTGGACGTTGCGCGGGCGGCCCGGTCGCCGCCCGGTCCTGCTCGGCGGCCCCGTGCGCCGGCGTCCGCCCGGGCGGGCGGTCACTTGGCGCAGACCGCCTTGTCCGCCTCGACCCGCTGGACGCCCTCGGGCGCCTGCTGCGGGGCCGCGGCACCGAGCGGTGTGCCGGGCTCCTTGAAGTCGGAGCCCAGGGTCAGCTTCATCGGGGTCCTCGGCGCCGCGTCGACCGCGCCGGGCCTCAGGGCCGAGGCCGGCAGCCCCATCATGTCGGCCAGCGCCCTGGCCTGGTCGGCCTGGTTGGGGGCGTACTCCAGCTGCGTGGCGGTCAGCCGGGCCGAGGCGTTGCCGTGGTTGCCGGCCTTGTAGACGCCCTTGCTGTTCTGCAGCCACGTCAGGGTGGTGGACGCCGACCCCGGAGGTCCGCCGCCGTTGTACACGTCCACCCGGATGTCACCGGCGGGGGCGCGGTTCCCCTGGAGCAGCGCGTCCTGCTTGCCCTTGGCGTCGGCCTCGGCCGCGTCCTTGGCCGCCTGCTCCTTCTTCTCCACCTCCGTGAGGGACACGTCCCCGCGGATCATCTGGAGCAGCGGGTCCGCCTGCGCGGAGTTCACGACGACGGTCGCCTTGCGGTTCACCGGCTCGGCCGGGTTGTCGACCACCGGCAGCGTGGTGAACGTGACGTTCTTGGGGTTGATGTCCTTCAACTCGCCCGCGAGCGCGGTGAGCTTGCCGATGGAGCCCAGCCCCTGGTCCACGGTCAGCGACTTCGTCGCCGCCTCCGCCAGCGAGAAGAACTTCTTCGGACTGGTCAGCGTCTCCTTGGACTTCATCTCGCGCATCATCGAACCCAGGAACTGCTGCTGGGTCTTGATCCGGTCCAGGTCGCTCTCGTTGCCGAAGGAGTGCCGCGTCCGTACGAAGGCCAGCGCCTGCTCGCCCTCCAGCCGGTGCTCGCCCGCCTTCAGGTTCAGTTTCGAATCGCGGTCGTTGACGTCCTTCGCCAGGCAGACGGGCACCCCGCCCACGGCCGTGCTCAGGTTCTTCACCGCGTTGAAGTCGACCATCATGAAGTTGTCGACGTCCAGGCCGGTCAGCTGTTTGACCGTGCGCATCGTGCAGCCGGGGTCGCGGCCCTCCTGGCCCAGGCTGTTGTTGAAGCGGGTGCCGCGGGTGCCGGGGATCTCCTTGACCGAGCCGTCGATCTTCGTCGGGCAGGCCGGGATGTCGGTGATCAGGTCGCGGGGGATCGACAGCGCGGTCGCGTTGCTGCGGTCCTTGGAGACGTGGAAGAGGATCGTGGTGTCGGCGTGGCCGACGCTCTCGGCGTCCCCGTAGCCCTCGTTGCCCTTGCCACTGCGCTTGTCGGTGCCGATGACCAGGACGTTGATCGGCTGGTCCTTCTTGAAGCCGCCGCCCGCGCCGCCGGTGTCGATGACCTTCAGGTTGCCGTTCAGGTGCTCGTAGTAGAGGTACCCGCCCACCCCGCCGCCGACCAGCAGGAACGCCAGGGTGCCGCCGGTGACCGCCAGGAGCCGCTTGCGGCGGTCCGGTGCTCCGCCGCCCTTGCGGGAACGCCCGCCGCCGCGGCGCCCGCCGGGCGGGCCCTCGCCGCGGCGGGGCTTGGGAACGGCGGGGGAGGGGGCGGCCGGCGCCGGGGCGGCCGTGGAAGAGGAGGGTCTGCGCAGTCTGCGGGGGGCCGGGGCCACACGCTGCTGCGCAGCGGAACGGCCCAGTTGCAGTTCGTAGTTGCCAGTGCGGGGATTGAGGACCCACTGGTCGGCGGGGTCGATCTCGTCCGCCCGCCCACGGCTTTGCGCATCCACGGTTGCTCGAATCCTCCGTCGGTGCTTCGCGACGCGCCTCCCCCCAGGCGCGCGGTCAACGATCCGGCTGCTGGTGCACGGCCTCTTCACAGCCGGTGCACCGGATCGCTCACCTTATCCGGCCTGGTCAGCCGCAAACCATGCCGGTGACAAAATCCACTCCCCCTATAACGGGCCAAAGCGCTCATCCGGCTCGGTTGGGCCCCCAGCTTTTGGATTGCTTTACCGGCAGTCTGCCGTGCCCGCCGTGGTTCCGGTGAAGGTGGGGGCCGGTGTGGGCGCCGGAGAGGTTCCGCTTGCCGTCGGCGAAGGCTCGCCCGAACCCCCGCCGACGGCCTCTCCCGAGCCCTCCCCGGATCCGCCGGGCGTCGCCTCCGCAGGCTCCGGATCCTGGCTCGGCGACGCCTCGGGAGCGGTCACCGTCACCGGCCGGTCCGCGCGCAGCCGCTCGAACAGCCGGGCCGCGTCCGGCTCCACCAGCTCGTCCCGGTTCGGATCGGCCGCGTACGGGCGACGGGGCACGGTCAGGAACTTGACCTGGTCGGCCGGTATGTCCCTTACGCCCCGGACGAGTTCGTACAGCCCGCGCAACGAGGCCAGACCCGGGTCGGTGGTCACCGAGGAGGTCGCCGCGTCCAGCAGCGGATACAGCTTCCCCGGATTCAGCAGCACCCCGTTGCTGCTCACCTTCTCCCACAGCGAGCCGAGGAACTTCTGCTGGCGCTCCATCCGTTCGGTGTCGCTGCCGTCCCCCAGGCTGTAGCGGGCCCGGACGAAGCCGAGCGCCTGCTCCCCGCGGAGCACCTGCCGGCCCGCGGGCAGCCGCAGGTGCGCCTCGGCGTCGTCCACCGGCCGCCGCAGGCAGACCTCCACCCCGCCGACCGCGTCGACCATCTTCTTGAACCCGCCGAAGTCCACGACCATGTGGTGGTCGATCCGGATCCCGGTCATCTTCTCCACCGTCCGGATCGTGCAGGCGGCCCCGCCCCACTGGAAGGCCCAGTTGAACTGCGCGAACCGGTCCCCGGTGCGGGAGCCGTCGGCCCCCAGGCACTCCGGCACCTCCGTCATCAGGTCCCGGGGGATCGACACCGCCGTCGCGCTGCGGCGGTCGGCCGGCAGGTGCAGCAGGATCACGGTGTCCGAACGCTGAGTGCCGCCGTCCTGCCCGTAGCCGGCGTTCCCCGTCCCGGAGCGCGAGTCCGAGCCGATCAGCAGGATGTTCTGGGCGCCGGACGCGAAGTGCGCCGGGCGCTCGCGCTCGTAGCGCCGCAGCTCGGCCGCGGCCGAGGTGTCCTCGGTGATGTTCCCGTCGAGCTTCGCGTACAGCCACCAGCCGGCCGCCGCCCCCGCGAGGACCAGCAGCACGGCCCCGAGCCCGATCCAGCGCAGCAGCCGGCGCCGCCGGCGGCCGCGCGGGGGCCTCTCGCCGCCCGCGGCCGCTCCAGCGCCGTCCGGTATGCCCGCGCCGTCCCTCACTCGCGCACCGTCCCCTCGCCGTACCGGCCACGGCTGCGCCGCACCGGCAACGGGCCGTACGGGTGAGCACGGCCTGCAGCGATACTCCCCCCGGCCGGGGCGGGCGGCCCGGGGGCGGGGGTCTGTCTAGACCCATGCGGGTGACAGATGACCGGAACCCGGGGCCCGCCGCCGGCTCGGCGCCGGGGCCGGGCCGGGGCCGCAGCGGGGCGGCGGCAGGGCCGGGAGGGGGCAGGCCGGGGTCGCGGCGGGGCCGGGCCGGGGCCGGTGTACGGGTCGGGCCCGGCGTCCCGGCTCGGCGGCGGGGCGGCGCCGGCGTCGGGCCGGGGCCGGTGCGCGGAGTGCGGTCGGGCCCGGGGCCGCCGTGGCCAGGACCCGGGCCACGGCGGCCCCGACGGCTAGACGGTGTGGGTGACGCGCTCGCTCTCGACCCGCTGCGCCAGCGCCTCCGGCGCCAGCCGGTCCAGATTGCGGCACAGCACCACCGAGCCGCCCGCGGCCAGCGGCGCGTACAACCCGGCCGACAGCCCCTCCCAGCTGTCGAAGCCCAGCCCCGACAGCACCCGGGCACCCCCGCCGAGTCCCCGCTCCGCCGCGTCCTCGCGGGCCCGCTCCACCAGGGCCGTGTACGACAGCTCCGCACCGCCGACCACCAGCCCCGGCCCGTCCGCGTCCACCGGCGCGAACGGCGCGAACCGGTCACCCTGCCCCGGCACCTCCACCGCGTAGTCCGCGAACCCGGCCGGCGCCTGCGGGAACCGACCGCCCAGCGGACGCAGCGCGAGCGCGACCCGCTCACCGGAGCAGGCGCGGGCCTCCTCCAGCGTGTCGGGCCCGCTCACCACCAGGTCGGCGTCGGCGGGATCCCCGCCGATCTCCGCGACCACCCCGACGGAGGCGCACGCGAGCAGCCACACGGCGCTCTGCCAGTGCGCGGGCAGCAGCAGCGCCAGCCGGTCGCCCGGCTCGGCGCCCAGGTCGCCCTGGAGCAGATTGGCGGTCTTGGCCACCCAATTGGCGAAGGTGGCGACGGACAATTCGACGCGCTCGCCCGTGGCGTCGTCGTAGAAGGTGACGAGCGGGCGGCCCGGATCGGCGGCGAGCGCGGATCGCAGCAGGTCGGCAGGGGTGCGGTCAGTGGCGTTCACCCGCCCCAGCGTACGCGGACCCCTCCCCCGTACGGGGGGCGGCGGCTCGCCCGTCCAGGGGAGGCGCGCCCGGCGCGCCGTCGGACGGTGCGTCAGTTCTCCGATGGCAATCCGTGGCGGGTGTGCCCAGCATCGCTTCCATGCGCGGATTCCTTGCTTCCTCGATCGGTGTCGTGACGGCCGCCGCACTGGCCCTGCCGCTCGCGCTCTCCACTCCGGCCCTGGCCGAGGCGGTCCCCGTCGTGCCGGGGTCCACCCAGTCGCTGCCCCTCGTCCCCCTCGGGCCCTCCACCGCCGCCCGGATCCCCGGCGTCCCCGGCATGAGCGCCTCCCCGGACCTGCCCGAGACCCGGGGCCTGGCTCCGCGCGACGTCACGACGTTCTCCCTGGTCGGGGTCGTCTGGGACGACGCGGCGGCGGAACTCTCCGGCCGGGTCCAGGTCCGCACCCGCTCCGTGGCCACCGGCGCCTGGTCCGGCTGGCAGGACGTGGACACCCACAACGGCGCACACGCGGCCGACCCCGACGCGGTGGAACGCGGCACCGGCCGCGTCCGCGGCGCCACCGCCCCGCTGTGGGTCGGCCCGTCCGACGGCGTGGAGATCCGCGTCCAGGCGGAACACGGCTCCGCCCCCACCCGCGCCGCCGCCCGCCCGGGCCGCCTCCCGTCGGGCCTGCGCATCGAACTCGTCGACCCGGGCTCGGCACTGCCGTCCTCCCCGGACGGCAAGAACGGCGCCTCCCCGGCCTCCTCCCCGGCCCTCCCCCCGGACGACGACAAGGGCGACGTCGCCGCCACCCTCCCGGAACTGTCCATGGGCGCGGCGGAGTCCTCCGCCGTCAACGTCCCGCACGCCCCGCTCGGCGCACTGGAGATCAGCGCCCTCAACAAGGCCGACTCCACGGCCGACGCGATCGCCGCCGACGGCGAACTCGCCGCGGCCGCCCGCCCGTACATCGGCCCGCGTCCGCGGATCGTCACCCGGCGCGGCTGGGGCGCGGACGAATCCCTGCGCGAGCCGGGCTTCGTCTACACGAGCACGGTCAAGGCGGCCTTCGTCCACCACACCGCCTCCGGCAACAACTACGCCTGCAAGGACGCCCCGGCGGTGCTGCGCAGCCTGTACCGCTACCACGTGGTCAGCAGCGGCTGGCGGGACTTCGGCTACAACTTCGCCGTGGACAAGTGCGGGACGGTCTACGAGGGCCGGGCGGGCGGAGTCGCCAAGCCGGTGCTCGGCGCGCACACCATGGGGTTCAACGCGGACAGCATGGGCGTGGCCGTGATCGGCACCTACTCCTCGACGGCCCCGCCGAAGGCGGCGGTGGACGCGGTGGCCCGCCTCACGGCCTGGAAGCTCGGCCTCTTCGGGGCGGACCCGAGGGCGAAGACCACGCTGAGGTCGGGCGGCGGGAACCGGTACCAGAAGGGCTCGAACGTCAAGCTGAACGTCATCTCGGGCCACCGCGACGGCTTCGCCACGGAATGCCCGGGCCGCCTCCTCTACAACCAGCTCCCCCCGACCCGCACGGCCTCGGCCAAACTCCAGGGCCGCTAGAGCGCGGGCCCGCCGCCGCCCCTCGATGGGGCGATGGCGGGCCCGCCCCGCTGTCACTCCCCGCCGTTACGCTCGAAGCATGGCCGGACGTTTCGATCCCCTCACCCGTACCGACCTCCGCGCCGGGCGCACCCCCGTGGCCGCCGGGCCCGGGGTGGCCGCCGGGGGCGGGGCGAAGCGGCGTGTCTGGAGGTGTGGGCGGCCCGTCGACCTGGGGCTCGTCCTCGGTCCCCTGCGCCGGGGGCCGGGCGACCCCAGCTTCCGCACCACCCCCGACGGGTCGGTCTGGCGTGCCACGCGGACCCCCGAGGGGCCCGCCGCCCTCCGGGTCTCCGCCACCCCCGACGGGGCGGAGGCCGAGGCGTGGGGGCCTGGCGCCGACTGGGTCCTCGACGGGCTCCCGGCGCTGCTCGGCGCCGACGACGACGCCTCCGGCTTCGTGCCCCGCCACCGCCTCGTGCACGCCAGCCACCGCCGCCGGCCCGGCCTGCGCCTCACCCGGACCGGACTGGTCCTGGAGTCGCTGATCCCGACCGTCCTGGAGCAGAAGGTCACCTCCGACGAGGCCTACCGCGCCTGGCGCCGCCTGGTCCGCCTGCACGGCGAGCCGGCCCCGGGGCCGGGCGGCCTGTACGTGATGCCCTCCGCCCGGGACTGGGCGATGATCCCCTCCTGGGACTGGCACCGGGCGGGGGTCGATGCGAAGCGCTCCGCCACCATCGTGCGGGCCGCCCGGGTGGCCGCCCGGCTGGAGGAGGCGGCCGCCATGGAGCTGCCGCAGGCCGCCGCCCGGCTGGAGGCGGTGCCCGGCATCGGGCCGTGGACCTCCGCCGAGACCCTGCAGCGCAGCAACGGCGCCGCGGACGCCGTCACCACCGGCGACCTGCACCTGCCCGGGATCATCGGCTACGCCCTCACGGGCAACCGGGACGCCGGCGACGCCGAGATGCTGGAGCTCCTCGCCCCGTACGCGGGCCAGCGCCACCGCGCGGCCCGCCTCGTCCTGCTGGCGGGCCGCACGCCGCCGCGGCGCGCCCCCCGCATGTACCGGAGCGACATCGCCCGCCTCTGAGACGGGCGGGCACGGGAGGCCACGGGAGGCCACGGGCCGGGTCCGGCGGCCTACCGGACCTCGATGAACTCCTCCGCCGCCCGGGCCGGCCGCTGCGCGGGGGCCGCGGCCGGGTGGCCCACCGCGACGGCCCCCATCGGGTCCCAGTCCTCCGGCAGCCCGAGCACCTTGCGGACCACGTCCCGGCAGAACATCGTCGACGACACCCAGGCCGAGCCCAGCCGCTCCCCGGCCAGGGCGACCAGGAAGTTCTGCACGCCCGCGCCCGTGGCGACCACGAACATCTCCCGCTCGGCGGCGTCGCGCCGGGCGTGCCCGTAGTCGTGCGCGCCGTCCGTGACCATGCACGGCACCACCAGGTAGGGGGCGTTGCGCAGCACGTCCCCGCGCCGCACCCGCCGGGCGATGGACTCCTCGGACTTGCCGTCGCGCCGCAGGTCGGCGATCCAGGCGTCCCGCATGGCGTCGAGCAGTTCCAGCCGGGCGGGGGCCGACTCCAGCAGGACGAACCGCCACGGCGTGGTGTGGTGCGGGGCGGGGGCCGTCACCGCCGCCGCCACCGCGCGGCGTACCGCGCCGGGGTCGACCGGCTCGTCGGTGAAGGCGCGGACGGTACGGCGCTGCGTGACGGCTTCCCGTACGGCTTCGGAGGTGCCGAGCCGGAACATGTCGTCGGCCGGTGCCCGCACGAGGTCCCGGGCGGTGGACGCGCCGCCCACCAGGTGCCCCAGGCCGCGGACGACCGCCACCGGGAGCCCGTTCGCCTTGCCCTTGACGAGGTCCCCGGCGGCCGCGAGTTCGTCGGCGGTCGCCACGACGGTCGCGCTCAGCGGGTTGCCGTGGGCGTCGGTGCCGCCGCGCAGGTCGTCCAGGACGTGCACCCCGGCCGCGCCGATGGCGACGTCGGTGAGCCCGGAGCGCCAGGGCCGCCCGAAGGTGTCGGTGACCACCACGCCCACGTCGACCGAGAGCAGCGTCCGCAGCCCGGCCCGGAGGGCGGCCGCGGAGGCGTCGGGGTCCTCGGGGAGCAGCAGCACGGTGCCGGGCTCGGTGTTCGAGGCGTCGACGCCGGCCGCGGCCATCACCAGCCCCTGCCGGTTCTCGACGATCCGCAGCGGGCCCCGGCGGGCGACGACGCGGACGGTCTCCGCGTCGATGGCCTCCTCGCGGGAGTCGGCCCGTACGATCCGCCCCTCCGCCTTGGAGACGATCTTCGAGGTGACCAGCAGGACGTCCCCGTCGCGCAGGTCGGGTGCCGCGCCCGCGATCAGCGCGGCGAGGTCGTCGCCGGGCCGCACCTCGGGGATCCCGGGCAGGGCGCGCACCTCGTACGAGGGGCTGCTCACCGGTCCTGCCCGGCGAGGTCCAGTGCGGCGCGCGCCATCGCGGCGGTGGCGGCGGGGTCGGTCATCATCAGCGGTACGGCCCGGCAGGCGATGCCCGCGGCGGTCACGGCGTCGACCGCGTCGGCGTCGGAGGTGTCGACGAGCCAGCCGTCGAGCAGCTCGGACCCGTAGTGCAGGGCGACGGCGGCGGCCGTGGACTCCACGCCGACCGCGGCGAGCACCTTGTCGGCCATGCCGCGCACGGGGGCTCCGCCGACGATGGGGGAGAGGCCGACGACGGGCGCCGGGGCCTGTGCCACCGCTTCGCGGATGCCGGGGACGGCGAGGATGGTGCCGATGGAGACGACCGGGTTGGAGGGCGGGAAGAGGATGACGTCGGCGGCCGCGATGGCCTCCAGTACGCCGGGTGCGGGCTTGGCCTGCTCGGCGCCGACGGGGACGACGGCCTCGGCGTCGAGGGAGGCGCGCAGTTTGACCCAGTACTCCTGGAAGTGGATGACGCGGCGTTCGCCGGTCTCCGGGTCGTTGACGGCGACGTGGGTCTCGACGCGGTCGTCGGACATGGGCAGCAGGCGGACGCCGGGCTGCCAGCGGTCGCAGAGGGCCTCGGTGACGGCGCTGAGCGGGTAGCCGGCGTCGATCATCTGGGTGCGGACGATGTGGGTGGCGAAGTCGCGGTCGCCGAGGCCGAACCAGGAGGGTCCGACCCCGTACGCCGCGAGCTCTTCCTTGACGGTGAAGGACTCGTCGGTGCGGCCCCAGCCCTGGTCCTCGTTGATGCCACCGCCGAGGGTGTACATCACCGTGTCCAGATCGGGGCAGACCTTCAGCCCGAACAGGTGGATGTCGTCACCGGTGTTGCCGATGACCGTGATGTCCGCGTCGGGGACCGCCGACAGCAGTCCGCGGAGGAAACGGGCGCCGCCGATACCGCCGGCCAGAACAACAATGCGCATGCGGACAGTCTGTCAGCCGCAGGCCGTCGAGCGAGGGGCGGTGGTCGGGCCGTCAGGCCGGGACGTGCTCCTGGCGGGCGGGGGAGCAGCCGTGCATCGGCATCTCGGTGAGGCCGGGGAAGTAGACGTGCAGGCTGACCGCTCCTTCGAGGGCGTCGTTGACGACCTCGTGGGCGTAGCCGGGGGCGAAGACGCGCTGGGCGCCGGCGCGGTGGGTGAGGCGTCCTCGCGGGGTGTGCTCGGTGAGCTCCCCGTCGAGGACGGTCAGGACGCCGGAGGAGGCGCCGTGGTCGTGGAGGCCGCTGCCCTGGCCGGGGACCCAGCTGAGCAGCCAGACCTCGTAGCCGGGGCCGGTGCGCAGGCGGTGGTACCAGCGGGTGGTGGCGTCGTACCGGACGAGGTGCTCCCAGCTCGCGCGGTCCTCGGCGATGGAGCGGGCGAGGCCGGCGAACTCGGCGACGGTGGCCGGGTGTTCGCGGGCGGGCTGGAGGAGGTGCTGGACGGCGAGGATGTCGCCGGCGATCTGGAGGTCGCTCTCGACGACGGCGGGGGCGGCGGCGACGGTGGAGGCGGGGGCGCTGTTCATCGTGGGGGGTGTCCTCGACGTGTGTCAGTCGTGCGGGGCGGTTGCTGTGGGGGGAGTGGCCGGTGCGCGGAGGAGACGGGGCTCCTGGGGCATCAACAGCTGCAACAGCAACAGCGCACCTGGGCAGCACACAGGAACCCAAGAATGGGGGTCCGGGTGGTGGCTGCGGGCGCTGACATGGAGACAAGGAGACCGGGCCGAGGGCCGGACTGTCAACCCAATGTCCGTTTTGAGGGGAAACTTTCACCTCATCCGGTTACTGTGCGCGGAGAAAGGTTTGTGCAGTCCGTGCCGGGGGATGTGCCGCACCACGGATCCGGTGGGAGCCGCGCTCAAACCTCTCGACGCCAAGTCGTGACCGGAATGTGATCCGCGCCGCATCTTCGGCCGGATTGCAACCCCTCCACGGAGTGAAGCGTCGGCCCAGGGGAGAGGGTGTCGCTCGCCGGGGCCGGAGGCTTCTGTCACGATTTTTGGCGATATGAACACTTTCTACATACGTTTGGTTCCGCAGAGTGAATAAGGCGCCCAATAGCAGATCTCGGCTTGACTGGGCAGAAGCCACACACTTGTAATTTCACTCGTGTCGTTACCTGGTGACCGGTAACGGCGACACCACGGGGACGCACAGACAGAGCGAGGGGCGCACATGACCGAGCTGTTTCAGGAACTGCTGGTCGAGGAGGCGGACGAGGAGCTCGGATGGCAGGAGCGCGCTCTGTGCGCCCAGACCGACCCCGAGTCCTTCTTTCCCGAGAAGGGCGGCTCCACCCGCGAGGCCAAGAAGGTCTGCCTCGCCTGTGAGGTCCGTTCCGAATGCCTGGAGTACGCCCTCGCCAACGACGAGCGATTCGGCATCTGGGGCGGCCTGTCCGAAAGAGAACGCCGCCGCCTGAAGAAGGCAGCGGTCTGACCCGGCCGCCCGACGGCCCGCACGACCGCCCGCAGACCACCTGGTCAACCGCGCTCCGCGGAGCGCCGCACACCCCAGCAGACACAGCGAACGGTCCGCCTCCCGCACCTTCCCCGCAGGAGGCGGACCGTCGCGTTCAGGGCCTTCCCCGCAGGAGGCGGACCCGCCCCTTCCCAGCCGTTAGTGTGGGGCGCTGTCCAGCAGCCTCCGAGGGCACACCACCCCCGGATCCCCAGGCCGGAGGGCCCGTACCGCGATGTCCCCGCACAGCAACTCGCCGGTCTCCCACCAGGCGGCCGCCACCCCCGAGTTCCCCCGGCACGTCGTCACCGCGGTCCTCGTCGCCCACGACGGAGCCCGCTGGCTGCCCCAGACCCTCGCCGGACTCCTCGCCCAGGAACGCCCCGCACAGGCCCACGTCGCCGCCGACACCGGCAGCGCCGACGAGTCCGCCCGCCTCCTCGCCGAGGCCCTCGGCGACGACCGGGTCCTGCACCTCGCCCGCCGCACCGGTTTCGGCGCCGCCGTCGACGAGGCCGCCCGCACCGCCGGGACCCTCACCCCCGACGACCTGCCCTACCTCAAGCGCCCCAGCGGCTGGGACCCCGTCAGCCGTACCTGGCGCGACGACACGTACGACCTCCCCGACCTCCCCCACGGCGAGCCCGTCCAGTGGCTCTGGCTCCTCCACGACGACAGCGCCCCCGAACCCGACGCCCTCACCGAACTCCTGCGCGTCGCCGACCAGAACCCCGAAGCCGCCGTCATCGGCCCCAAGCTCCGCGGCTGGTACGACCGCAAGCAGCTCCTCGAAGCCGGCGTCACCATCGCCCGCGGCGGCCGCCGCTGGACCGGCCTCGACCGCCGCGAACAGGACCAGGGCCAGCACGACCAGGTCCGCCCCGTCCTCGCCGTCTCCACCGCCGGCATGCTCGTCCGCCGCGACGTCTACGACGACCTCGGCGGCTTCGACCGCCGCCTGCCCCTCATGCGCGACGACGTCGACCTGTGCTGGCGCGCCCACAGCGCCGGCCACACCGTCCTCGTCGCCCCCGACGCCGTCCTGCGCCACGCCGAGGCCGCCGCCCGCGAGCGCCGCACCGTCGACTGCGCCGGCCGCTCCGCCGTGGACCCCCACCGCGTCGACAAGGCCGGCGCCGTCCACACCCTGCTGGCCAACACTCCCGGCCGCGCCCTGCCCTACGTCCTGCTGCGCCTGGTCCTCGGCACCCTCCTGCGCACCCTCGGCTACCTCGTCGGCAAGGCCCCCGCCCAGGCCGCCGCCGAGTTCACCGGCCTGCTCGCCACCCTGCTGCGCCCCGGCCGGATCCTGGCCGCCCGCAAGGCCCGCCGCCGCAGCGCCGTACCCGCCGCCGAACTGCGCCCCCTGTTCCCCCCGCCCGGAGCCACCCTGCGGGCGAGCGCCGAACAGCTCGCCGCCTACCTCGGCTCCGGCCGCGACACCGACACCGTCCCCACCGGACGGCACGGCGGTGCCGTCGAGTCCGGGCCCGGCGGCGACGACGCCGACTACCTGGAGATCGAGCAGTTCTCCCGGCTCAAGCGGATCGCCCGCAAGCCCGCCCCCGTCCTCTTCGCCCTGCTCCTGCTGGTCTCCCTCGCCGCGTGCCGCGCCCTCGTCGGCGGCGGCAGCCTCATGGGCGGCGCCCTGCTGCCCGCCCCCGCGAGCGCCCTGGACCTCTGGCACCGCTACACCACCGACTGGCAGCCCGCCGGCACCGGCACCACCGCCGGGGCGCCCCCCTACCTCGCCGTCCTGGCCGCCCTCTCCGCCCTGCTGTTCGGCTCCACCAAGGCCGCGCTGGCCCTGCTGCTCGTCTGCTCGGTGCCGCTCGCCGGCCTCACCGCCTACTTCGCCTCCCGGCCGCTGGTCGGGTCCCGGCTGCTGCGCGCCTGGGCCGCCGTCGCCTACGCCTTCCTGCCCGCCGTCACCGGAGCCCTCGCCGGGGGCCGCCTGGGCACCGCCGTCCTCGCCGTCCTCCTGCCCCTGCTGGCCCGCTCCGCCGTCACCGCCTCCGGGTTCGCGGACCGCGACGCCCCCGGCACCTGGCGCGCGGTGTGGACGTACACCCTGCTGCTGACCCTGGCCACCGCCTTCACCCCCGTCGTCTGGCCGCTCGCCGCCGTCCTCGGCACCGGCGCGCTGCTGGCGCGCCGGGCGCGCTGGAAGACGTACGCCCTGCGGCTGCTCGCCTCCCTCGCCGTCCCCGTCCTCGTCCTCGCGCCCTGGTCCCCGGGCCTGTTCACCCACCCCGAACGCCTCCTGCGCGAAGCCGGGCTCCCCTACGGCAGCGGCTCCGCCACCCCCCTCGGCCTGCTCACCGCCGACCCCGGCGGCCCCGGCACCCCCGGCGGCCTCCTCCTCGCCGGAACCCTGCTCGCCGCCCTCGCCGCCCTGCTCCGCGCCGACCGCCGTCCGGCCCTCGCCACCGCCTGGACCGGTGCCCTGGCCGGGCTGTTCCTCGCCGTCCTCCTCAACCGCAGCGGCTGGGCCGGCCCCGGCACCCTCCTCTACGGGCTCGGTCTGATCGCGGCCGCCGTGGTCGGCGCGGAGGGCGCCCGGGAGCGCGTCGCCGCCCGCAGCTTCGGCTGGCGCCAGCCGCTGGCCGCCCTCACCGCCCTCGCCGCGGCCGCCGGACCGCTGCTCGCGGCGGCCGTCTGGACGGTCGCCGGCGCCGACGGCCCGATCGGACGCCGCGACCCCGTCCGGGTCCCGGCCTTCGTCGCCGCCCAGTCCGACGACAGCAACCGCACCCGCACCCTCGTCCTCGGCGGCGACTCGCCCGCCACGGTCTCCTACACCCTGGTCCGCGGCGGGGGCGTCCTCCTCGGCGACGCCGAGGTCCTCGCCGGGGCGGGCGCCCAGCCCCGCCTCACCCAGGCCGTCTCCAGCCTGGTCTCCGGCTCCGGCGCAGACCAGTCCGAGCAGCTCAGCGCCTTCGCCGTGCGGTACGTGATGATCCCGGCCGGCGGGCCCGCCGGACTGCGGCAGATCCTCGACGGCACCCCCGGCCTCAAGCAGCACCACCAGGACGACGGCACCGCCGTCTGGGAGGTCCAGCGGCTCCCCGCCCGCGTCACGATCGTCCCCGCCAGGCAGGGCCAGGCCCCCATCGCCGTCGACGCCGGACCCGTCGAGGCCCACGCGAAGATCCCGGCCGGCGAGGAGGGCCGCACCCTGCGCGTCGCCGACCGCGCCGACCCGGGCTGGAAGGCCACCCTCGCCGGCAAGCCCCTCACCCCCGTCACCGTCGACGGCTGGGCGCAGGGCTTCGAGCTGCCCCGGGAGGGCGGCCGGCTCGACCTCGTCCACGAGGACTCCGCCGCCCGGGACGCCTGGCACTGGGCGCAGGGCCTGCTCGCCCTGGTCCTGCTGGTGATGGCCCTGCCGGGCCGCCGCGCCCGCCTCGACGACGACCTCCCGGAGGAGGCCGCCCCCGCCGCCGCGGCGGACGGCGAGCCCGGCCAGGGCCGCCGCGCCCGCCGCCGGGGCGCGCCCGCCGCCGGGCCCGAACCCGAACCCGAGGCCGGCCCGGCCGAGGCCGTCGTCGACCCGTACGCGCAGATCCCCGCCCAGCAGGTGTACGGCGAGGAGTCGTACGCCTACCAGGAGCCCTACGCGTACGAACCCGCCCAGGAACCCCCGTACGGCTCGGGCCGCGATCAGCAGCCGCCCGGCGCGCCGCAGTACCCGCAGGCCCCGGAGTACCCGCAGTACCCGCAGTACCCGCAGTACCCGGAGTACGGCGGGACCTACGCCCAGCCCGGGGAGCAGTACCCCTTCCCGCACCAGCAGCAGCCCCACCCGTACGAGTACGAGCCCCAGCAGTACGACACCTACGGACAGCACCACCCGCGTCCGGACGGGAGCCACCAGCCGTGAAGCAGCGCGCCCCCCTGACGCTCGCGGCCGTGACGGCGGTCCTCGCCGCCGGCTGCGGCCTGGCCTTCGTCACCGCCCCCACCGCGGCCCCGGCCGCCGACGCCCGGCGCGCGGCCGCCGCCCGGATGCCCGTGGAGCGCTCCGTGCTGGTCTGCCCGGCGCCCAGCTCCTCGGACATCGCCGACACCACGTACACCTCCGTCACCCCGGAGACCCCAGGGAAGGCCGCCGGCAAGGGCACGGCCCGGCTGGCCACCAAGGAGGGCAAGGCCGTCCTGGAGCCCAGGGTGCCCGGCACACCGGTCGCGGCCACCGCCTCCGGCGCCGAGGCGCCGGCACTGACGGGCTCCGCCCAGGGGGCCATGGCCCCCGGCTGGACCGCCCAGCAGACCACCAAGGTCGCGGTCGGCCAGGCGCGCGGCCTGCTCGGCCTCGCCTGCACCGCGCCCGGCACGGACTTCTGGTTCCCCGGCGTCAGCACCGCCAAGGGCCGCCAGGACTACGTCCACCTCACCAACCCCGACGACACCGTCGCCGAGGTCGGCATCAAGCTCTACGGCCCCGACGGCCTGCTCAAGCCCAAGCCGGGCACCGCCGACGCCGTCATCACGGTCGAACCCCGCTCCACCACCAAGGTGTGGCTGGCCCCCCTGGCCGCCGACGCCCAGCTCCAGGACGTCACCGCGCACGTGACGACCAGCTCCGGCCGGGTCGGGGCCTCCACGCAGATCGCCGAGGACGGCGTCGGCTCCGACTGGCTGCCGGCCGCCGCCGGCCCGGCGGGCTCCCTGGTCCTGCCCGGCATCCCGGCGGACGCCGCCTCGGTGCGGCTGGTCGCCTTCGCCCCCGGCGAGGACGACGCCGACCTGAACGTGAAGCTGTCCGGCCCCAACGGGCCCCTCAGCCCGGCCGGCAAGGAGCAGCTGCACGTCAAGGCCGGGATGACCGCCTCCCTGGAGCTGGCCGACCTCACCCGCGGCGAGGCGGGCTCGCTGCTGCTGGCCCCCGCCGACCCGAAGAAGCCCGTCCCGGTGGTGGCGGCGCTGCGGGTGGTCCGCGGCACCGGCGCCAAGCAGGAGGTGGCCTTCGTCCCGGCGAGCCCGCCGGCCGGGGAGCGGGCCACCGTCGCCGACAACCGCCCCGAGGACAAGGCCACGACCCTGACGCTCACCGCTGCCGGCGCCGACGCCAGGGTCCGCATCACGGCGTCCCCGGGCACCGAGGGCGGGAAGGCGGCGGTCCAGGAGGTCAGCCTCAAGGCGGGCACCACCCGCGCGCTGACCCCCACCCCGGCCCCCGCCGGCGGCAAGGGCCCGTACGCGCTGACCGTCGAGACCCTCTCCGGTGGTCCGGTGTACGCGGCCCGCACGCTGACGCTGCCGCAGGACGGGATCCCGATGTTCACCGTCCAGACCTTCGCCGACGACCGCTCGCGGGTCTCCGTCCCGAAGGCCGTCGAGGACCCCTCGATCCTGGTCCGCTGAGCAGGCGACGGCCCCCGGCGCGGCGGGCTCAGTCCTGCCCGTACCGGGGGTCGACCGTCTCCGGGGAGAGTCCCAGCAGCTCCGCGACCTGCTCCACGACGATCTCGTGCACCAGCAGCGCCCGCTCGTCGCGCGTCTTCGCGCGGATCTCCACCGGCCGCCGGAACACCACGATCCGCGGCGGCCGCCCGTCGCGGGCCTCGACCAGGCCGCCCAGCGGCACCGCCTCGTCGTTCCAGCCGGCGTCCGGACCGCCCGGCGGCCCGGGCACGTCCGCGATCACGAACTCCACCTCGTCCAGCTGCGGCCAGCGCCGCTCCAGCCGCTCCACGGAATCCCGTACGAGGTCGCCGAACAGCTCCGCCCGGCTCGCCGACAGCGGCACCTGGGGCGGGGCCAGCGGCCCGCGCATCCCGCGGCCGTGCCGGTCGCGCCGCCGGATTCTGGGCTCCCGGGGGGCCTGCGCGTCGGATCCGGGGCGGGGAGGAAGCGAACTGTCCGTCACCCCGGCAGGGTAGCCCGCGCGGGAGGACGCGCCACGGCCTCGATCCGGTCACGACCTGGTGTCGCGGCGGACTCGCACCCCGAACGATCCGGCCAAGATCGCGCACCATTACGGACTCGGTGCCCCTGTTCGTCACCGCCCCGCGGACACGACACGGGGGAGTGGCCGGGGGGCGAGTCGTCGCGGCCCGGTCAAGAGTGCGGTACCGTCCAACGTCGTGAGCCTTGTACGTCGCTGTTCGCGCACCGCGTGCGGCCGCCCTGCCGTCGCCACACTGACGTACGTCTACGCCGACTCGACCGCAGTTCTCGGCCCGCTCGCCACCTACGCCGAACCCCACTGCTATGACCTGTGTGCCGAGCACTCCGAGCGCCTGACCGCCCCGCGCGGCTGGGAGGTCGTCCGCCTGTCGGACGGCTCCGGGCCGTCCCGCCCCAGCGGCGACGACCTCGAAGCCCTGGCCAACGCCGTCCGTGAGGCGGCCCGTCCGCCCGAGCGCGCGGCCGAGGCGGGAGGCTCCTCCGGGAGCGCGCCGACGCCCGGCGAGACGCGTCGCGGACACCTGCGCGTCCTGCGTTCGCCCGACCCCTGACACCCGGATCGTCTGAAAAGCCACTCTCCGTACAAGGTAGGTTTGCCCCACCGCACGTAATCCTCAGGAGGGCAGGCAGTGGCCGCAGATCTTTCGAACATCGTCAAGGCCTACGACGTACGCGGCGTCGTACCGGACGAGTGGGACGAGCCGCTGGCCGAACTGTTCGGTGCGGCGTTCGTCGAGGTCACCGGTGCGAGCGCCATCGTCGTCGGCCACGACATGCGGCCCTCCTCGCCCGGCCTGTCGGCCGCGTTCGCCCGCGGCGCCGCCGCCCGCGGCGTCGACGTCACCCTGATCGGGCTGTGCTCCACCGACCAGCTGTACTACGCCTCCGGCAAGCTGGACCTGCCCGGCGCCATGTTCACGGCCTCCCACAACCCGGCCCAGTACAACGGCATCAAGCTCTGCCGCGCCGGCGCCGCCCCCGTGGGCCAGGACACCGGCCTCGCCACCATCCGCGAGCTCGCCGAGAAGTGGACCGACGAGGGCGCCCCCGAGATCCCCGCCGGCACCGTCCCGGGCACCATCACCGAGCAGGACACCCTCGCCGGCTACGCCGAGCACCTGAAGTCCCTGGTGGACCTCACGGCGATCCGCCCGCTGAAGGTCGTCGTCGACGCGGGCAACGGCATGGGCGGCCACACCGTCCCCACCGTCTTCGAGGGCCTGCCCCTCGACCTCGTCCCGATGTACTTCGAACTGGACGGCACCTTCCCGAACCACGAGGCCAACCCCCTCGACCCGAAGAACATCGTCGACCTCCAGGCCCGCGTGAAGGCCGAGGGCGCCGACCTCGGCCTCGCCTTCGACGGCGACGCCGACCGCTGCTTCGTCGTCGACGAGCGCGGCGAGGGCGTCTCCCCGTCCGCCATCACCGCCCTGGTCGCGGCCCGCGAGCTGGCCCGCAACGGCGGCACCGGAACGATCATCCACAACCTGATCACCTCCTGGTCCGTCCCGGAGGTCGTCCGCGAGAACGGCGGCACCCCCGTCCGCACCCGCGTCGGCCACTCCTTCATCAAGGCCGAGATGGCCGCCTCCGGCGCGATCTTCGGCGGCGAGCACTCCGCGCACTACTACTTCAAGGACTTCTGGAACGCGGACACCGGCATGCTCGCCGCGCTCCACGTCCTCGCGGCCCTCGGCGGCCAGGACGGCCCGCTCTCCGACCTGGTCTCCTCCTACGACCGCTACGTCGGCTCGGGCGAGATCAACTCCACCGTCGCCGACCAGGCCGCCCGCACCGCCGAGGTCAAGGCCGCCTACGCCGGCCAGGAGGGCGTCACCTTCGACGAGCTGGACGGCCTCACCGTCTCCGCCGGCGGCTGGTGGTTCAACCTCCGCCCCTCGAACACCGAGCCGCTCCTGCGCCTCAACGTCGAGGCCCGCGACGAAGCCACCCTCGCCAAGGTCCGCGACGAGGTCCTGGCGCTCGTCCGCGCGTAAGGCGTGACGGCGGGGCCGGTCCCGGCCGGCCCCGCCCCGCGAAATCCGGCCCCGCCGACGATCGAGGCGCGGGGGTGCGGGGGCAGAGCCCCCGGGACGGCGCCGCACCCGCCCCCGGCCCCCGGCCCCCAGGCACCCCGCGGAGCCACGCGGCACCGCAGGTGACTCGGCGGTACGCTGACCTCGCCCAATCCGCACCCCCGAAGGGAAACCGCCCCATGCCGCTCGAAGCCGGCCTGCTGGAGATCCTCGCCTGCCCCGCCTGCCACGCCCCCTTCCAGGACAACTCGGCGGACGAGACCACCCCCGAGCTGATCTGCACCGGCCAGGACTGCGGCCTCGCGTACCCGGTCCGCGACGGCATCCCGGTCCTCCTCGTCGACGAGGCCCGCCGCCCCGCCTGACCCGGCCCCACCGCTCGACCAGCCTGGATCCGTCAACACCGCCGGAGGCCCCCATGCTCGACGAGTCACTCCTCGACGCACCGGACGATCTCGCCCGTGCCGACCGCCGCGGCCTGCTCCGCGGCGCCGCCGAGGCCGGGGCCAGAGTGCGCACCGCCGCCCGGCACGCCACCGAGGCCGGCCTCGCGGACCTGCGCCCCGACGGCCGCCCCCGCGCCGTGCTCATCGCCGGCCCCGGCACCGCCGCCACCGGCGTCGCCGACCTCCTCGGCGCCCTCGCCGGAGCCTCCGCCCCGGTCACCCGCCTCCACCCCACCGGCGTCGCGCACGCCTCCGGGGCGCTGCGCTGGACCCTGCCCGGCTGGGCCGGCCCCGTGGACCTGCTGCTCATCGCCACCACCGACGGCACCGAACCCGGCCTCGGCGTCCTCGCCGAACAGGCCTACCGGCGCGGCTGCACCGTCGTCGCCGTCGCCCCCGAGCGCTCGCCGCTCAGCGAGAGCGTCGACGGAGCCCACGGACTCCTCGTACCGATGGCCAAGGCCCCGTACCAGGAGTACGACGAATCCGCCGCGGCCGGACCCGGCGCCCTGTGGGCCCTGCTCACCCCGCTGCTGCTGCTCCTCGACAAGGTCGGGCTGATCGCGGCCGCCCCCGACACCCTCCAGCGCGTCGCCGACCGCCTCGACCGCACCGCCGAACGCTGCGGCCCGGCCATCGCCACCTACTCCAACCCGGCCAAGACCCTCGCCGCCGAGCTCGCCGACTCCCTGCCGCTCATCTGGAGCGAGGGCACCGGCGCAGGCCCGGCCGGCCGCCGCTTCGCCGCGACCCTCGCCGAGCTCGCCGGCCGCCCCGCGCTCGCTGCCGACCTCCCCGAGGCCCTGCCCCGGCACGGCGTGCTGCTCGCCGGCGCCTTCGCCGCCGGAGCCGACCCCGACGACTTCTTCCGCGACCGCGTCGAGGAGCCCCAGGCCCTGCGCGCCCGCGTCGTACTGCTGCGCGACCGGCCCACCGGCGGGCTCACCGCCGCACCGGCCGCGCGCGAGCTCGCCCTCAGCCACGACACGGCCATCAGCGAGCTCGAACCGGAGGAGGGCGGAGAACTGGAACAGCTCGCCGAACTCCTCGCCGTCACCGACTTCGCCACCGCCTACCTGGCGCTGGCGACCCGGGGACAGAGCTGAGGCACACACCCGTGCCCGCACCGCACCAGATCCAGAAAGACGACGATGGACCGCCTGACGAACACGATCCGCCCCTACGCGTGGGGATCCACCACCGCGATCCCGGCCCTCCTCGGGGTCGAGCCGACCGGTGAGCCCCAGGCCGAGATGTGGATGGGCGCCCACCCCGGCGCCCCCTCCCGCCTCGACCGCGGAGCCGGCGAGACCACCCTGTCGGCCGTCATCGCCGCCGACCCCGAGGGCGAGCTCGGCTCCGCCGCCGTCGCGAAGTTCGGCCCGGGCCTGCCGTTCCTCCTGAAGATCCTGGCCGCCGGCGCCCCCCTCTCCGTCCAGGTCCACCCCGACCTCGCCCAGGCCAAGGCCGGCTTCGAGGACGAGGAGCGGCGCGGCGTCCCCATCGACGCGGGCCACCGCAACTACAAGGACGCCAACCACAAGCCCGAACTCATCTGCGCCCTCACCCCCTTCGACGGCCTGTGCGGCTTCCGCCCGCCGACCGAGGCCGCCGACCTCCTCGAAGGCCTCGGCGTCGACTCCCTGAAGCCGTACGTCGACCTCCTGCGCGCCCACCCCGAGGAGGCGGCCCTGCGCGAGGTCCTCACCGCCGTCCTCGGCGCCGACCGCGCGGAGATGGCCCACACCGTCGCCGAGACCGCGGCCGCCGCCGAGCGCATCGGCGGCCCGTACGCGCCGTACGCCGGCCTCGTCCACGACTACCCCGGCGACCCGGGCGTGATCGCGGCCATGCTCCTCAACCACGTGCGGCTCCAGCCCGGCGAGGCCATGTTCCTCGGCGCCGGCATCCCGCACGCCTACCTCGACGGCCTCGGCGTCGAACTCATGGCGAACTCGGACAACGTCCTGCGCTGCGGGCTCACCCCCAAGCACGTCGACGTCCCCGAACTGCTGAAGGTCGTCGTCTTCGAGCCCAGCGCCCCCGGCGTCCTGCGCCCCGAGGCCGACGGCGAGGAGGTCTACGAGACCCCCATCGACGAGTTCCGCCTCTCCCGCTTCGCCCTGGCCCCCGGCGGCGCCCCCCACACCCTCCCGGACACCACCCCGCAGATCCTGCTCTGCACCGCCGGGCAGTGCACGGCGCGTTCGGCGCAGGCCGGCGAACTGGCCCTGGTGCCGGGCGAGTCGGTGTTCGTCCCCGCAGGCGAAACGGTCGAACTGTCCGGAAACGGCACCGTCTTCCGGGCCACCGTCATCGTCTGACACGGCATCGGCCGCACGGGCAGCTGCAACAATGTGCGGCCGTAGCCAGTGGCCAGGAAAGGACATCCAGCACCCATGAGCGCGTCGGGCGGCACCAAGGCGATCGTGGCGGCACTCGCCGCCAACCTGGCCATCGCTGTGGCCAAGTTCGTGGCATTCCTCTTCAGCGGCTCCTCGTCGATGCTCGCGGAGAGCGTCCACTCGGTCGCCGACTCCGGCAACCAGGGCCTGCTGCTGCTCGGAGGCAAGAAGGCGAAGCGCGAGGCCACCCCGCAACACCCCTTCGGGTACGGGCGCGAACGCTACATCTACGCCTTCCTCGTCTCCATCGTGCTCTTCACCGTCGGCGGCCTCTTCGCCATCTACGAGGGCTACGAGAAGATCCACGACCCGCACCCCATCGAGGCCTGGTACTGGCCCGTCGGCGTGCTCGTCTTCGCGATCGTCGCGGAGGGCTTCTCCTTCCGCACCGCGATCAAGGAGTCGAACGAGACCCGCGGCAGCCAGTCCTGGACCCAGTTCATCAGGAGCGCCAAGGCCCCCGAGCTCCCCGTGGTCCTGCTGGAGGACTTCGGCGCGCTCGTCGGCCTCGTCCTCGCCCTGTTCGGCGTCGGCCTCGCCCTGATCACCGGCGACGGCGTCTGGGACGGCATCGGCACCGTCTGCATCGGCGCGCTGCTGCTCGTCATCGCCGTCGTCCTGGCCCTGGAGACCAAGTCCCTGCTGCTGGGCGAGTCCGCCGGCACGGCCGAGGTCGAGAAGATCAAGGCCGCGCTCGTGGACGGGGACACCGTCACCGGCGTCATCCACATGCGCACCCTGCACCTCGGCCCCGAGGAACTCCTGGTCGCCGCCAAGATCGCCGTCCAGCACGACGACACCGCGACCGAGGTGGCCAACGCCATCAACGCCGCCGAGGCCCGCATCCGCGCCTCCGTCCCGATCGCCCGCGTGATCTACCTGGAGCCGGACATCTACAACCCCGAGGCCGCCAAGGCCTCCAAGGCGGCGAAGACCGACGGCTGACCGGCCGGACCGCGCACACAGGACCGGCACACAGGACCGGCACGGGACGCACGAAGGCCCCCGCGGCTCACGACGAGCCGCGGGGGCCTTCGCCCGTACGGAAGGGACGCTACGACTGCACGTCCGCGCGCTCACCGGACGCCGCCGGAGCCCGGTCCGGCGCCGCAGCCACGGCCACGGGCACGGCCGCCGGAGCGGGGACGGCCGCCGCCGCCCGGTCCCGCCGCCCGGCCCGCCGGGCCGCGAACGCCAGCACCGCGCCGGCCACCATCACCAGCGCACCGGCCAGCTGCCCCCACACGGCCAGCTTGGCCATCGGGTACATCACGACCTTGGCGACGACCTTGTCCGCCGCGACCGGCCCGTTGTTCGCGTACTGCGAGCCGTCCGAGTTCATCCGGTTGTCGGCCATCAGGAACAGGTACCCCTCGGGCACCGTCACGTCGAAGGCCACCGCCGACGGGTTCTTCCACTGCTCCAGGTACGGCTCGTCCAGCGCTTCCCCGTTGAGCACCAGGCGGTACTGGCCGGCGATCTTGCTGCTCGGCCTGTAGCGGATGCGGTCCCCGGCCACCGCGATGACCCGGTTCATCTGCGTCTTCTGCAGGGACCACGGAACGGACGCGAGGACGATGTCACCCCGGCGCAGCTTCCCCGCCGCCACCGGCTCCAGGTAGATGCTCTCCCCGTCGGTGTAGGTCGGCGCCATCTGCCAGCCGGCCGCCCTGCCCTCCGAGTAGCGCGCCGGAGGGTTGACGGCCTTCGCCACCGTGACCCCTCCCAGGATGACCGCCCCGAGCACCAGCAGGACGATCGCCGCGATCCCGCGCCTGCGCCCTGGCCTGTGTGTCATTTCGTCCCTTCCGATGTACCTGCCTTGCATCGTAGGTCGACGCCGGCACGGCGGACGCCGCCGGGGCCCTGGTGCACCAAGTCCGCACATACCGATTCGGACACTGCCCGCACACCGCCGGGCACGCTCGCGGAACAGGGCCGTCGCCACCGCACGAGGAGTGGATCAAAAGTCCGAATGACCCCGAACCTTCCGCCGTACGCCCCGGAATCGGGGCGGTACTCCTCCCCTGCGGGCTGGGGCCCGCCGCGTCGACCGGTGTAGATTCGTCATCAGTGTCAGGCGTCGCTGCTGATGGCGGTCGGGCGGTCCTCGTGACCGGCCGAGGGGAGAGAGGGCCCCGCGGCGGACTGTGCTCGGCGCACCGGCTCGCCCGTGCGCGGCTCAGCCGTACCCACCTCTCGACCCATGAGGAGCAGCACCCATGGACTTCAAGGTCGCCGACCTTTCCCTTGCCGCCTTCGGCCGCAAGGAGATCACCCTGGCCGAGCACGAGATGCCGGGTCTGATGTCGATCCGCCGGGAGTACGCCGGGGCGCAGCCGCTGGCCGGCGCCCGCATCACCGGCTCCCTGCACATGACCGTGCAGACGGCCGTCCTGATCGAGACCCTGGTCGCGCTCGGCGCCGACGTCCGCTGGGCCTCCTGCAACATCTTCTCCACCCAGGACCACGCGGCCGCCGCCATCGCCGTCGGCCCGAACGGCACCCCGGAGAACCCGCAGGGCGTTCCGGTCTTCGCCTGGAAGGGCGAGACCCTGGAGGAGTACTGGTGGTGCACGGAGCAGGCGCTGACCTGGCCGAACACCCCCACCGGCGGCCCGAACATGATCCTCGACGACGGCGGTGACGCCACCCTCCTCGTCCACAAGGGCGTCGAGTTCGAGAAGGCCGGCGCGGCCCCGGACCCGTCCACGGCGGACTCCGAGGAGTACGGCCACATCCTGACCCTGCTCAACCGCACGCTCGCCGAGTCCCCCCAGAAGTGGACCCAGCTCGCCTCCGAGATCCGCGGCGTGACGGAGGAGACCACCACCGGTGTCCACCGCCTCTACGAGATGATGCAGGCCGGTGACCTCCTCTTCCCCGCGATCAACGTGA